>NZ_CAMYKG010000080.1 GCF_947258925.1 uncultured Eudoraea sp. | reverse complement strand
ATCTCTGCAGTAGGAAGCTGTTCCTGCCAATACTGGGTTTGTTCTTCCAGTGTTTGCTGATCCGAAACATCAATTTTGTTAAGCAATAGCAGTACCGGGATCTTACTTTTTTTTAGTTTTTCAAGAAAAGTGGCGTCTTTCAATGCTTTTTCACCCAGTTCTACCATATAAATAAGGATATCTGCATCTTCAAAAGCCGATTTTACAAAGTTCATCATGGAATCCTGCAACTCGTATGCAGGTTTAATAATCCCCGGAGTATCTGAAAGAATTACCTGAAAATCCTCGCCGTTAACGATTCCCAGGATGCGATGTCTGGTAGTCTGCGCCTTAGCTGTGATAATAGAAAGTTTCTCACCTATAAAAGCATTCATAAGGGTAGATTTACCCACATTTGGGTTCCCAATGATATTTACATAACCTGCTTTATGAGCCATTATACTTTTATTTTTGAAAAATAAGTCGTCATTGCCTTGTTTACTCCCGGGGACAAATACAACACAGCAATCATATTGGGGATTACCATGAGCGCAAATGAAAGATCAATTAAATTAACTACAAGGTCTACAGAAGCCACTGCTGCAAAGGTAATACTCCCTACGTAGATGTAATTATAAAGTTTCCCCGTTTTAACATTGGTTAAAAAGGAAAGACATTTGGTGCCGTAATAGGAGTAGGTAAAAAGAGTAGAAAGTGCAAACGCAGATACTATGATCATTAAAAGCACATCTCCAAAGCCAAAAAGCGATTTCTTAAATGCGATGAGGGTCATCACAATTCCGTTGCTCTCAGCATCTAAATAAGCCCCGCTTAAAATAATGACCACTGCGGTTAGGGTACACACCACAATCGTATCTATAAACGGGCCCAGCATGGCTACCAAGCCCTCTTGAATAGGTTCTTTGGTTTTGGACTGTCCATGGTACATAGGCGCATTACCAACCCCTGATTCATTGGAAAAAACAGCCCTTCGTATGCCTATTATTATGAGACCCCATAATCCTCCCTGTACAGCAGTTTCAATATTAAATGCTTCCACCAGGATTAATTTTAATGACGGCCAAATCTCAGCAGCGTTCATTCCCATGATCACTATAACGGCGAACAAATATAAAAGGACCATAAAAGGAACAATTGCCGTGGCAACTTTAGCAATTTTTTTAAGGCCCCCGAAAATTACGAAGGAAGTGATCACACTAAGTACAAGCCCTATTCCCAATTTCCAATTGAAGTCACCTAATACTGCTATGGTTTCGTTGGGGTTAATGACCCCCATTAAAGTTTGAGTAAACTGATTTGTCGTAAATCAAAGGCCTGGCCTTTTTGCCCATACCCATGGTAATGTAGTACATCGGCCCTCCCTGCAAATTGCCTTCATCATCTTTATCGCGATACATAATAGCAAGGCTACAGGAATAAAATTTAATACAAATCCCTACCAGGGCAGTCATCCAAATCCAGAACACAACACCCGGTCCACCCAGATAAATGGCTATGGCCACCCCTGAAATATTTCCAAGTCCCACGGTAGCCGCTACGGCGGAAGACAGGGCCTGTAGGTGACTAACTTCGCCGGGATCATCGGGATTATCGTATTTCCCTGAGGTAATTTGAATGGCATGTTTAAAGTAACGATAGGGTAGTAATTTTGAATAAGCAACCAGGTAAAGCCCTCCCCCGACTATTAAAAAAAGCATTACCCATTCGGTATAAGGAAGTACGCCTGCCAAAAAATTATTAATAATCTCCATAAAGAATTAAAGCCTCGAAGTTATGGAATTTACGCTTGTTAGGGCATTATTGAAATAAATAATTAAGGCTTGAAGTTTTGAATATCCTAAAAAAGCATCGTATATTTGCCGTCCACATCGCGGGGTAAAGCAGTATCCTTCGATTCCTCAGGACAGGGTACCTACTCTTCCTTGGGGAAAGAACAAAAAATACTGCCAATAAAATATTGAAAGTCCACATCGCGGGGTAGATCAGTAGGTAGATCGTCGGGCTCATAACCCGAAGGTCGCTGGTTCGAGTCCAGTCCCCGCTACAAAGAAAACCAGATATGAAAGTATCTGGTTTTTTTATGGAACAAACGG
>NZ_CAMYKG010000079.1 GCF_947258925.1 uncultured Eudoraea sp. | reverse complement strand
AAAAAGGGACTAATTCGGTGTCCCTAAATTTTGGACCTCATTTTAACCCTTATAAAACCTAAGAATATGAGATTCTAGATAGTTCCTCTTCCTCCGCAAAAGAAAACCCACAACAAGAGTTGTGGGTTTTTTGATTCCGAAAAACGTTGAAAATTTATTTTCAAAAGGTTGAGGGATCAAAAAACGAACAAGCGTCAGCTTGTGTTGGTTTTTATGCTTGCCCGGGATTGCTTTTCAGGGATGCACGAAGTGAATCCCAATAGGATTGTAAGTTACATTTGCATGATCTGAGGTTGCAGGGATGCACGAAGTGAATCTGATTTAGAACGCTTGGGTTGAGGGATCAAAAAACTAACAAACGCCAGCTTGTTTTGAATGCATTGAATTTCATGTGCCTTGCATATGAAAAAATATCTTCTCAATTATTGTACTTTTTAATTTTAATTTTCGATGATTCGTGCATTCATATAAAATGCTATCTATTCGCCATAAACTTCCTTGTTTCTCTTCCTGCAATCCATTTAGCTATTTTATTCTTAACGAAGGGGATTTTGATGTCATAATAGAAATCTTTCTTGTCTTTATAGAACTTGTAATCAGCCCACCCTTTCAATTTATTCCATTCTGAAATAGATTTGAAGATATTAAAGTACACCAATTGCCCTAATGAAGGTTCAAATTTCTCATGTGACTTAATTGCATTAAGAAGCTCTTCATATCCATTTAATGCCTGCAAACGATTATGAGCTGTTTCATTTTTAGATTTAGTTGCTACCTTAAGTTCCAAAGATGACACAAAGTTATATCCACTTTGAGTGAAGTTTTCATTTAAATATTTACTGGTTAGGTCGGCCCCAAATCCAGCACAGGTAGTAAGTGCCATGGCATATTTTCCAAAAAACATTGGTCTATGAGCAAGATAGCTTGTTCGTTCTACAAATTTCTTCATCAACGCGCTAATGGTTCTAGCATAAGTAGGAGACGCGAATATAGTGCCATCAGCAGCTTTCATTTCTTCGATGATCATATCACGATCGTCTTTAAGAGGGCAATTTTCTTCTCCAATATTGATGCATGAATAACAACCAAGGCAATCCATCAGATTTAATTCAGAAAGCATAAGAATCTTGAAATCTATTTCAGAATTACTTTGTTTAAGCAGTTTAAGAATGTTGTAAGTATTCCCTTTGTGCGGGCTTCCGCAGATTGCTACTATTTTTAGTTTTTTATCCATCATTACTGAATCTAACCATTGGACATTTCAATTTTCTATCAGAACTTAGACTACCATTTCTAATATAGGTTCAATGCTTTCTTTGTCAACATAGTCAAACCCATAGCGCTCATCTTTTCTGGCTTCGGGATCTGGATTTATTAGGGAACCTATCCAAAGCATCTTCCGAACCCACCAACTAACTTTCGAATGGTCTAACCTGCCTGGAAGGCCCACATGCTCCATTTGTGAAGCCAGCCCGGAAGGAAGGGAAGCAGCAACCCATCTGTTGAGTTTATCGCCTGGCCCGGCACCGGAAACCGAAAATAAGATTTTGGACTTGTCCTTAAGCAGAGGTAAATTTGTCCTTACCCATTTTCGGATAGAAAGCTTAAAATAGAGAATTGAACTGCCCAATATTAAATACTCGTACTTTGACGGATCGGCATTGGGATCCTTAATGTCAAATACAGGAAATCCTGTGGCTTCGCCAATCCAGTTGGCATATTGCTCTGTACTACCGTACTTACCAGAGAAAAAAATTGCTCCGTTCATAATACATTGTTTTAGCTATTGGTATAACAAAATTAAACTAGCCCATAGGACCAAATATCAAAGCCTGATCACCAATATCGATACCCTCACAACTTTTAGAAAAGCTGCTGCCATCCAATTCAATTTGAAACTTTAAGTGATCTTCCTCACCATTCGAATTAACAGCAAGCCAGCGATAGGGTACGTCCAGCTCGGTTACTTTAGGGTTTGTGAGATTGAGAATGGAATATTGTCCTTTCTGACATTGAAATCCGGGAGGTTTTTCAAAGCTCAATTCGAGCGTTTTGTCATCTAACTTTTTGCGCTCTGAAAGGGCAACAACTCTCTGGTCTACATACTTTTCGTCATCACATTCCGACCATATTTTGTCTTTATTCATCTGCAAGGCAGCCAAAAACCCTCCCGTAATACTACCTTCAAAGCCACCGCCAGGAAAAGCCCAAGCCGACGCGAAATAGAGGTTTGGAATCAGGAAATTATTTCTAAATCGTTTAGAAGCTGTTAATTGCAAGGTTTGAGCAAAACCGTAAACTGCTCCACTGGGATTAGAGGTATACCGCTTGATAGTTTTCGGGGTAGATACCTCGTAATATTCTATGCTTTCCGAAATACCCGGAAACTTCTCTTCCAGGCGCTTCAGTAAGATCTGGGCTACCTCCTCTTTTTTTGCCTTGTAGTCATCATGACTAAGGTTTTCCCAGTTTTTCAGATAAGCTACAGTACAGATCACACC
>NZ_CAMYKG010000078.1 GCF_947258925.1 uncultured Eudoraea sp. | reverse complement strand
AATGAACCTTCCAGCTTCGCTTGTGAATGTCGATACCAATGTATAGCTTTGGTAGAGCAGTTTGTTGAGATTCCATATCTTATAGTTTCAGAGAACTTTAAAGATACTTGACTAACTGCTTTTTCATCGATGCTATAGTGCATACCCTTCGGGATACGCACCATACACAGACCGTTGTGCTTCATTATCAGAAACCGCTAACTAATGATAAAATTCTTTAGAAAAATTAGACAAAACTTACTTTCGGAAGGAAAGACTGGAAAGTATTTTAAATATGCTATTGGAGAAATCATTCTTGTCGTTATTGGAATTTTAATTGCTTTGCAGATTAATAATTGGAATGAAAACCGAAAAAATAAAATTGCCGAAGCTGATTATTACTGTAGAATTTTAGACGACTTTGAGCTAAATGAAAAATTAATTGATGAAACTTCTAAACTCACAACTGATAAAATAAAGCTTTGTAAAGAGCTGATATTAGATTTAAACAAACCACCTAATGACAGAGGTGAAATACTTAATAAATTTGTATTTGCTTTAAGACAAGACGTTTTTGTACCCAGCAATATTACATTTGAAGACATAACATCGTCGGGACAGTTAAAACTGTTGACGGATTTAGAACTTAAAAACAGACTCATTCAGCATAGTACATTTTTGAATAACATTCTAAATCTACTTCAAGAGAATAGGAATGAAATTCTTAAAAGAATGAGTGATTTTGAATTAATATGTGATTTCGGGTTTCAAGATATTGATTACCTTAATCAAGAGCTCGACAAAGAGCTATTAGATCTATTGCCAAAAAATGATTGGACAAATGAGCCTAATAATCCAATATTCGTAAAGTTTCAAGATAATCTTGTTTTTTTTATTGCTATGTTAATCAGGCAGAAACAACATTTATCTAATTTAAAAAAGGAAATGCAAGAACCTATAGAATTATTAAAAAATAAAAAATGTAAATAACGAAAGCACAACAATGGCTATAAGTAATTGCTTGTTCTCGCCTACTTCTGAAAATCCTCGCGGATTTTCAGTTTGGTGTGTACTTGCTAAGATAAGTGCTAACCCACGCAACTACTCATAGCCGAGACCGTTGTGGTGCATTTGAATAAAATTTGTTTTGTACGGTTATTTGCCGTACATTTGTATAAAACAAGTTTATCATGGAAGCACCAGTCTCAACATTTACCAGCTTTATTGTTCGTGTAGTTAAAAAACAAGCTGAAGAAATTGTTGCTAAAAACGACAGAATAATTGCTACAGAGAAAGATCGTCAAGTATTTTTTGATGCTGTATTTGGCAATACAAAACCAAATCAAAATTTGGTAGAAGCTGCTAAGAGGTACAAATCAAAAAGATCTTGAATTGAATATTTCAATATTAGATAAAACTCACAATAGAAAGGGGTTTGAATGCGAAGAGCCTCCATTAACAGACTATATTCAAAAACAAGTTAGTCAAGACGTTAAGAAAAAACTTGCAGTATGTTTCGTTGCAACGGACAAAGACAAAAATGTAATTGGCTATTATACTCTTACGAGTGAAAGTCTGGGAAGAGAACTAATACCCGAAAAGTATATCAATAGAGTTCCCAAGAATTATAATGCTCCAGTAATCCTACTCGGTCGACTAGCCAGAGACATAAAAGAAAAAGGAACAGGTCTTGGAGAACACCTTCTTTTAGATGCATTATTTAGAGCTTTTACTTTATCGGAAGAAAGTATTGGAGCTATGGCTGTTGTAGTCGACCCAATCAACAATTATGCAGTGAAGTTTTATAAAAAGTATGGTTTTGAAAAGCTACCTGATAGTGAAAAGATGTTCCTTCCAATGAAAACAATAAAACAGATAATTTGAGATAAAAAAACGCACCACAACATTGCATATAGCTTATGGCGGATAAAACTCTAAATTCAAGGATTTCACCTCTTAGCCAAGTTCGCTTCAGGTGGGCAAGAAAGTGCTTCGATAACCGCAACAAGGCATATACGGGACCGTTGTACACAAGCTCGAAAATATGACCAATAAATTTTACTATATTTAAGTAATTGATAATCAACTTAAAATAACATTATGAAAACACTAACTAACCACACGCTCTCAAAAACCGTAGTTATGATTTGCGCCCTGCTATTTGCTAGTTGCGCCGAAACCAAGAAAGAAGATGCTGCTTTGGCAGAAAAAGAAGTCCCAATGGTGGAAATGGCCTCAGATGAATATTCAGATATCGTCCTGAAAACATTAGGCCATTTGGCAAATTATGAACATGATGCTTACGCTGAATATATGGCTGATGATATGATGTGGTACTGGCCAGATGGTAGCTCAGAGACACGCCATTCCATAAATGGTAAAGATGAACTCGTTGCTTGGTGGAAAAACTACCAGGAAACTACAGGTGCCACCTTGAACTTTTCCAATAACACCTTTTTGCCGTTAAAAATTAATTCACCCTCTAACTATTATAAAGTTGTAGGTTCCGGGGTACTGGCCTATACAGATTTAACACTCACAATAGGGGATAAATCCACATCCGTGAGACAACACATGGTATATATGTTCAATGACAATATGAAAATTAGCCATTGCTTCTTATACTATGACAGGGCAGGAATAATTGAATTAACCAAATCGGCTCTTGGAACGCCAGTGATCCTTGGAGAGACTGATGAATAAAGACCTTAGATAAAAAGCCAGTGTACAACAACGCATATGCAAAATAGCTCACTAAGCGCAAGAATTTAAAGCTTGCGCTTTTTTT
>NZ_CAMYKG010000077.1 GCF_947258925.1 uncultured Eudoraea sp. | reverse complement strand
AGTTATATTAAAAGAAAAAAAGGTGGTTTAAGTAAGAAAAATAAATATTAATTATCTTTAAGGAAACTGGACTAGGGCTTTTCATAGGATACATTGTTAGGTGTTGTCTTTTTTATAAAATTGTTTAATTCATTAAAAAAATCCTCTTTGTTTTCAATATAGGGATAATGTCCTGCTCCTTCTATTAATACAATTTCTGAATTATATATTAATTGATTTGTTAATCTATAAGCTTCTTCAACAATAAAATCATCTTTACCATTTATAATTAAAGTTGGGCAATTAATGTTTGAAAGGCTATCTTGAACATGTATGTTTAATTTCATCTGTGTAGCCAAATAATTTAGGGCAACTGAGTTTTTAGCTGTTGTTTCATTAAAGGCCGCGACTTTCATATAATCATCGATCACATCCTTATTGGAAAAAATAGTTCCTTCTGATATTCTCATTGCTTCATTATGAACGTTAGGATTACCAGCAAGATAATCTTCACTGTTCCACAGTTTTTGTAAATATTCCCATTCTTCTGGTTTAAACATTGATATCTGTTTTTCATAACATTTTATCAACAAGTCAGTATTTACTGGTGCTGCATCAATAAGGATCAATCGCTTAACATTGTCAGGATATTTCACTGCATAATACATCGCTAGTAAACCTCCCCAAGAGTGACCTATTATGTTTAGCTTATCAATTCTAAATTCTTTACGTAATTCTTCCAAATCCTCAATCATTAATTCAACAGTAAAAGTTGTACTGTCAATTTTTTCCAAGGTGGATTTTCCGTTTCCCCGTTGGTCGTAAAAAATCACCTTATTGGACTTCGCAAAATCAAGAAAAAATGGAAATAATTCATCATGGTACATTCCAGGTCCTCCATGCAACAAAATAAATGGTTCGCCATTGCCTACAATTTTATAAAAATGATTTACTCCATTAACTTTTTTATAACCTTCCTCAATTTCAATGTTTTCAGAATCACATCCACACAGGAAAAATCCAATTAATAAAGATACTGTCAATATAGTTTTCATTTTAGATAACACTTAACGTTCAATGTAAAATGCGTTTTAATGCATTTTTACATAGTGTTAGAAGCTTTTTTATTTTGACGATGCAAACATCATGTATTCTTCGTTTTGATATTTATCTTGTATGAAATATTTGCCAAATAATTGATCAAATGTAGATTGATGTTTTGCAATCCCGTTAACTATTGCTTCACTCCAACTACCATCTTCAGGAAAGTAATAATCTCTTGTTTCTTTTGAGTCAAAGAAATAGACCATAACAAAGTCTCCTTTGTCTTTAGCCTTATTATCTTTTGTTCCCCAACCACCTGAACTCACCGGTTCTCCAACTTGGCAATTAAAACCAGGAAATTCTCTGTATAGAAGAAGGTATTCATTTTCCAACCATTCACGAGCTTCCTCCTTAGAAACTCCATCTTGTAGAGTATAAAAACGTGGTGCAATGACCCACTGTTTATCTGGTGTATCACTTGATTCATTTTCTTCATAAACAAATCCGAAAGTTATGAGTACCGAGGTGGCTATGAGTACACCAAATATGATATTTTTCATGTTATGATATTTTGGTTTTTTATGAATTGATTGCTTCTAACGGTTGGTATAAATGCCATTTTAATGGCTTTTATATGATGTTAGTGGCAGTACCCATTCTTATTGCATATTTTAATGGCTTTTATATGATGTTAGTGGCAGTACCCATTCTTATTGCATAATCATCAAATAAAACAAGATTGCTCCCAAGAAATTAATTATTACATGAATGTAAAGACTAATTTTATAATTCTTGAAGTACCATGCGGGAAAAACAAGAATTGCCGAGATTATGAGCAAACTTGGATAATTCCAAGGTTGCCAAAAGTGGTATATTGCAAATAATACTGTGGCCAAAATTGGAGTAACAATCCCTTTTACTTTTATTCTTGGTAATAAGTATCCTCTAAAATAAATTTCCTCAATGTATGGTAAAATTAGTCCATCAAAAAAAATTCTTAATATTCCTGTAACCATCAGTGCTTGTTTGGTATAACCATTTTTGAATTCCTCATCGTACATGTACCAATTAGGAAGCCAATCAAAAACATTTTTTTTAATCGAATCATCTACAAACTGCATGAGACCGACAATTAAAAAACTCAGAACAATTCCTCCGATTATAAATCCGATAAATTTTTTTACTCCAATTACCTTATTAACCAGAATACCTCTGATTGTGCGGTTACCACTGCTTACCAAGAGAGCCGAAATCATCAAACTCATTATTGAAGGGTACCCAAAATTATTAATGCTTGGTGTGAGTAAAATATACAAACCCCCAATAAGTAACCCAGGATAAAGGTGTAACCAAACTAATTTTGTAGTTGAAATTTTCTCAGTCATTTATTTTTTATTTATTGCCACTAACAATTGTATATAGCACATTATGCACTATAGTTCACTTATAGGAACTAAGATAACAAATCCTAGTATTTAAGGGTCTTGCAATACCTTAGCAGTTTTCTATCCTAAAAACATACGATTACAACCGCTTACAAATGTTTACATCGAAATCATCTTGAGACCTATTTTTTATATATTGTTATGAGCTTTTTTTACTTCTTACTATTTTTACAATACGATTATATACTATTTGCGATAAATTCCAATTGTATCCATCAAAGTCAGTTGTATTAACAAATTGAATAACAACTGTATCAATGTCTTTGTGGTATTCTGCAAGACTCTGATATCCAGGAAGCAAACCTCCATGTTCGTACACGTAAATTGAGGAATAGATTGCCTGTTCTCCTTCATCAAATACTGAACCATCATTTAAGGCCCTCAGGAATATACCCACATCCTGTGCTGTAGCGACCATTGAACCATAACCATTTAAGCCATAATCATTAGTCTTTATATCCGACTCAAAGCCAACGTAATAGCCGCTCATCACATCGTCTATATCCACTTCACGAAGCGAACCGAAAGTATTGTTCAGCTCGAGTGGTATCAAAATTTCTTCCTTGATATATTGATGATGGCTATAACCTACCACCTTATCAATGAGTTGGGAAAGCAATAAATAATTCGTATTGGAATATTCATAAGCCTCATCCGGTTCAAAGCTCGCGGGCAAGTCAAGTACTAATTCAAGCGCTTCTTTACTGCTTTTGGGTGGGTCTTCCCAAAAGCCAGGGCTGTCCGTTAAATTGGGAATGCCACTCCGATGTTGCACCATCAATCTCAAGGTGATTTTTTCTGCATTTTCAATTCTTCCCACAAGTTCCGGAAAGTAATCAGCGAGGGTTTTTTCCAAAGACAAACGGTTGTCTTTAACTAATTTAGCTGTGGCTAAAGCGACATATAACTTGCTGATACTACCAATCTTGAATAATGCTTGCGGGTCGGCTGGTATTTTATTTTTTCGGTCATTCCAGCCAGCTGTATAAAATGCAGGTGGTTTGCCTGCTTCGTCCACATAAACAATCATTCCATCAAACCCATGATCAATTGCTTCATTTACTTGTTCCTGAACCGTATCAGGTAGTGGTAAAACCCAGGCCTTTACCAAAATCCATGGCACGAAAGCCAAAGAGCTAATGCTTGCAATAATAAATATTATTCTGAGTATTCGTTTTGTTTGTTTCTTTGTCATACTATATCAGGACGATGTGTTTTATTGCGCGTTATTTTTTGTTATAAGTTTTTTGTTACACCAATACCAGACGCCATCTTCACTACCAAGTTCATAGGGAGCAAATTTTTCGAATTCCATCCCAACTTTTTTCATCACATTGATCGATGCTTTATTATCTTTCAATGCAATGGCAATGATCCTCCTTAAGTTGAGAGTATCAAATCCATATGTCAAAATTGCACGAGATGCTTCCGTTGCTAACCCTAACCCCCAATATTCTGGCAAGAATCTAAAACCAAGATCAATTTCATCAAATTCGGGCAGATATGCTAAACCTGCCCATCCAACAAATTGCATCCCATCTTTTAAAATAGTAGCCCACCTGCCAAATCCATACTTCTCATAATCGTTAATTCTCCCCCTTATTGCCTTTTCAATTTCTTCAATAGATTCAACCACAGGTTCCCCCGTATAATATTGTACCGCTGGATCAGAATGCAACTTAAATAGTTCCTCTTTGTCATCCAGAGTGATTTCCCGTAACAATAATCTTTCAGTTTCTATCAGAGTTGTCATTTTACTACTTATAACTTGTTATATGCACACTAAAATAGTGTTTATCCCTTACGTTTCCCGGATAAAGATAGATTTAAGGGATTGTACTTATGTGTTTACATAGTGCCAACAAATAAATTGTTATACGACTTTTAGTAGTGGCTTCATTCCTCAAATTTTAGAGATGGGTTTCGTTAGAATTTTAGATGTTCTTTTTTCATTGAATTTCCATTTTAGTCCAAACAAAGGCCTTAAGAAAACAATCCTTCTTAGGATAAATTCATAAATAAGATAGCAGACAACTCCGGTAAAGGTCGTAATAGCTATAAATTTTAACACAGCAGGCATCTCCAATGGTAAAATTAACATAGCCCCG
>NZ_CAMYKG010000076.1 GCF_947258925.1 uncultured Eudoraea sp. | reverse complement strand
TTGGATATCCACAAATGGCTTAAACAATGTCTATTTTAGTTCGGCCCGAAGTATGGCCAGGTTTGGATTGCTTAATTTGAATAATGGTGTTTGGGATGGAGAGACCATTTTAGTAGACTCAGATTATATTTCACAAATGAAAAACACTTCCCAGGAGCTGAATAAATCCTATGGTTACCTATGGTGGCTCAATGGGAAAGAAAGTTATATGGCTCCCTCGGTTCAACTTGTATTTAATGGAGCACTAATTCCTAATGCCCCGCCTGATACCTATTCGGGTTTGGGTAAAAATGATCAAAAACTTTACATTGTTCCCAGCCTGGGATTGGTAATAATTAGAATGGGGGAAGATGCCGGCGAGAGTTTACTTGGACCATCTAGTTTTGACAACACCCTGTGGGAGAAAATCAGTGAGCTCATCTATTGATCTGCTTCCCCGGGATATACAATTTTTCTTATTTAATTTTCCTAATTTATTGAATAGGTCAATTGAAGGTTTATACCATAGTCTTCATTGGAAAGTGAACTGGCAGGCGGCCTGCTATCGTAATTGTAGTAAAAGGTAAAACCAACTTTAAAATTGTTGTTTATTATACTAATGCTAGGATTCAGGTTAAAGTTTGCTCTATATCTACTATCACCCGTAAAATAGGGAATATATGTTACATTAGACGTTAGGGAGATTTTAGGGTTTGTATACTTAAAAATATCATACGCCAAACGAATAACCCCTGCAATATCCTGCTGTGCCGGACTACTAGTATCAAATGATTTTTCATTAATACCCGTCAAAGCCCCGGCTACATACAGCCGGCTCCAGGTATTATTTGCAACATCCTTAATTGCGCCTAAATTCAGATTGTATCTTTCCTTTATACCTAATTGCAAATTCTGACTCCTCCCCAAACCTACCAACGAAGACCATTTATTTTTAAGCAAATGCTGCCAACTTATATTAATTTCCGAGTTGTTGGTAATCAGGCTGTCATTCTGGTAAGACAAGTTTAAAAACCAGTCCGTACTAAATGAAGTTTTCTTATTCCTGAAATTTAAATTTCCTGATAAGGCTATTGTCGTTAGGTTGCTACTTTTTGAAAAATTACCGCCCAAACTTAAGTTTCCTGAAAATTTCTGCCAAAAGTTCCCTTTTATCGGATGTATTTCAACAATATTATCAATTAAAATGGATACTTTCTTGCCGTTCGCTGTAA
This sequence comes from uncultured Eudoraea sp., assembly GCF_947258925.1. GTDB lineage: Bacteria > Bacteroidota > Bacteroidia > Flavobacteriales > Flavobacteriaceae > Eudoraea. Next base: position 1,161 of record NZ_CAMYKG010000076.1, on the reverse strand, counting down.
TGATTACTTCTCCTTCACTATCAGAGGCTTCAAAAGAAGAATAATATAATATGCCACTTTTCATTATAATCTCGAATTGTTTTTGCGAAATTATTGTAGCCACAAAAGGTTCCTCCAAATTTATTGTTCCCATCCCATCCATTTTCCAGGTAACAATACCATATTCCATTTTTTTAAAATCTCCCTTAAGTATGTTTCCATTTTTATGAACTATGGTATCGGTTTTTTGCGCCATAGATTCTATTTGTGCAAAAATTGTGAGAAGTATAAAAAGTAAAATATGCAGTTTGACCTTATTCAAAATTCCTATTTTAAAATTCAAATTTCCGGATCACTAAGACTTATAATACCTGGTGGTTTATAGTACCATCAAAATTTTAGTGAAAAGGTAAGTAATTTTAAAGTTAATTATAAGTTTTGGGTGGTTTTCTAATTTTTGTAGCTGCCTCGAATGCCCGTCCCAATTGAAGTAAGCTACTCTCATTAAACGGCTTCGCAATTAGTGTAAGACTTATGGGTTCTCCGGTTTCCTTGTATCCCATTGGAATGGTCAATGCCGGATATTTAGCTACTGCCGCATACCCTGCATGATAGTTGTTTATAGACAAAATAGCATCCAAATTTTCTCCATCCATGGCAGTATCGAAAAATATTCTGCCATTATTTTCTAATCTATTCTTTATTATTTCAAGCTCTTCCAAACTAGTTGAATCTTTTAGAATTCCTTCAAAAATAGATTGTCCGTAAGGAATGTTCAATAGCGAATCACTCCGATTAAACTCAACAATATCCTTAAGGTTTGTCATAGGAATTAATTCTTTATTACGGACTTGGTCATTAAGGTATTTCGGAAGATCATTTTTCATATCAATATTAAGAAGCGTAAGAAACCCATCCATGGATACTTCCGGTGCAGTAAACTCAATTATTTCAGCCCCCAGGTCTCTCAATTTATTAGCCGTGTTCAAATAAATAGAATCCGTTTCCAACAGATCTTTAAAAACGCCTAAACGTTTTCCCGTCAGGCTTCCTGAATCCTTAACAGCCCCAACAAAGTCCTCAGTGGTACTAACAGACTTTTTATCAGCTGCATCCCTGCCGGTCATTGCAGATAATAATATTGCATTATCCACAACATTTTTAGTCATTGGTCCGGGAGTA
>NZ_CAMYKG010000075.1 GCF_947258925.1 uncultured Eudoraea sp. | reverse complement strand
AAGAGGTTACTTCAATGGCAGGTTTATAGACAAGCATATGTATATTTTACAAGCGGAATATAGATTGCGCTTTAAGGAAAGATGGACTTTAGCCGGTTTCGGATTGTTTGGAAGTGTGAGCAACGAGCCAGATGATCTCTTCAGATTTAATAACTTAAAACCGGCTTTTGGAGGAGGAATACGTTTTAAACTAATTAAAGATAAGAGTACCTGGCTCAGGTTAGATTATGGAGTTGGAATAGATGGCCAGAATGGAATTTACTTTGGTGTTAATGAAGCATTTTAATTACAATACGAACCTCATCAATTTATCGCTGGTATTGGATCAATAATTTGAAAATGACATACAATCTTAATCACACCATCTTAAAGCATATTCAGTTGAAAAAAATAACCTTCGTTTTAACATTTTTAATTTCCATTGTTACAAGCGGTCAAACTCTTGCAGAGTTATATCGGGATATTAATTCCTCTGTAGTAGTTATTGATATCATTAATGTTTCCCGGGAAAGTGAAGGGGAATATATTCAGGTTGTTACAGAGGAATCTCAGGGTTCCGGAGTATTAATAGCTGAAGAAGGTCTTATATGGACTGCCGCTCATGTGGTACAAACTGCCGAAGAAGTTCAAATTGAATTTCTTGATGGTGATATTTACGCGGGAACGGTAATAAGTTCCGTAGCCCAGGCAGATGTCGCCCTGGTTAAAATAAAAGGGGATTTCCTGCTCAAAGACAAAAAAGTTGCCCCTATAGGTGATTCGGATAAAGTATTTGTAGGAGAAGATGTTTTTGTTCTGGGTGCTCCTCATGGTTTTAAACAATCACTATCTCGGGGAATCCTCAGTGGCAGATTTGTTCCGGCCCATTTAAGCAATGACTTTGTGAAAATTGAATTTTTACAAACGGATGCTTCAATTAATCCTGGAAATTCAGGGGGTCCTATGTTTAATATGAGCGGGGAAGTAATTGGTATAGCAAGCAGGATATACAGTAATTCCGGCGGGTTTGAGGGTATTGGTTTTGCGATGTCATCTAATGTGGCCGATAAATTGCTTATGCAGGAATCAAGCATCTGGGGTGGTATGGAATCCCTACTATTGGATGGAGACCTGGCAAAGGCACTTAATCTGCCGCAGGAAGCAGGCTTGTTGATTACAAGTTTGTCTTCTAAAGGATCGGCAAGTGCATTGGGTTTGAAGGGTGGTACTATTTCAGCCAAAATTGAAGAAACAGAACTAAAAATTGGCGGAGATATTATTCTTGAATTAGGGGGCATCACCATTGAAGATATCAACTCCATTTTCAAAATCAGAAAGATAATAGCCGAAGCACAAAAAGGAGACGTCATTACAATGACAATATTCAGAAACGGAAAAATAGTCCGAGCCAAATTTACCAAGCAGGATTGATTTCAAAAATTATCTCTACATTAGCCCTTCAAATAAAAAATATGAAAAAGAACTCAGCACTAATTTTATTGTTTCTAAGCCTTTTTTTTACGAGTTGTTCGAGTTTCAAAATCATTAATTCCTGGAAGGCGGAAACAGCAAATAAGATGAATGACAAAAAAATCCTGGTGGTGGGCAGGTCTGCTGACAAGGATCTGCGGATAGCCTTTGAAAATGCGATTACAAAAAAATTCGTTGACGCTGGTTTAAATGCCATTTCAAGTCATACCCAATTTCCTGATTTTAAACCCGCAGCCAAAATTACGGAACAACAAAAAAAACAAATCCGTTCTATTTTGGAACAAAATAGTTATAATGGGGTAGTTCTTACCGTTTTAAAGGACTATCAGGAACGAAGCCGCGAAGTGGGTGCCGAAAAATACGAGACTACCGTTTACTATGGTGGTGCAACTTATCCGGATGCCTATGGCGGATTCTATAACTATTTTTACCTGCCGGGTACCTATTCCTCGGATCAGGTATCCCTCAAGACTGAAGGTACCACTATAACTTCTAAACTCTATATTTTGGAAACTGTAGTTTATGATCTAACGCAAGAAGAAGGAAAACAACTGGTCGCCTGGACTACAGCGTCTATAGAAAATCCGGATGTTTCTCCCAGCATAGCATCTTCCTATGCAAATGCTGTTGCCAAAGGTTTTAAAAGCAAATAATCCCGAAAAAGCACCTGCAAAAAGCAAATTAGTCCAATTAAGAATTTGGCATAATAATTGTACTTCATAGTCGAAAATAGTTCAAAAATAGAAAGATGCTTTGCTTTGTTTTTTGTACCTTTTCAGCTAAATAATTCATTGCCTGCTAATTAAATTGAATGATGGTGGTAAATTATTATAATACACTGAATATCAAAAGTTCCCAACAATATTTTAATAACAAAATAAATACTAAAATGTACACTAACTATTTAAAAAAATCGAACTCCTTATTATTCCTTTTATGCTTTGCTTTTTCTCTAAGCTCGTTTGCCCAGATAGGCGGCTGGAATGTGGATTTGGAAAAAGATTCCAACGAAAAGCTGGCAGAAATGATTGAAAGGGTACCCAAATTACAAACCTTTAAGGATAAGTCATATGGT
>NZ_CAMYKG010000074.1 GCF_947258925.1 uncultured Eudoraea sp. | reverse complement strand
TCAGAATGAGAATTTATTCTACATTTTGTCGAGCGGGGCAAGTTACGGACATGCATATGGTTTTGCCATCTGCTCTCTGATGGAAATGCAAAGGCTGCACGCGAGCTCAATTCACTCCGGTGAGTTTTTTCATGGTCCTTTCGAAGTTACAGACAAAAAAACCAATTTTATTGTATTGGTAAATGAAGGTCGAACGCGGCCGCTTGATCAAAGGGTGATCACTTTCCTTAAAACTTATGCCAAAAAATATGTGGTTGTAGACGCCCGGGAGTTGGGTATTGGCGTAATTCCCGCATCCGTTGTAGAATACTTCAATCCGATAATGTTTTACAGTGTGCTGTGTGATTATCGTGAAGCATTGGCAAAAATTCGTAATCATCCGCTTGAAACACGCCGTTATATGGGTATAGTTGAATATTAAAGCAGATGATGGGCGATGAAACACTTAAAGTTATAGGTATCGGAGACAATGTTGTGGATAACTACATTGACATTCGTACTATGTTTCCGGGGGGCAATGCCCTCAACTTTTCGGTATATGCGTCCATGTTGGGCTGTGACTCTGCCTATCTTGGCGTTTTTGGAAGCGATGACAGTGCTAAGCATGTGCAACAAACACTAACCAACATAGGTGTTGATACTTCCCATAGCCGATGTGTTGACGGACCAAACGGACAGGCAATTTTGAAAATCCAGGATGGGGAACGAATCTTCATTTCATCTAATGAAGGTGGAATCAGCAAATCCGTCTCAATGGAATTCATATTTGACGATCTCGATTACCTGCAATCCTTTTCAATAGTACATACCAGTGCGTACAGCTATATGGATGACTATCTAGGAAAAATAAAACCACTGAATCCCATGATCAGCTACGACTTTTCAGATGACTTCGACAGCGAACATGCACTATCCCTATGCCAGTACATAGACTTCGGGTTTTTTTCCTGTAGCGAATGGACTGAAGAGACAGTGAAAGAACTTCTTGAGGAAGTGGTGAATCGGGGCTGTATCATGGCGGTGGCCACGCGGGGACCAAAGGAAGTAATTTTGTTCGATGGAAGATCATGGTTTAGACAAGCTCCCCTGGCAGTGACACCAACAGACACGCTAGGAGCAGGAGATGCCTTCATCACCGGATTCCTGACTTCCTACTTAAAAGGCAAAACCAATGCCAGTGTTCCTCAGGACTCGTTGATTGAAAAAGCACTCGAAGAGGCTGCTTCATTCGCTTCAGAGATTTGCCGGGTGCAAGGAGCTTTCGGACACGGGTTACTCTATTAAACAGGTCATTCACAAAAATCGGTTAGCACAGTGAGCGTAACCGTAAAGAATTTAATCAACTATATTTGAAAAAACTATAATACTAGCTGTAATGAAATTAAATATCCTTTCCATAATTCTCCTCTTTTCAATTTCCATTTCTTCCCAGGAAAAGAAAGAGACTACAAAACCGGTACCGGAAGCAAAATCGTTTTTTACCAATCATCAAATAACTAACAGAGGTAAAATAATCAGATACAAGGCTGTTGCCTCAGAAATGTATTTAAAAAATGATTCCGAGGAGGCAGTAGCTTCAATATGGTCTGTGGCTTATATCCAGGAAGGGGTAAGCGATATGACTAAACGACCGGTTACTTTTGTTTTTAACGGGGGTCCCGGATCTGCATCTGTGTGGTTACATATGGGAATGCTTGGTCCCAAATTGGTAAAAGTTAACTCGGATGCTAAAGAAGATGATGGTGCCGCGCCTTATAATTTAGTGGATAATAAAAATGGCTTATTCGATTTGACAGACCTTGTTTTTATAGATCCTGTTGGCACCGGTTACAGCCGTGTCATTGGCAAGGGTAAAGTCAAAGACTATTGGGGCTTAAATGAAGATGCAAAATCAATCGCCAAATTTATTAGACAATGGGTTACTAAAAATAATCGATGGTTTTCCCCAAAATTTATTGCCGGTGAAAGTTTTGGGACGGTAAGAGCGGCTGCTGTAGCCAATGCCCTGGAAGAAGGGGGTCAGAACATGTCGTTAAATGGTTTAATCCTTATTTCCCAAGCCCTGGATTATGAGGGCTCAACATCCGTTCACGACAATATAACTTCCTATCTTACCTACCTGCCCAGTATGGCTGCAACCGCCTGGTACCACAAAAAAGCAGGCCAAGGAAAATCGCTTGAATCATTTATTGATGAATGCAGAAACTACACATATGATTCATATGCCCCGGCACTATATAAAGGATCATTACTCAGTGAAGCTGAACAAAACAAGGTTGCGGAAAAACTAAGCTATTTTACCGGCCTCGACAAGGCGTATATTCTAAAGTCTAATCTTAGAGTATTAATGCATCGCTTTCAGAAGGAATTACTTGCAGATCAGGGATTAGCCCTTGGCAGGTTAGATGGCCGTTTTATGGGAGATGAAGTTGATGATTTAACTGATGGCCCTCATTTGGGAGACGCATCCAGCTACCAGATAAGCGGGGCTTATACCGCCGCAATAAATCATTATATGTCCTCAGATCTAAACGTAAGCATGGATCGACCTTATATTACTTCCAATGATAAAGTTTACAAAAATTGGAACTGGAGAACTCTTCCGGAGGGAAAACAATGGGAGCCTTCCTTTGTTAATGTTACACGAAAATTGGCTGAGACCATGAGACGGAATACGGAAATGAGAGTCATGGTCGCGAGTGGTTATTATGATTTGATTTGTCCGTTTTTTGTGATTTGATTTGTCCGTTTTTTGATGCTGAGTATACCTATTCCCGCAACGGGATAGACAGAGAAAAGATAGAAATGACCTATTATGAAGCAGGACACATGATGTACACGCACGAACCTGATTTCTTAAAATTGTCGAATGACATTCGGAAATTTTTATCCAACTAAAAGATGGTGTTTTCTTTTTAGCTTTTGCCTTCTTACAAAACCGTTTGCATTTGCTCTTAATTATCAATATTTGAACTATGAAAAATCTTATTAAACTAACACTAGTTACAGTAATTACATTTAGCATTATCTCTTGTGGGACCAAATCGAAAAAAGAGGAGTCAACAGATAGCAAGTCGGCAGAGGCGACTGAAATATTGGCGAAACCTTCTGATGCAGACTTTTTAGCTTTCATGGTCTATCATCACATGAACTATATGATAACAACTGCTCAACAAGCCAGTGGAACTAATAAGTTATTTCATACCAGAGAATTGCCTACAGAAGGAACTGATCCTGTAGTAACACCGGCTTTAGACCATATTTATACAAAAGCAGTAATTGACTTAACCGATGGCCCGGTTACCGTTACTTTCCCGGAGGTTGAAGAAGGAAGGTATTATTCTATTCATATAACCGATATGGAACACTATACTATTTATGATGAAGTTTTTCCT
>NZ_CAMYKG010000073.1 GCF_947258925.1 uncultured Eudoraea sp. | reverse complement strand
ACGGCTCCTGTTATTGATGTAGCAGCCTCCGACCTTACCGTCGAATGTGACGGTGCTGGCAATGATGCACAGCTGCAAGCTTGGTTGGCAAGTATCGGAAATACAGGTGCGGCCTCGGATACCTGTAGTGATGTAACCTGGACGAATGACTATACCGCACTCAGCGACGACTGTGGTGCTACAGGTTCAGCTCTGGTAACCTTTACGGCTACCGATGACTGTGGAAATGCCTCGACTACTCAGGCTACCTTTACTATAGAGGACACGACTGATCCTGTATTGGCTGGTGTTCCTGGAGATGAAACGGTAGAATGTTCTGAGGTACCTGATCCGGCTTCGCCGACGGCTTCGGACAATTGTGATGCCGATGTAGATATAGCCTTTGTAGAAGAACGGATTGATGGCGATTGTCCAAACAACTATACGTTGGCAAGAACCTGGACTGCCACGGATGACTGTGGAAATGAAAGTGTAGAGACACAGGTTATTACGGTACAGGATACTACACCACCGATCATCAACTGCCCTGTCGATGTATTTATCAGTTGTACGGATGACTATTTGCCGAGCAGTACCGGTTTTGCCACGGGTAGCGATAATTGCGGGGATGTTACCATAACGTATACTGATGCTTTGCCTGACGAAGGACGTCAGAATTGTGAGGAGTTTATACGTACTTGGACGGCCACTGATGCTTGTGGTAACGAAGCTTCGTGCGATCAAAAAATTACCACTAAGATCGATTTATCGATTATCAAGACATTCAATCCGACGGAAGTGCCACAAGGCACATTGCAGACTTTTACTATTGTAGTAAGCAATGCAGGACCATCTGATGCGGTTGACGTGTCGGTGACAGATGTGGTTGATCCCATTCTTGAAGTTACAAGCATTAGCTTGCCTATGATGAGTATCGGCGATTGTACGGATAGTGCCGGTAATAACATCGACTGTACATTACAAATTCCTGCCGGTGGTTCGGAGACTATAACGGTTGAATATCTGACAGCGCCATTCTTTGATGGTGGAGTTTCGCCTTATGGCACAGGGTTCGGTGATGACTTTTATTTCGTATTCCTGAATGGCTACATTCTTGAAGGTTCTACGGACAATGGACCTGTAAAACTTACGTATCCCAACGGTACACAAGTGGATATCACTAATGACGTAACTATTGTTACAAGTCTCACCAGGAATGACATCATTTTCGATCCTCCAGGTGATGATCCGGCATTCGAACTGCATCTCTCTTGTTCTGATCCATTCACGGATGGTTGGGGTCAGTCTGGTGGACCTGTTCAGGGTGTCGACAACAATTGGCAGATCGCGTTCTTTACGATCGCGAGATATAACCCACAGGGCTTCTTAAAATCCTGCGGTAATGTGGTCAATAATTTCGATGTACCGAATACAGCGACCGCAATGGGTGACGATTCGTTCGGAACCCAGACGGTATCGGATGATGCCACTGTACAATCGACCGACTGCAGACCAATGGTAAGCGACTAACGGTGCGTTTGAATAACTTAACGGGCGACGATAAGGAAATCGCGGAAATCACGGCTGAATGGCCTGGAAGCAACGGCAACCTTACCAAGGTCTGGCTCACATATGACAGGACCAGTAATGTGATCTGGCAAGGAAGCGACGATCCGTCTGATGCCCTTCTCAATTCCTCTGTAGCGGGTTGGAATGGTGCCACGCTCCTCACTGGTGAAGCCATTCTGCGATTCGACTTCAAGAATAAGGTTGCGTCTTCACCTTACACCGTTCGCGTCCTATTCACGGATGGAACGTTCCTGGATATCTCGGTCGGTGGAGGTGAAGGCAGTAAGAACGGTACGAGTACTGTGAAAGCAGATCCCGAAGATAGCGAACCGCAAGTGGTGGTATACGAACCCACAACCTTGTCCGCATATCCATCGCCTTTCACTACGCAATTGAACGTAGATGTGAAAATCGATTATGAGGCTACTGTGCAAGTACAATTGTTTGACATCACAGGAAGGCTTGTTAAAACGCTCGATGCACAGCATGTTTCACCTGGAAATAACCAGTTGCAGTTCAATATTTATGACCAGGTTGAAGAAGCAATCTATGTGTTGAAAGTGAACACCGGTAGGGAAATTATTACCGCCAAAGTTGTTGGTGACCGGCAATAATCCCTGACCTTAAATATTACTAAAGCGCCCGAAAAACGGGCGCTTTTTTTATGTAGAGCAAGGGAATATTCCGTATTCCGAAAACCAAAAAGGCCCGATTTCAAGGTCGGGGCTTATTGCGGTAAGCTTTCATGGCTTGGTAGCTTACGGTGAAAAGAGTAAAAATAATAGCGACCGAACCGGCCACCACATAAATGCTTATCACAATGTTGATTAGATATGCATAGCCCTCCAACATTGGCTCATAAGATACCATGAAAGGGGAATGGCCAGAACAAAAGGAGAAATTACAGTCACTAAAATCAGCTGTGAGTAGTTAAACAATTCTTTTCTCCGAGGCTCTTAGAACTTTTTGATTAAATGTTCAAAAAGGTGCTTTTTTCAGCTAAATGTAGTTAGATGAAATCGTATGAAAATATTCCTTAATTTTATACTGTAAATAACACAAAATAAGTACGTTCTTAAGCTTCTTTTTAAACCAAGTGTCCATAAAGGGATTTGATTGTCGTCACGCCTGAGGCGTGACCACCCCAACTACGTTCATCAAAGATGAACTTCGTTGGCCAAGCCCGACCAAGAGAATCCAATCACGAAAGTGGTTGGATTTTTTGTTTTTATAGTGTAATGCCACCAGGCATTTAAACGGTGAAAACAAAAAAGACAGACAGGCGTTAGCCTGTATTGGGTTAACTTGAGCAACAACCTCTTTAAGGCTCTTTATAATAAGATGACTTCTATTCAGGCAAGTCCATTTTTTTCAGGAGGTTCTGAAATCGAGGTTCGTCACGTATAAAGTCAAAAATAGGATCTACACTAATATAAGGCATGTTGCTGTCGTGTTCTTCATATGCTTTTTCGAGCCATTCCAGGGCCTCTTCTTTCTTTTCTGCACGGCAATAAAGTGTTGCAATCTGCCATGAAGGAACGTAGATCGTATCACGATTCGTGATCATCATCTCGGCGGTACGCTGCATGGCCAAATGGTAACCTCCTTCTTCAAATCCTTGTTCAAGGGATTTCAAGGCCAGCTCATTTTCCTTCAATATGTAAATTTTTTTTGCAATATCAAGCGCCTTCTGCCAGTCACCCAATTCATGATAGACCGCCCACAGTGCCGGTAGGGCAATCCCTTGATCCGGTTCTATTTCATAAAGCTTGAGCAACAACTCCAGTGCTTCATCATACTTACCTGCATTTTTAAGTGCCTGCCCATGCACAGAAATATATAAGGTATTAAATGGATCTAGCTCCATGGCAAGTTCGCCATGTGGGAGCCCTTTTTCGGGATCGCCCATTATTGCCAGAAAATGGGAGTAATATGCCTGTGAAAAGGCGTAATTTGGATTTACCTCTATTGCCTTTAAAAACTCTTTTTCAGCTTTTTTCCAATTCCATTCCCCCCAGGTATATTTGGTGGCAATGCTGGCACGAATCTCCACCAGCGAACTGTCAAGTTTTAGGGCCATATTTTGTGCAGCTTCGGCTTTCTCGTAGACTTCATTATTGGGTAAAAACCCATGCATAACATAAGCCCCCCAAGTACTGGAAATACCCAGATAAGCAAGAGCATAATCCGGATCAATTTCACGTGATAATTGAAAGTAACCCATGGCACGATCAAGGTCTTGTTTTGTACCTAACTCCCAGTGGCCCATACCCCGCAGGTAGGCTTCGTAAGCATCCGGGTCTATAGGTTTAGATTCCGTTAGCAATTTTTCTTCCTGAGGAGTCAGATTTAAGTTAATTTGCTGGGAAATCTCGTTGGCAATTTTTTTGGTAAGATTAGAAAGCTGTGCTTTCTCAATGTTGAAATCGTGTACCCACAACAGCTTCTCCTCAGGAAAGGCGCTTACCATTTTTACCTGAATACAAATATTTTCACCATAGCAGGTCACGGAAGTTTCTACTGCAGCATCAATATTGAGCTCAGTGGCTATTTGAGGAATCGATTTTTCTACGTTGCGATAGGCATTGGCTGTTCGACTCGAAGGTACTCTTAAGGCACTTATTTTTCCCACATCCCCAATTAAAGCATCATGTATACCTGCGACAACATATTCCAGTGAGTCATCGCCGGTAAAATTGTCAAATGGCAGAATAAGTAATGATGATATGGGTGATGCCTCAGTTTTGAAGGCATCTCGTATCCAGGGTCCAATAGCAAGAATCAACAGTAACAGAATGATATAGGTATAAATTGACCTTGTTAGTTTATGAAACAGACCTTTTCCTTTAAGTTGCTCTATTTTAGCGGCAGAAGGGATTGGTAGTCCATTTGCTAATATACAATAGGTGTTTACCAGATAATCAACATTTTTTAATTTGACCTGACCCAGATATTTCGTCTTAACAGCGCTTTTGGCCCGAATGGATTTTTGGATAGATTCAGAGATATAAATACCCCCCGGGTCTGCAACTGATTGTAACCTGGAGGAAATATTAACGCCATCTCCAAAAATATCTTCGTGATCATAAGTGATGTCACCAAGATGTAATCCGATCCTAATTTTCTCTTCGATTTGCTGTCTTGCCTGTTTTTGTATTTCGATAGCGCACAATACCGAATCAATTGCACTATCAAATTGAGCTAGCATACCATCGCCCATTTCTTTGATAAGTTTGCCCTTGAATTGATTGATACTTTTGATATGAATTTCCCGGCTTTTTTCCAACACTTCAAATGCCTTATCCTCATCTGATCCCATCAAGGCTGTATAACCGACAATGTCGGTAAACATAATTGCGGCTAGTTTTCTTTTAGCAGGCATTGTAGACTTTTTGTGTTATGCCAGTATACTTATTAATCATTTAAAATTCAATCCAATTAAACTGGGTACTCTGACATTGATTGTTTCAAAAGAGAATATTTTCAATTACTGCAGGCAGCCTGTCCAACGGTTATAAAACTTTTCTCAGCCCTATTAATATTCTCAATCCCCTTTAATAGCGCATCCGGGTTAAAGGATATGCTATTAATGCCTTCCTTTACCAAGAAACTGGCAAATTCCGGGAAGTCGCTGGGCGCTTGTCCGCACAGCCCAATTTTTGTATTGGTCTTTCGTGCAGAAGCTATAGCCATGGCAATCATCTTTTTGGCAGCGGGGTCATTTTCATCGAACAATTGGCCCATCAATTCAGAATCGCGATCGATTCCTAAAGTAAGTTGGGTTAAATCGTTCGAACCGATTGAGAATCCATCAAATATTTTAGCAAATTGCTCTGCCAAAATTACGTTGCTTGGAATTTCTACCATCGTATAAATTTCAAGACCATTCTCGCCTCTTTTCAATCCGTTTTCTTCCATAATAGCTACCACTTTTTTACCCTCTTCCAACGTTCTGCAAAAAGGAACCATAACTTTAAGATTATCAAGACCCATGGTATCTCTTACTTTTTTAATGGCAGCACATTCCAGGGCAAACCCTTCTTTATAGAGGTCATTGTAATATCTGGATGCCCCCCGAAATCCCAACATAGGGTTTTCCTCTTTCGGCTCAAAATCCTTGCCCCCAATCAGGTTAGCATATTCATTGGTTCTCAACCTAACGATGACCTCTTTAGGGTAAAAGGCTGCAGCTATAGTAGCTATACCCTGTGAGAGTTGATCTATAAAATAGTCCTGCTTGTTTTTGTAGCCTTCTGTAAGTTTTTCTATTTGTGCGATTTCAGTGGTATTTTTCAACTCATCAAACTTAACCAGGGCCATGGGATGCACTTTTACAGAGTGGGTTATGATAAACTCCATTCGTAATAAACCTACCCCATTATTAGGATAAAGCGATAATTGAAAAGCATTTTCTGGATCGGCCAATATCATTTTTGCCTCGGTATGCGGCATCCGTATGTTTGAAAAGTCGATTTCCTCCTCTTTAAAAAGAAGTTTACCTTCATAGACATACCCCGTTTTACCTTGGGAACAGCATAAAGTAATCATTTCCCCATCCTCAATAGTAGCTGTGGCATTATGGCAACCCACAATTGCGGGAACACCCAGCTCCCTAGCCACAATAGCTGCGTGGCTGGTTCTTCCTCCTTTATTGGTAATTATGCCGCCAACCTGTTTTAATAAGGGGTCCCAATCCGGTGTAATGGTATCGGTAATAATAATATGATCCTGAGAAAGGTTTTTGGCATCCTGAGGAGAATTCAACAGACGTGCCATCCCAACTTTTATTTTGGAACCTACGGCATTTCCTGTAGCCAATACTTTACCTTTTTCTTCCAGTCTATATTGTATAAGCAGATTCTTGTTCTTACTATGGTGCACAGTTTCAGGACGAGCCTGGATGATATGGAGTTCACTTGTGAGTCCATCCTTGGCCCACTCTATGTCCATAGGCTTCTGGTAGTGTTTTTCAATGACTGAAGCCCAATTGGCCAAGGTAATTATTTCTTCATCAGATAATACAAATTGGCACTGTCTGGGTAGTGGTGTGTCTATGTTTATGGTCGGGTTATTTTCTTTGGACTTTGAATAGACCATTGTTAATTTTTTATCCCCCATTCGTTTTTGAATAATAGGGAATTTCCCCTGTTCCAGAATTGGTTTGAATATATAATATTCATCAGGATTCACAGCCCCCTGAACAATATTCTCCCCCAATCCCCAAACACCTGATAGCAAGATTACATTCTCAAAACCAGATTCAGGTTCAATGGTAAAACCTACCCCGGAACAGCCTTTATCTGCACGTACCATATTTTGAACCCCTACAGAAAGGGCAACCTCTTCATGTTTAAAGCCTTTTTCATCGCGA
>NZ_CAMYKG010000072.1 GCF_947258925.1 uncultured Eudoraea sp. | reverse complement strand
CCTGAGGACTTAATTATTCTCTTTTGGCTATCAAAATCCACATATACCAACCCAAACCTCGGATGGTATCCTTCTGCCCATTCAAAATTATCAATTAAAGTCCAGGCAAAATATCCTGAAACTTCGTAACCTTCATCCTTTGCCTTTTTAACTTGTTTTAAATACCTATGAAAATATGCGAGCCGATCCGGATCATGGACCTCCCCATTCATTAGTTTGTCTGAAAATGCTGCCCCATTTTCTGTGATAATGATTTTATTGATTTTACTATATCCGTTGAATTTTACAATCATATTGTAGATGCTTTTTGGATATATTTCCCAATCCATCAGTGTTGTTTTCACCTTTCTTTTAGTCGCTTTGACTATTTTGGCCTGCAGATAAGGCACCATATAACTGTGTCTGACAACCTCACGCGTATAATTTTGAATGCCAATGAAGTCGAAATTAAATACGCAGTTTTGTGAGTCCTCCGGTCTTTGGTACTTTTCAATTTGCTTTATTTTTGAAAGGCTTTCGAGTGGATAACCCATCCCCAATGATGGCTCAATAAAGAATCTGTTCAGAAGAGCATCTGCTTTTTCAGCGGCTTTAATATCTGCTATTCTTTTGGAGTATGGTTTAATATCTGAACAAGAAAAGCTTGTGCCTATATTGCTTTCAGGAACTATAGATCGAAGGATTCTACCACCAAGAGCCTGGCAAAGAACGGCGTGGTGAGCAGCAGGAAGGAAGTTTTTTAATCCTTTATTACCCGGAGCGTGCACGCCTAAAAAGTAACCAGCACCCGTAAAAACCATGGGTTCGTTTAAAACGAGCCAGTTCTTTACCCTATCCCCGAAATGGGTTGAACATACTGTTACATATTCTTCAAACCAACCTAGAATATCCCGGTTTACCCAACCCCCCTGTTCCTCCAAAGCCTGAGGAAGATCCCAATGGTATAGGGTTACCCATGGAGTGATGCCGCATTCCAGGCAAAAATCTATAACGCGGTTATAGAAGGCTATACCTTCGGAACTTATCTTACCTGTACCGTAGGGCATTATTCTGGTCCAGGAAAGTGAAAATCTGAAGTTTGGTATATTCATGGCTTTCATAAGCAGTATATCTTCATTATACCTCCTATAAAAATCACATGCTATTTTGCCATTATGCCCTTTATAAATAGCCCCTTTTTTACTGGTGAACTGATCCCAGATAGATGCCCCTTTATCATGGACATCGTGAGCACCTTCAATCTGGTATGCCGCTGTAGAAACGCCCCATTCAAAGTCATCACCGAAATGTTCGGCTAATAGATCGGAGTTTTTTGTATTGGAAGATTTTTGAATTGAAATGCCAGCCATTAAATGTTCTAAACGGATTCCTGTAGGATTTGGTCTATAATTGATTCTGTAATATTTGGGTAGTCAACTTCAATCCTGGAATTATCCTCTACCCAGCTTTTGAGTTGGTCTAGATGTTTAACTTTTAACGATTTAATAAGGGGAACTCCCATCTCCTGAAGCGCCGCACCGTTGCACTGCTGTTCAAATTGCCCTTTCATGGGTATAACCAGCAGCTTTTTTTTCATGTAAAGCGCTTCTGCCGGTGTTTCAAAACCGGCACCGCACAATATTCCGCAACTAGTAGCCATACTTTGCACAAATCCTTCATTGCTGATTGGTTGTATCCTGATTTTCTTAGAAACATATTCACTGTGATTGTGTTTGGAAAAGATTTCCCAATTTATACCCTTTACTTTTGAAAGTATGTTGATTATCTTTTTATCACTGTAGGAGGGTAAGTAAACGGTGTAATGCCCCCCCTCTTTCGTTAAAACATTTCTTATATCTTCCCGAATTATTGGGGTAAAGATATTCTCTTCATAACTTTTAAAATGTAACCCGAACCGTTTGGTGCTGGGAGCGTAATTTTGAAGAATCATTTTTCCGAAAGGATCTGGTTTTTTTGGCATTGGAGCATTGGGCGATAGAACGGCAGACTGATGACTTAAGGCAACACACTGCTTTTGTTTTAGTTTGCTGGCCCATGCTGATACCGGCTCAAAATCATTTATAATCAGGTCATAATCTGACACCGGGATACTTTTTATTTCTTTTTGCAACCTCGCGGAATTTGTTTTCTGAAAAGTACGCCATACGTCTACTCCTCCTTTTTTACCAAAAATAAAACTCCATCCTTTAAGCTGGAATTTAATTGGATGAGGTATTTGAATATCCGCCTGGGTACCACTCACTAGTATATCGAGGTCAAGTTGTTTTTTCTTAAGGATTGGGATAATATCCCTTGCTCTGCTAAGATGTCCGTTTCCGGTACCTTGGATTGCGTAGAGTGTTTTCACGAATAATTTGGCTTAATTTGAAAGATGCAGTGGTTATGGGTCTATTTTTGGAATTAAAAACCGAAACTCTTCCACAAGACTTTTAAATAACTCTCCTTTTTCAAGGACTTCTATTTGCTCCTTTTCTTCCACTTGCTGATCCCTGACTAAAAGATCCTTTTCATAGTGGTATAAACTCCATTTTCCCTGATAATATTCCAGAGCTGTAAGATTTTCTATCCAATCACCGGAATTTAGATAGGTAACTGATCCTTTGGAGTTGCTTATTTTCTTCACTTCAGGCTGGTGAATGTGTCCGCAGATAACATAGTCAAACTCATTTTCAATAGCAATATCAGCGGCAATCTGTTCAAAATCGTTGATAAATTTAATAGCAGATTTAACGCCATTTTTTATGCGTTTTGACATAGAAACCCGACCCCTTCCCATTTTTCTACTAATATAATTGACGGCCCTGTTTAGCAGGATAAGGAAGTCATATCCTATTGCCCCCAGCTTTGCTATCCACTTTGCATGTTGCATGCTAACATCAAATACATCACCATGAAAAATCCATACTTTCTTACCACTAACATTAAGCACAATTTTATTTGAGATACTGAATTTCCCCATTTTGAGGCCTACAAATTTGCGTAGCATCTCGTCATGATTTCCTGTTATATAGTGTACTTTAACTCCTTTAGTTACCCATTCCATAATTAATTTAATAATTTTCATATGGGATTTGGGCCAGTACCTTTTCTTAAATTGCCAGATATCTATTATATCCCCGTTAAGTATTAGTTGCTTGGGCTTAACCGACTTAAGGTATTTAAAGAGTTCATCGGCGTGGCATCCGTAGGTGCCTAAATGCACATCGGAAATGACCACAATGTCAACAGGTCTTTTTTTCATGTAAGGATTGTTCTGGGTTTTCTAGGAAATTTCTTGAATTTTAGCGGGGAGTAGTAGGTCCTAAACAGGGTAATTAGGAAGTTGACTACCAAAGTGGATACATAAGCCAAGATAATTTTCATGTCATGAAAATCAGTATACACAAAGGTTAAGATTAAATTTGGCCTTTTCCGTAATCTGAGTTTTACGATTTGGTTAAGTAAGTGTTATGAAAT
>NZ_CAMYKG010000071.1 GCF_947258925.1 uncultured Eudoraea sp. | reverse complement strand
ACAGCAAATAGCGGAGACGGAACGCCTTAAAAAACAGGAGTCTGCCCAGGAAGAATTTGAAACCGGAACTGTGCTCGAGATACAGAAGTCGTTGATGCGAATGGATTTCGATCCCGGTGACATAAACGGACAGATGCAGACCGCTACCGAAAACGCAATCCGGCTATATGAACAACAATATGGCTTGCTGGAAACCGGGAGACCGTCGCAGGAGTTGCTTAAACATATGCTGCAGCATGGAGGCTGATAAAACGAACGCAACTGAGTATCACGCGCGACAAATGGAATCAGGATTAGCTTACACTTTAATATAAATAATAATACGGGGAACACTTAAATTTAAACATTAAAATTATGAAAAACATTAGACATCTATTCGTAATGCTGCTGGCCATCGGAATTGTTGGCTGCCAACAACAAGGCGAATCTTCATCCGAAGAAAAATCGGAATCCTTCAAAAAATACGGGCAGGAATTCGAAGGAAAAATAGCCAAGAGTTATGAAGAGTCTGAGGAGTGGTGGCCCACACCACCTCAACCCCCTGCTGGCACCCCTAATGTGGTGATCTTCCTTTTGGACGATACCGGTTTTGGACACATAGGCAGTTTTGGAGGCCTAATAGAAACACCAAATATAGATAAACTTGCCGCTGATGGCCTGCGATACAATAATTTCCACACTACTGCACTGTGCTCTCCGTCGAGGGCGACAATTATGGCGGGGCGAAACCATCACAGGATCGGTTTGGGCTCACATTCGCTTACTGCAATGGGTTTTCCAGGCTATAATGCTTTTGCCCCTGAAAGCGGAAAATCTATAGCTAAACACTTACAGAAAGCTGGCTTTATTAATTACGCCATCGGTAAATGGGACCACACACCGCTTTATGAGGTTTCTGAAAGTGGCCCGTTTGATCGCTGGCCAAGTGGTGAAGGTTTTGATCACTACTACGGCTTTATGGCCGCAGATGCGGATAATTATCGTTCACTGTTGTGGAGAGATCATAATCCGATGGAAGACTGGACCGGAAAAATGGATTATCATTTGAGTGAGGCCATGGCCGATGAGTTTACAAGAAATATAACTTCACACGTTTCTGTCTCGCCAGATAAACCTTTTATGATGTTCTGGGCGCCAGTGGCCATGCACTCCCCGCACCAGGCTCCTCAAAAATACATCGATTACTACAAAGGTAAATTTGATAAGGGATGGGATAATGCCCGCGAGATTATTCATAAGGCACAGTTGGATATGGGCATAATTCCCCAAGGAACCGAGCTTTCACCACGAATTGCTGAAATTCCTTCCTGGGAAAGTTTAAACGCAGAGGAACAAAAACTCTACGCCAGGCAAATGGAGGTATTTGCTGCCATGCTTACACACGCCGATGAACAGATTGGGAAAATGGTAGAAACATTAAAACGTACCGGACAGTACGACAACACAATCATATTTGTAACCGCTGATAACGGCTCCAGTGGTGAAGGTGGTTTGGCCGGAACCTTTAATGAAACCTATGTGCTCAATGGCTTGCAAACACCTTTCGATGCGAATATGTCGCATTACGACGATTGGGGCGGCCCCAACACATATCCGCACTTCCATGCAGGCTGGGCTATGGCCGGGAATACCCCTTTTAAATATTTTAAACAAATTGTGCATAATGGAGGTATTGCGGATGCATTGGTAATAAGTTGGCCCAAGGGAATTAAGGCTAAAGGGGAGGTAAGAAATCAGTATCACCATATCACAGATATTGGGGCTACCATACTCGATGTTACGGGCACCCCTTTCTTCGAAGAGATAGATGGACACAAACAAATGGACCTCGATGGCAGGAGCATAGCATATTCCTTCGATAATGCCGATGCACCTACCAGTCATCCTGAACAGTACTATGAACTCTTTGGTAACCGTGCTATTTATAAAGACGGTTGGAAAGCAGTAACCATACATGGAAATCGCATGCCGTGGGAACTAAATAAAACAGCTCCGTTTGAAGATGATGTCTGGGAACTTTATCATATTGATGAAGATTTTTCAGAATCTAAAGATCTTGCAGATGAACACCCGGAAAAACTGGAAGAACTCCAAACCAGATGGGAAGAGCTTGCCGATGAAAACAATGTATTTCCCTTATATGATGATATGATACAGCGTATCGCAAAACAACAGGGAAGGCTCTTTGGAGATAGAAAAGAATTCACTTATTTCTATCCAGGAGCACAACGAATTGCTGAAAAAGCTTCGCCACCTGTTAAAGGGAAATCGCACTCAATAGAAACAACACTTGAACTTTCTGGAGATGAAGAAGGTGTGCTAGTTGCATGTGGCGGCTTTACCGGTGGTTATACCTTATTTATTAAGGATAATAAGCTGTACTATGATTACAACTACTACCACGGCTTGTACTATACCTTAGAATCGCCTGCCCTGCCTAAAGGAACCGTCAATGTGAAATTCAATTTTATTGAGACTGGCGGTAAAACCAAAGGCCTTCCCGGCGGAAAAGGAGAACTGTACGTAAATGGCCAAAAGGTAGATGAGGTAGAACTACCGGATATGCATATCTCGACCTTCTCCCTTTCAGAAACCTTTGATATAGGAGTTGATAACGGAACACCCGTATCCAACAAATATTCTGTAACCAATCACTTCCCTTATAGTGGCGAATTGGATAGGGTATTGGTGAAATTGACAGATTAGGACAATCTAAAACACACAAGCCTTTAGGCTTGTGTGTTTACTAAACGAAATCCAGGCTGTGAATAATGAAAAGTGATAAGGCCATAGATATTTTCTTTGATTAACTATAAATGACTGATAACCAACATCTGAAACCCATAGTACCTCAAAAATCCAAAATAAAGCTCATTCTCGGGTCATTGATTTTAATAGTGGGGTTTTTGAGCCCTTTGCTAATACCGTTGGTAGTCACCTCCAATTGGTCTGCTACCACTAAAAGTATTATCTCAGGTTTACTCGCCTTTGGGATCCCTGAGGTTTTTATGATCGTAGCAGTGGTCGTGATGGGTAAACAGGGTTATGAGTTTATAAAAGAAAAGGCAATTAGGTTTTTAAAGAGGTTTGCTCCTCCCGATAAGGTTAGTCTTTTTCGTTACCGCATAGGACTGTTTCTATTTACCACACCCATTTTAATCGGAATTATTCAGCCTTATTTAGGGCATTTTAGTACTATTTTTAAGGATTTACCTATTTGGTTTACCATGGTCCTGGATGTAATTTTTATCAGCAGCTTTTTTGTATTAGGGGGCGACTTTTGGGACAAATTAAGCAGTCTGTTTAAATATGATGTACGGGTAACCAAAACGCAAAAATAATAACTCGGAACAATTTATAGTGATGAAAAAATACTTTTTAATTCCATTTTTTATTTTCTGTTTGAACATGGGTTTAGCTCAGGAAGAAACTGAGGAAACCGCTGAACCACAGGAAGAAAATACAGCAGATGAACAAAGTGCGGCTTCCAAAGCAATGGATGCAACAGCCACACAGTGGAGTTTCCAATTGGCCTACCAGTCTATGCCGGACTATTATGACGATCTGGTGAATGGAGCCCCGCGCAGACCAGGTTTGGACAATTATCTTCAACTAAGGGTAGTAGCACCGGTGCCTTTAAAAGGACTCACCATTCTTCCCAGGGTTACTTTAAGGCATTATGAAGATTTGTCTAATGGCAATACCGGACTTGGAAATACCGAGATTTTTGCTTTAGTAATACCCAAAGCTACGGATTGGGGAACCGGAAGGG
>NZ_CAMYKG010000070.1 GCF_947258925.1 uncultured Eudoraea sp. | reverse complement strand
TATAACAGGGATGATTCTACTATTGAATTTCCGGGCCAGGTAGATGAAAATGGAATTCCCAGGCCGAATTTTGAAATTAATAAAGCCGAAGCACAGCGCTATAATGCGGGGCTGAATTTAAACTATATTCTTTTTGATGGCTTAGGACGCAGATACAATTATAAAAGGCTGAAGGAACAGTACCAATTAACGGAATTGCAGGCCAGGGAAACTATCCAAAACACCATACTTCAGTTATTGAGTATCTATTTTGAAGTTGCCCGTTTATCTGAAAATGAATTTGCACAGAAAGAAGCTTTGGAGGTTTCAAAGGATCGGATTAAAAGGGCCCAATACGCATTTGAGTATGGGCAAAACACACAGTTGGATGTATTAAATGCAGAAGTTGATGTTACCAATGATAGTATAATTCTCCTAAATACCCAGAGATTATTGAAAAACACCAAACGCGATTTAAATGTTGTACTCAACCAGGAGGTAACAAACTTATATGAGGTAGATACATTAATTACTTTCATACCGATGCTGGAATTGCAAGCGATGGTTGATGATGTATCAATAAACAACCTGGCCCTCCTCCAAACGGAAAGGAATCTGTCCATAAACGAATATGACGTCAAAGTAAGTAAATCCGGGTATTTACCGGTGATTGGTTTAACGGGTTCATATGGTTGGAATTTAAATCAAAGTGCCGCCTCCGCTTTCTTTCCCGGAGTCAACAATAGCACTTTAAATCTAAATCTAAGTGCGGGCCTTACCTGGAATCTTTTTGATGGTGGAATTACTACTGTTCAGGTTAGGAATGCTAAAATAGCCTTAGAAAATCAGGAGTTATTAAAAAAGCAGGTTGAACTTGAGGTAGAGCGGAATATTGAGAATGCCATTGAAACTTATGAAAATAGATTGACGATATATCAAATCCAGGAGAAAGCAGTAATTACCAATCAGAATAATTTTGAACGATCAAGGGAGCAATACCAACTGGGAAGGATTACATCAATAGAATTCAGACAGGCTCAGATTAATCTCTTAACTGCTCAAACCACCAAAAACCTCGCAAAGTACGATGCCAAACTAGCCGAATTAGAGCTTTTGCAATTAACCGGTCAGTTATTGAATGTAGACTTTTAATCTCTTCGATGTACGAACACTACTTTCAGTGCCCTTATTGTTGGGAAGAAATATCAATGCTGTTAGATCCTTCTATCCAACGGCAGAATTACGTTGAAGATTGCGAGATATGCTGTAATCCTATAGAATTATCAATAGAATTCATTAACAACGATCTTGAAAGTTTCCGGGCCAATAACCTGGAACAATGACTACTTCTAAAAACAATACAGAACCAATAAACAGCCTATTTTTATCTAAGCTCATTTCTTTACTTGATCTCTAATTGTCACTTTAGTATTCCGGGTAGATTAAAAATTGGTATCAGGTTAATCGGTTTTGATTATTTTAACAAGCGAAAAATTTAATCTGAAATTATAATTCCATTTTCTTTGGAACAGATACGTATCAAAAGTATAATTTATGAAAGGATTTGATTCTTTAGATTGGGTAGTAATTACGGCATACTTTATTATATTGCTTGGAGTAGCATTTTGAGTTATAAAGCAAAAACAAAAGAACACCGAGGATTATTTCCTGGCGGGTCGTAATATTGGGTGGTTTATAGTTGGTGCTTCTATTTTTACTTCTAATATTGGCTCTGAACATGTAGTAGGGCTCGCAGCTAATGGTGCTGGAGATAAAATGCCATTACTCATCTATGACTTATCTCAATCTTGTAGTGTTTCCGAGCAGGTGTGGCATGAAAAGATTGTAAAACGAATGGAAGAAGCCGTTGTACTAGCTAGAAAAAGTGGTAAAGTAGTTGGCACTTTTGTGGAAACGAGGAAGATGCAAAAAAGTGGGAAATAACAGGGGTTCAATATATCTCAAAAGCCGTTGATAAGGGTATAATATTAAATGCCTTTAAAAATATAACAGCGGGTTTAACAAAAACGATTACCAACACCTTTTTAAGGCAGCGGGCTTTGCTCACCTATCGCTTCTCTGAATGCTTTCCATTTTATGGTATCACCGTCAATTGAAAAGGTATTTGTTTTTTTAAAAATTGCCGTGATTGCACCTATTCCTGCACCCATGGCTCCAAAAATAAATCCAAAACCACCAGCACCCTCACCTTTGCCCCACCATTCACCTTCACCGCCAGTTGCGAACCCCAAAATTGCTCCGGTTCCTGTGCCTATAACCGCACCCATGAGGATATTATGCCCCGCTGATCGTTTTGTTTTTATAGAACCAATACTGGTTACTTCAATAGTTACGGGTTTTTCTCTGGGCCCGGTTACCAGGGAAGTGTCCGTTAGGACGGCGATTCTACCCTTGGATATTTTTATACCATTCAGATCATATACTGTTACAAAGGGAGTTGCCTTATTTTTTTCTTTTTGAGAATAAAATGTACTCCAAGATAAAAGCGCAAGAATTAGAATAGGGATTTTCAGGTAATCATAAAAGCAAATATTTTGGTCAAATAGCGGCATAGTTAAGGGATCGGAATTTTTATCTTACTTATAAATATATGGTTGATAAGACAAACAGGGCGGGACGTGCTGTCTTCGAGGGAGTATTTAAAAATAGAAAAATATTACTAAATAATTCAGAAATATTCAATTATTTGGCAGATCCTGTACAATGCCAGGCTGAATTTCTAGATTTTCCATGGAGGATTCCTCCTGTTCACTCCTCCGTAATACAGTATTAATTGATTACCATCAGGATCTTTTAGCCTGGCCTCCCTCCATAGCCAGGGTTTATCATTCGGTAATTCGTCAAATTCGATTCCTTTGGAAAATAACTTACCTACGTACTCATCCAGATCTTCGCATTCAAAATACACATATATTCCATCTCCTGAAGGTAGTTTTTCGGTTTGGTGTATAGAAAAAGTACTATCCCCATCAGGACATTCAAATCTTGCGTAATGTGGTAAGGCCTTAACAATTAGTTTTAATCCGATCTTTTCATAGAATGGAATGGATTTAGTCAAATCAAGGGATGGAATAGTTATTTGATTTAAATTCATTTAAACTTGTTTAGATATAGATTGTGGACATATTATTCTCCGAAAAGACTTCTCTGAGTGTACTCTACGGAACTATCTATTCGCTTTTATGCACTTCCAATTCAATTTCTATCATAAACTCGGGTAATGCCAATTCCTTAACACCAAGCCAGGAGCCTGTAGGAAACTGCTTTGTATAAACGGTATTCCTATAAGCGGCGTGTTCCAGAAATAAAGGCATATTGGTTGTAAATACATTCTCAACAACAACATCGTCAAAAGTGCACCCATAATGCTTTAATATCTTATCCAGATCCGCGTAGCAATTTTTCATTTGTTGCTCAAAATCCCCTACAGCGGTTGGATTTCCGTCGTTGTCCATACTAACAGCTCCGGATATTTTAATATCGTTGCCAATTTTCACGGCATGAGAATACCCATAGGCTTTTTCCGTTTCAGGACGAAGCAAAAAATACTCGGGCTTTTCTGCCTCGACTATTTGTTCTTTTTCAACTTCTTTGGGTGCCTGGTTGCAGCTTTGAATTACAAATGCAAAAACAAATAGGGGAGCAAGAAATTTAATTCGGTTGGAGATGGTGTTCATATTTTTCATATTTTTTTGTTGTGATAGATTAATGATTAATCTGTTTCTGGTTTTTCCGTTTTAAAAACCCCAAGTTAATAAAACTATAATATTATTTGCAGATCTATTTGCCTCATATGTAAATATTTTGAAATTAACTACTCCAGTGAATAAATTGGAAAAAATGTTCTGAGTTATCATCCTATTCCGGGAGAATATCTGGGTTGTAATCCGCTATCCGACATTGGGAATACCTGGAGTTTATA
>NZ_CAMYKG010000069.1 GCF_947258925.1 uncultured Eudoraea sp. | reverse complement strand
TACGAAGTACGAAGGGAGGTCAAAGAAATCCCTGAATACCGTTCTACAAAACCGCTATGTCATTTCGATAGGAGGTGCGAAGTACCGATTGAGAAATCTGAATGAGGTACGAGGGAAGAAAGGAAAAGAAGTACGAAAGGAGGTCAAAGAAATCTCTGAATACCGTTCGAAAAAACCTCTATGTCATTTCGATATGAGGTACGAAGTACCGATTGAGAAATCCAGAATGCATGCAAGTGTAATTGAAAACAGTTATTTTGAGATTTCTCACGCGCACTTCGTGCGGTTCGAAATGACAGCTATACGTTACACCAGCTTATTTTAAACCCAAACAGTCATTTCGATAAGAGGTACGAAGTACCGACTGAGAAATCTGAATGAGGTACGAGGTAAGAAAGGAAAGAAGTACGAGGTAAGTAGGAATGAAGCACGAAGTAAGAAGTTAAGAAGTACGAAGGGAGGTCAAAGAAATCCCGGAATACCGTTCTACAAAACTTCTATGTCATTTCGATATGAGGTGCGAAGTACCGATTGAGAAATCTAAAGGATGGAAGAGGACGACGAAGTGCAGCAGGTTATTTACAGCAAACTGATCATAATCAGTGCCAACAACATCTCCTGGCGGAGATGCGGACAACCATTACCCTTTAATGTCTGCAATAACTCCTATTCCCTCATATAAAAATTTATCTATTTAACCTTGTTTTATTAACTGTTTTGTAGGAATTTTAAGCCACCCTTAAGCTTAATTCCATTGGATTTGGAATTCCATATAAAAGCTATACAGATTTACTGTTTATAGGTCAAATTGGGTATGTATAGCTATATTTTACATCTTTACAAATAAGTTGGCAAGCATTATTAATTAACTATATAAATTGGAAACAGTTATTATGAATTGGGAAGCTATCTCGGCAATAGGTCAAATAGTTGGTGCTTTAGCAGTATTAATTACTTTGATTTATCTGGCAATACAGCTAAAACAAAATACAGCAACAGTAGCTACATCAACTTATGAAAGCACCATGACTGGCTTTAATGATATTAATGTAGTTGTAGCAAGCCACCCTGAACTTGCCTCTCTGCTTGATCGTGGATGCCAAAAACCAGATACACTTACATCAACAGAAATTGTTCAGTTTAATTTCATTCTTAGATGCTATGCTAATCAATGGTGGAAACTTTACAAGCTTTACAAGAGAGGCAACCTGCCACTTAAAGAATGGAAAATCTTTGCGCAAGAAGCTTCTCAATTTTTTGAACAACCCGGTTGCAAACCATTCCGCTATCAGAACTCACTCTTCGCAGATCTTTACCTGGAATTCGACAAATATAACACTGGCACTATTTCAGATTTCGGCTTTGGACTTAAAAATCAACCTAATGAGTAAGGCAATAAATATTTAATCCAATTAAAGATTGAGTTACGCTTGCCAACAGCGGCTATAACCTGCCTGCCCTCCTAAGGCGGGCCTGCCCTCCGCAGTCGGGCGCGCCCGCCTCTGGTGGGTTCATCACGCCACGGGCGTGACAATATCATAGCCAAGACCGTTATCATCAATTAATTTAAAATCAAATAAAGATGAAAGTTACAGCTGAGAAAAATGAAAAAGTTGCAAAAATGATATTTGCATCTATTTATCCACTTTACTTAAATAGATTGGTGAAGAATGGAAGAACCAAGGAAGAACTGAACCAAGTAATAGCATGGCTAACTGGATTTGATGAAGATAAAATACAAGAGCTTATTGAAGAGAAAGTAACATTTGAAACATTTTTTCAAAGAGCAGAAATACATCCAAATGCACACCTTATTAAAGGAGTAGTTTGTGGTTATCGAATTGAAGAAATAGAGGATGAATTTGAATTGTATAGACAATGTAGGCGTATGGAAAAGCTGATTGATGAATTGGCAAGAGGTCGTAAAATGGAGAAAATTTTACGTGAAGAAAAAAAATAAAAACTGGTGTTAACAAGGTGTATGATGTTCATAGCTGCTAAACGCAGCTACGCCACATACACAAACCGTTGTCATTCTTTGCGAAACTAACTCTGAACGAAAAAATAGGAATTTAAGACATTATGAAACAAATATATATTCTAACAACCTTTATGCTATTTAGTTTGGTTACATCACCTCTGTTTGCTCAACAGGATAGTTTTACCAAGGACTATTTGGATCGATTAGAAAATTCCCGTAAGTATTTAATTCTTGTCGCAGAAACAATGCCAGAGGACAAATATGACTTTAGAGCATCGCCGGAATCATTGACCTTTGCTGAAAATTTAATGCATATAGGTTATGCAATAGATTGGCATAGTCAGTCATTATTAGGTGGACGAGAATCCAGGGATTGGAAAACAGACACAATTTTTAAGGTTGCAAATAAATCTAAAAAAGAAATGATTGCTACAATTGATTTAATTAAACAATTTGATACAACTCAATTTGATGATGAGTTAGACTATTTCGGATTGAATAGGACAAAACGACAAATTTTCTTATTACTTGCAGACCACGTAACTCACCACAGAGCACAAATGCTTGTTTATATGAGACTAAATGGACTCGTTCCGCCCAGATATGTTTTGTTTCAATAACTCATTGTTCTAGATCACTAAAACATCTATAGCTCTACAAAATGCGGGTCTTGTTTTTAAATGTATTGTACTTATAATATTTGTTGTACTATCTTAGTTCTATAGGTGGTATATCATCAATAATAATATACCATTGTTGTGCACAATTCTAAAAAATATAGTCCTTATGTTTAACAAGTTTACTGTCTTAATTCTAGTCTTAGTTGCATTCGCAAATCAGGGTAATTCTCAATCTCTGAATAATCTCATAGAAATCAATAAGGTCTGGAAGAAATTTTATCTGGCATATGACTCGTTGGATTATAAACTGATGGCTGAGATTCATTCAAATAAATTGATCCGAATATCAGGTGGCAAAAGGATACTAGAGTATGAAACTTACATAAACAACTATAAAACAAATTTTGAGAAAGCCAAAGAAAATAACTTTTCAAACAAGATCTCACTACGATTCTTTGAAAGAATTAATAATGATTCCATTGCAAGCGAAAGAGGCATATACAAACTGGTCAGAATCGAAAATGAGAAGAATCAGCAAGCCTATTATGGTCAATTTCATGTCCTTTTTATAAAAGAAAAGGATGAATGGAAGATATTAATGGATTATGATTCGAATGAGGCGAACAATATAGGAGAAAAAGATTACCTCAAAGCTAACGGAATAAATGAACTGGATATGTTTACTCAGAACTAAACTGTGCACAACAAAAGCTAAAATGTATTAGCACCTATGCTGAAGCTTCGGCGTAAGCATAAAACGCAGTTTAGCCAACCTGTTGCCAATAATTTAGAAAAAATGAAAATGAAGTCAATAAGCTTTATCAGAAAAGGAGAAGGAGAAAATTACAATTACGCTCAGGATCATTGCTTTATTAAGCTTTCATCACGAGATACGAATGGAGAGTTATGTATAATCGAAGACACTTTAAAACCCGGGTTTCATTTAAATCGGCACCATCATAAAATAATGACAGAGGTTTTCTACATGTTAGAAGGTGAACTGGAACTCATTTTTGATAACGAAACAACAATCCTCAAAGAAGGCGATACCATCACTGTTCCGCCAAAAGTTTGGCATGAAGCTAATTGTAAAAATGGAGGAAAAATGCTAACGATATTTAAGAACGGTGAATTCGACATTTTTTTAGAACGGCTTTCTAAGATGACAGAGGATGATTTTTCTAATGAAGTATTGATGAAGTCCATCTCTGAAAAATTTGACATTTATGAGGAATAAAAAAGTGTACAATAAAACCTAAACCATAGTACAACATGCCTAACCAAAATAAGGCCAATTTTTGGCTAGATCTATTGGATCAGATTGTCGATGTTTTTTTTAAAAGTTCACGTAAAAGTTCACGAAGGAGAACCTATCATCAACATGTGGTGCCTCACGAAAAAGGTTGGGCCGTACGGCGTGAGGGTAATAAACGTATCACGTCTAAACACCGACGCCAGGATACGGCCATCAGAAAAGCCAAAAGAATTGCTAAAAAATATAAGGCTGATGTTATTGTGCACAGAGCAGATGGTACGATAAGAGATCGGATGGGGTATGATTAGAGGGTAATAATTTTATGGACGGGAGGGCGTAATAATCTTATGATAATCCTTGTGATGATAATTGAAACACACCAAGAAGTTAAATCCAAAAATCGCTCTTTAGTGCAAATTAAGCGCTATAAAATTTTGGCCAATACAGACCTCCGCCCAATTGAAATGAACTGCACAAAAACAGAGCTTTACAACTTCAAATAATGAAAACACAGAATTATTTCCAATTTTCAGTTTTAAGGTTCATAGTCGCTATTAAAACGTCCTTTTGAGAAATTTGTCCGACCAATTTACCATTTTCAACAATTGGAAAACGTCGTCGTTTGGCTTCAAGGAATTTATTGGCGGCATCAAAAATATTCATGTCTCCGTCAATGGTTTCAACATTTTTAATCATACTATCCTCTACCTTTGCATCATCAAGAGGCATATTATAATACCTGCTCTTACTTATATGACTAATACAGTCACCCTCGGAAATAACACCAATCAACTCGTTCTCTTCATTCACCACCGGGCCTCCGGAAATTCTATTGGATATCAGTATTTCAATAACTTCTTGCATAGACTGTTCCGGCTTAAAAGTGATTAATTTCTTTGTCATAAAATCACTTACCTTAAATGGTATTTCATCCCCTGATGGCTCTGACATTCTGCGACCTTGAAAACTTTTAATTCCCATAGTATTTGTTTTTTGGTATTCTATTAAGTTACTATATCTGGGAAAAATAACCTAAAAAATAGCAAACTTTTAAGAAAAAATATACATTATATCGTCTGCGAGTACCTGATTATCAGTATTATATAATTGGCAATTTCAGCCAGGGTAACCGCTAATAGTAACATGTTCCGGGGATACTAATTTTAACACGAGCAAGATGCCTGTCTGCCGACAAGGCAGGCTCGCGCTAGCGGAGGGATGGACAAGTCCGGCTTATCTGATTTTCAACACGAGCAAGATGCTCGCGCTAGCGGGGGGGATTGGAATTTGAGATTTGGTACTTGTCATCTGGTGCTTGTCATCTGGTGCTTGTCATCTGGTGCTTGTGATTTGGAATTTTAAAAACCTTGTTTTTTCAAAGAAGCAGGATGCCCGGACCAGATGGAGTTTATCGGCCTTGTTTAATAATTTCTTACCTTAGAAAGAACAACCAACTTTTCTTCTCATGATTGGCTTCTTTAGAGGACAGAGCGTTAAAAAAACATTCCGTGAATGTTTTTAGCGAATGGGCCTGCCTGCCACGCGGGCATTAATAATAAATCTATGATTAATTTTTTTAGACGCATACGTAAAAAACTAGCAGACGACAATAAGCCTTTAAAATACATGAGGTATGCTATTGGTGAGATACTGTTAGTGGTTGTTGGTATTCTGATAGCATTACAGGTGAATAATTGGAATGAGTACCGGCAAGAGCGTAGATCGGAGTTGAACTTCTTGTCCAGAATCCGGGAAGACCTCATGGTTGATAACGCCTATTTCAAAAGACGAATTGATGATGCTAACCAATTCATTGCCTCAAGTGATGAATTTCTAAACAGCTTGTTTGACAAACAACATTCAATTGCGGATGCGGATGCTATGATGGAACTATTTCGAGAATTTGACAGTTCAGAAATGATGACCACGCAAAATTCTACCATTTCCGAAATGCTTTACGCTGGCAAACTGGAATTAATAACCAATCCCGAATTAAAGTCGTTACTTCTGGATTATTACAGAAAGAGTGAAGAGGCTGCCAAGCATATTGCCGAATTCAATGCATATACGGTAGATGTCTTAAATATCATGGTAGACAAGGCGCCCAATATTTATATCATGGAAGCCTACCTTGAGATCGATTTAGCATTTGAAGAAGAGTTTGGGTACTTGAACGACCCATCTTCCGGCGAATTTAAAGCCATCACCTATACAGCCGGTCTTTATGGAACCAAACATGGAGTTTTCCTTGGGTATTTCAAGGAATTGGAAGTGCTTTCTGAGGAGTTGATAAAACGGCTAGAACAGTTGGAATAAGCTTGTAACTGCCTATTTGATATGATTAAAATTACTAACTTACCCGCAACCAACCTCAAACCATGCTACGCTTTTTCCGTCAAATACGTCAACGCTTGCTAACTGAAAACCCGCCAAATGGGCGGGCAGGCAAGTTTAGTAAATACCTGCTGTATGCAGTTGGAGAGATACTGCTTGTTGTGATTGGGATTCTGATAGCATTACAGGTGAATAATTGGAATGAATACAAAAAAGAAAGAATACAGGAACGAAAAATATTAACGGAGCTTTTGACTTCCTTAGAGCATAATTACAGCAGAATGATTTCG
>NZ_CAMYKG010000068.1 GCF_947258925.1 uncultured Eudoraea sp. | reverse complement strand
CGGTAGGGCATCGATCTGGGCCTGGATAGCATCCGCCCTTGCCTGAATTGCTGCTATTGAGTCTGTTTTACTTGCCTTTGCAGCCTGTAATTCTTCTTTGGTCTGGGAATAGGTGTAAACACCTCCCAACACAAAAAGAGCTAGTAATAGTAATTTTTTCATGGTATTTGTTTTTATGGTTTTCATTGAATTCCTATTAATTACTATGACTTATGATCAATAGTAGCATCGGCAGCATTTTTCTTTACAGAAGCGATCCCATTTTCCATTCCGGCGGTATTGCTATACATCTCACTGGTGCCTATAATTTGTCCGTTTTTAGCCTTTAAGTTAAAATAAGGGCTGCCATCTTTGGCTGTTAAACGGTCATACCTATTATCATCTTTGGCATTTACTTTTACCGAGTTGATCCCGTTGTGAACTTACACTTCCCAGATTTCGTTTTTTTAATTTCAAATTTTCCCATTTTTAGTTTCTATTTTTAATTATACAAATTGTTGATTATAGTTATTCATAACACGCCAAATGGCCCTGCCGGCAGCCTGCTATTTTATCCTATTTAATTTCTACTTTATTTTGAACCAGATCCTTTATGGGGATCACTACCTTAGTTTTGGCTGTTTTCACAGTTACCGAGATTCCTTCTATGGCCTCTATGGTTCCTTCTATTTTTTTCGTTTTAATTGAATCTCCTACGGCATATGTTTTACGGGCATAGAATGTATTGAGCAGATCTGCTACTACTTCCCTGGATCCAAGGCCTAATCCTATTGCAAAAGCTAGTAGAAATGCTCCTATGATCAGGGTAATATTGCTGGTGATTATAGCTGTATCTATCCCAGCCTGGTTCAGCGCAGTTACAAATACAAAAGCAATAATTATATAGTACACAATACCACTCACTATCTTAGATCCACTCATCCCTGTGGATTCGAAAATGGCAAGCAGCGCTTTGCGGATTAGTTTAGCGCCAAACATGCCAATCATAAAAATGACAACAGCACTAAGCAGAATAGGCAAATAGTGCAAGAGGTTTGAGATCTCGGTTGAAACAATAGTTAAACCCATTACTTCGGCTGCTACCATGATAAAGGTGATCCACAGGATCCCTTTTACAAAGCCCAATAAGATCTTAGACACATCTACTTTTATTGCACTTTCTTCCCCAAATAATTTGGCTTCGTTTATTTTTTCTGAGACCTTATCAATTCCTGCGATCCGTAAGATCTTTTTCAAAATAAATGACGTGATCTTAATGATGAGCCATGCCAGTAGCAATACAATAATTGCGCCTATGATTCCGGGGAGTGCAGATACGATATCCTGAAAGATAGATTTGAGGGATTCTGATGCCAAGCTTCCTATTGATTCCATAATTTTAGTGAGATTAGATAGTTATATATTAGTTTTTACGACGGGTCTTAAACATTCCGGATAACGCCTCTTTGACGTTTAGGGTAAACAGAGAGGCCAGATCCATAATAAGCTTGGCTGTGGCAACATCATTCATCACCTTTGATTTGAGATTCGGGGGGGCATCCTTGATGAGTTTGCCCAAATCTTTAAACGGATTTTTACTGTTATCTGCCATTATGAGGTTGCATTATAGGTTTCTAATAATCTTGCTTTCGCTCTTTTCAGGCGCATTTTTACAGCACTTTCACCAATATCCAAAATGGCAGAAAGTTCTTTAATGGGAACATCATCCTGATATTTCAGCAACAGGATGGCTTTATCTTCCGGGGCTATTTGTTCTAATACTGTTTTTAGCTTATCCGAGCGCATTTGGAATAAGCTTTTGTCCTCCACATCAAAGGTCATCCCAGGGTCATTGGCATCCAGCTTTTCTGATTTCTCACTCATTTTACGCGCTTTGTTCCTGTTTACATAGTTGACACAAAAATTATAGGTTAAGGCATATACCCAACTTGAAAATTTGGAGTTGCCTTTAAAACTTCCCATTTTAACGTAAATCGTGAGAAAAACATCCTGAGTAAGGTCTGCAGCTTCATCATCAGACCATGAAAAACCTGAACATTTGGTATAGATCTTATTTGCATAACGGTCATAAATAATCCCAAATAAGAGCGTGTTATTTGTCTCAATAATGGTTTTGACCAATTCCTCGTCACTAAGGCCCCGATAAGGATTATCCTCAGTTAAATCAGACTTGTATCGATCCCCGATCAATACAAGAATTAAATTTTTAAGCATGGTCACCATCTACTATGGTTTATACTGGTTATTTAGTAAATACCGACAATTTAATGAAACCTTGAGATATGGGCCCCCTTTGAAAATTTTAATGTTCTTACAGAGACCCAAATCAACCCAACTAACTACCCTATCTAACAACAAAATCTTTCATCATTTTCAGTGCACATATTTTGTAGGTTTCACCCTAATCTGGCCAGTAGATGTATGGGGGTACAGCTACCGGCAGATAAGGTGACCTTAAAAAAGGCCTGTTCATGAAAATCTCTTTAAAATGGTTAACTATCAATGACATACATACTTAAGACACCAAATATTTTAAAAGGTCACTTTCATTGTGAAAATTATACAAGAAATTGTACAAATAGCCCATTACCACGCTCCTTAGCACTAAAAATCAAGGATGCAATTTTGTATATGCAGTAAGACAAAATAGTTAGACTTTAAGGATAGAAACTAATACGTCAGGAGTAAATAAGAAAACTATTGAAAGGAATTCCAAGCTCCAGGTGATACGGAAGTTACACTCCATAGCCATTCGCCTCATTTAGTATCCGAATTTTTGGAAATGGAAACCTATTATTCCTGAACGTAATAAAGATCAGCCAACCTATACAGCAAAAAGTCTATGATCTCTGAATCTGAAGAACCTTTGCGAAACATTAAATAGGCATTTTTTATTTGTTCCTTATTAAAGAGATCCAGATCAACAGAACCATAAGCTCTAAAGGCATTCCATGATTTCAGCCCCTCCAGCATTTCCCAATGGGCTTCATAGGTTAATTTAGCCAGTGCTACCTCTCTGGTATAAGCCTCCCTGTCCGGTCTGTTTTTTGAGTTTTTGAGCAGGTTATTATATTCTTCCAGCAAGTACTGATCCGCCTTTTCTGCCTCGCTTAACAGGCTGTAATAAGCCCTGGAGACATAGGCGTTATATAATTGAACAAACAAGCCGGCCCTTTCCCGGGCTTTGGGCTCCATAGGTCTGTGATTCAGCGTAGTGCCATCAAAGGAATTAATCCCTGGGGCCGAATGCATGGTTTCTTGTATGTTGCTTTGATAGTCTTGTTGAGTGAACTGCTGAGCCGTAGTTTTTGCCGTAAAAGAAACGGTAAGCAGCAACCATAGCACTCCTGAAAAAATACGTAGTTCCTTTTTTCTTTTCATTTTCATCAAGAGATTTTAATCCCTTTTTGCGCACCTGTTCTAAAGAGCGCTGATTGTCCTTCAAGAAACAAAAAGAAAGAAGTTAAAAAAAGAATTGCCTTTAAAGGGACAATATAGTCGATGAGGGTGCTGTGAAAAGGCTTGTCTGATGTAAAAACCTACATGCCCTGGCATAAAAAGTTTTAAAGATCTCTAAGTCATTTCGACAAGAGGTACGAAGTACCGACTGAGAAATCTGAAAGAAAGTACGAGGTAAGAAGGTACGAAGTACGAAGGGAGGTCAAAGAATCTCTGAATCCCGTTCGAAAAACCTCCAAGTCATTTCGACAAGAGGTACGAAGTACCGACTGAGAAATCTGAAAGAAAGTACGAGGTAAGAAGGTACGAAGTGCGAAGGGAGGTCAAAGAATCTCTGAATCCCGTTCGAAAAACCTCCAAGTCATTTCGACAAGAGGTGCGAAGTACCGACTGAGAAATCTGAAAGAAGGGGGTGTGACCGTACAGCACGTTTTTCAAAGCAAACTGATCAGGGTCATTGCGCACAGTAGCAGATCTCAATACATTTATTGCTGTAATCAGAAGGTGATACACTCCCTTCTTTGGAGATGCCCCTTCATCTAAAATTTATAGCTATGAAACAGTTCACCTATCTCTTTTTAATCGCATTAATTTCGTTGACTTTCTCTTGTAATGATGATGATGATGACGAAGTCATACTCACCAAAGATGGTACGTTCCAGATCAGTGAACTCGCCGGAAGCTGGGAAGCCACCAAGGCCCAGTTTAGTGTAAGCACTGTCTCTGTAGATGTGGTAGAAGACGGCGGAACTACCAGCATGTCTGTGCAATCTAATGGCCGCTTTACCCTCACCATAGATCCGGTAGACCGGGATGCGTATACCGTAAGTGGAGAAATGTTCTGGGAGGAGTGGCAGCAAACATTCTACTTTGCCATAGTCTGGGATGATGACCCTGATGATTGGGATACCTACGGCCACACCTTTGACGGGACAACGCTATCCCTTAATGGGGGCGCCGATACAGGGGAATACGACTTTAACAATGACGGGGATATGTCATCCTGTACGGTCCATTTTATCTTTGATCGATCCTAAGGAGGGTGTGCCCAGTGCTAAATGGTGTAAAGAGTCCGTTCCGGAACACCTATGTCATTTCGATATGAGGTACGAAGTACCGATTGAGAAATCTGAAGAAAGTACGAGGTAAGAAGGTACGAAGTAAGAAGGGAGTTCAAATAAATTTTTGAATTCCGTTCTACAGAACACCTATGTCATTTCGA
>NZ_CAMYKG010000067.1 GCF_947258925.1 uncultured Eudoraea sp. | reverse complement strand
TTTTTCGAGAGGCTCAAATGATCTGGTATGATCAAAGATCATTTTGGATATCCAGAGGCTGGGTGAAAAGATCATCAATTTACCAAATACCTCCGGGTGCGAGAGGCCGGCATAAAAACTAATTAAGCCGCCCATAGAACTTCCCCCAATACCGGTATGTTCAAAATCGGTTAGCGTTCTGTACTGTTTGTTGACATACGGAATAAGTTTCTTGAGCATAAACTCGATATAAAACTTGCCTTTCCCCTTGCCAAACTTCGGGTGTTTATATGGAAGGTATTCAATAATCCGTTCCTCTTCACCGTGGTCTATCGCAATAATTATTATATCGCTGAATCCTTTTTCCGCAAGCTTGGCCATTGACTTATCCACAGCCCAGTCGCCAAAAGGGGCTAGTGGATTGAATAGATTCTGACCGTCCTGCAGGTAAAGAACGGGGTAGTGTTTATCGGTTTTATAATAATCGTAAGGTAAAAGTGCGGATATTTTTCTGGTAGCGTTTAATTGGGGAATCTCGTAGGCTTCTTCTACAACTTCAATGATAGGCTGAAAGTCGGTCATCGTCATAAAGTGTCTATTAAAAAGCGAAAATACGCCAATAAGATATTAAATATCAGCATCTTTTTGTGAATATATCAACAATGAGATGGGGATTAGTTAATTCACTAACCGGGAAAGAAATTTTGGTCAAAATATAACCTTGGTTTTGTGATATATTACTCTTAATGCCAAATCCATGGATGCGGCAACAAAAAGACGATGATGCAAATTCTACAGGAAGTCAAAAATTAATCCTTTTTGTGTAACTTGATAAAATGAATGAGTATGAAGAATTTGAGATTCGTTTTTTGGATCATGTGGCTATCCGTGTTGCGGATATTGAGGTTTCTGCCAAATGGTATGAGGATGTTCTTGGACTTCAGAAATATCAATTAAAAGAATGGGGGTCATTCCCGGTTTTTATGCTGGCCAACAAAAGTGGACTTGCCTTATTCCCCGCAAATAAAAATGACGACCCAATAGATCAGAAATCCAAAAACGTCGGTATAGATCACTTTGCCTTCAATGTTACTAAGGAGAATTTTGAAAAGGCGAAAATGAGATATAAGGCAATGAATTTGGAATTTACCATTCAGGACCATCACTATTTTATTTCTATTTATACCAAAGACCCGGACGGGCATACTGTTGAACTTACCACATTGATAGCAGACGAAAATTCATTTTATAAGCCTTAAGATGAAAACAGCTTTAATTATCCTCTTCCTGGTAATTTCTTTAAGTTCCGAAACACGCGCATATGCTCATGATGGACATTCTGATCCTGTTTTACAGGAAATTAATGACTATCTGATGGCCATACAACTTATGAGGATAAAGGACGCCGCTGCTGCAAACATTTTTAAAACCTGGCATGAACTTAGGACTGAATCCTGGGAGATACGTAATCTTACGGATGAGCAAAATTTGTTGATTTCCTCAGGCGAGGTAATGAAACAAATCAGCAAGGCCAGGGCTAAACAAAAGCAGTTGCTAAATGAATGCCGTACGTACTTTGCCAAACTAATTAAACAAGAACCTGCAGTGCTTTTTACTATTGGCAAATCTATCACAAGTAGTTGGGCAGCTCCTCTTTTTGAAGTTCAACAAGGGCACTTCAAAGTTCTTTTGGTTGAAGTAAAAAATAATAGAAATTCTAAAGTGGAACTCAGCATGAATAGCGACTATAGTGATGAGATCCTGTTTTGGAACAAACAATTTTCACTGGAAGCAAATGCCTCCAGGTATACCTTTGTAGTATTGTCTCCACTAAGGGAGGCCATATTAACAAGCACCCTGAGCATCAAGGATGAATCTGGTGATGCTGCCGATGCCCTTCTCAAGGTTAAAGGAATTCCCATGTATGAAGCGCCATTTGCGCTTATTCCAGATAGTATTCCTACCCATGTTATTGTACCAGGGTATGATGGTCGTCCAATTGATAAAGTTTCTGATTTTTCTGAATCTATCAATTTTTCAGTCACCGATAAAGAGAGTGGAAAACCGCTGGCGGCAAGGGTAGAAGTGAGTGACATGGAGGGGAACCATTTTTGGACTCCAATCAAAGGACCTTCCTATGCAGTAACAAGAAATATGGAATGGGGTTGGCGTACAACGCTTTGGGAATATCAGCCTGGTCCTTACTTTTATTTACAAGGTCGGGCCCAACTAGGTGTCAACCCAGTGGGCAAAATAGCGCATATCTATCATGGATTTGAATATATCCCTGCTAAGGTGGATGTACCCGAGCAAGGTAATGTGGATGTCGCTTTGGAGCGATGGATCAATATGCCTGATCTTGGATGGTACTCGGGGCAAACACACATTCATACCACAGATATAGGTATTCCTGTTCAATTCAGTAAATTCTGGCCTTTGATTTCACAGGCAGAGGACCTGCATGTCTCCTCCATATTAACTCTTAAAGGAGAGTGGCAAACACATGCTATTTATGCAAATGAATTCCCGATGGGAAAAAGGCAGGCCTTTAGTACCGCTGAACATCTTATTACCTATGGCGAAGAGTTTCGCAACAATCCATATGGGCATCTTGCCTTTATCGGACTTAAATCCTTAATTCAACCTATTAGTACGGGTGCATTAGGTGAATTAGGCGGCCCGGACTACCCACCTAATTCCGATATTTTGGAAGAAGCGGTCGCTCAGGGTGCTACTACCATTGCGGCTCATTTTGGTAATTTCACCGAAGGCGTTGATCAGATAAAAACGGGTTGGCCTTCTACCGGTTTTGAGATGCCTGTGGATATCGCTTTGGGGAATGTACATATGGCTGAGATTGCAGGTAATGGTGGACAAATGAAAGTCTGGTATGACATCCTGAATTGTGGCTTTACTATTCCGGCAACCGCCGGGCCCGATTGGGCAATTAAAGATACCCCCCGAGTCTACGTCAACCTGGAGAATGAAGAATTTACGTTGGATAATTGGAGGAGGAACCTGCAAAATGGTAAAAGTTTTATAACCACCGGCCCCATGTTATTTTTTAAAGTGAATGACAAGCTCCCTGGAAGTTCTTTGAATGCCGAAAATGGCCCTGTTCAATTTATGGTAGAAGCCGCCGCACTGACGCCTGAAGGCAAAATTCCAGTTGAAATAATTTATAATGGCGAGGTGATTTTAACTGCTACAGATGTTTCCCGTCAGATTAGCCTTGAAGATTCTGGTTGGATCGCCGCGCGCTGTAAAGGAGCGCATACGAATCCAATCTATATCAATTTTGAGGGCAGACCATCCGGGTATGCTGAACCGGCTAAAAAATTTATTGCGGTAATTGATCGTCTGACCGATTGGGTTAAGACTAAAGCTTTATTTTACAATGAAAATCAAAAAGAAGAAGTTCTTGAGGTAATTGGTAACGGACGAGCAGTTTACGAAAATATAATTCAAAGGGCTGAGAGATTAAACAGAAGGTAACAATTGTTCTGCGGAGGGTAACATCAAAGTCTATTTAGATTATTAAATAAATGAAAGACATAGAAAACCGTAAAGACATAGAGCAATTAGTAAATGCGTTTTATGCCAAGGTGCTTAAAGACGAAAAAATAGGCTTCTTCTTCAACGAAATAGCGCAAATAGACTGGGAAAAGCATTTTCCCATTATGTATGACTTCTGGGAAACCATATTATTTGATACTATGAAGTACAAAGGCAATCCGATGACGAAACATATCGTGCTCAGTAAAAAGGAACCGTTGACTTCGGCTCATTTTGAAAGATGGTTGGTACTGTGGAATAATACGGTTGATGAGCATTTTGCCGGGGAACGGGCTTCCGAGGCAATAAAAAGGGCCAAAATGATAGCAGATCTGATGAAATTTAAAACTGCCAATGGTGATGCTTTTAGAAAACATCCTTAGACACAAACCCTCCAAAGTATATGGAAGAAAATATAAAAGATAGAGTAGAACATGGATACGCCATCTCCCAAGGGGTGAAAATTCACTTTGCTGCATTAGGTTCTAAAGAGAACCCCCTCATAGTTTTCATCCATGGATTCCCTGATTTCTGGTATTCCTGGAAAGACATCATGGATAACTTCTCAAAGGAGTATTTTGTTATAGCCATTGACCAAAGAGGTTATAATCTTTCCGACAAGCCGAAAGGAGAAAAATACTATAATATGAATTATTTAGTGGGTGATGTTCTCTCTGTGATCACTCATTTAGGCTTTAAAAAATCAATTATCGTAGGCCATGACTGGGGTGGTTCCGTTGCCTGGGCACTTGCAATGATGAGGCCTCAGGTCGTTGATAGGCTTATACTACTAAACTCACCCCATCCCAGAGGGATAAGACATACTGCTGAGAAACTTGTATCCATGTTGGGCGATAATGTAAATAAGAATGCATACCTGGAGGCCTTTGACCGCTCAGATTTTGAAGCCATGCTACACTACTACAGGCAAAATTATCCCCGGGAACCTTATGCATTGGATTCTTCCGCTTTAACTAAGGTTAGAGTCCCAGTATTAGTTATTCATGGACTTGATGATAAGTATCTTCTTGCAGGAGCTCTTAACCATACCTGGGAATGGGTGGAAAAGGATCTCACCCTGGTTACCATTCCGGGGGCCGGGCATTTTGTGCATCACGATAAGCCAGAACTGGTAAACAGGACCATTAAGATGTGGTTGAACCGCTAATGTTTATGGAAATTTTAGAGACGCTTTTTAATGAGTTTATTAGTTTTCTTGGAATTACCAGGGCACTGGAGCTTTTAGAAGCTGGAGATTACAAGGCCTTCAGAACCTATGATGGTATTGTTTCGTTAATTGCTCCTATTATTCCGCTACTGGTAATTCTTGAATTAATTTTGGGGCTTATCTACAAAAATCCACAGGCCAAGGTATATAAAGTTAACTTCCTCATATACATTTTTAACAGGTTTGTGGGCCGGTTTATAGCCATAGCCATGGTTGCCTTTTGTATTGGTCTTTTTCAGCACCTCGCTCCTTTTCAAACCAGTTTTACCTGGTATTGGTTTATCTACGCCTATATTGTCTGGGAGTTTGGACATTTTCTGTATCATTACTGGGGGCACAAAGTACGACTGTTCTGGTGTTTGCATTCTACCCATCATGCCCCTGAAAATATGAATCTAACCGTTACTTATGCCCACTTCTTTTTAGAAGCACCCTACGCCGATACTATTCGTACCACCGTTTGTATTTTACTAGGTGTGCATCCAGAACTGTTGTTTTTAATCATGTTTATAGACGGAACCTATGGGGCATTTATCCATGTGGGGGAGAACCTGTTAAAAGATGGAAGGCTTGGCTTTTTACATAAGATTATCCTGACACCTTCCCACCATAGGGTGCACCATGCGCGTAACCCACTTTATATGGATACCAATTTTTGTAATCTCCTGAATATTTGGGATCGGGTTTTTGGAACCTATCAGGATGAAGATAGTACCATAAAAGTTGAATACGGCATTACCCGAAAGATGGATTCCGGGAACTTTCTTGATGTTTACTTTGGAGAAATTGTGGCCTTATTCAAAGATGTATACAAAGCTCCCGGTTTAAAAAATAAATTATTATATATGCTTATGCCTCCGGGCTGGGACCATAAAGGTGATCACAAAACTGCCAGGTTGATTCGCGACAGGTACCTGATGTCAGGAGAAATAAAGGATTAGAAACTAAATTAAACCTAAAAAATCTTTTTAATAATTAATAAATATTAAATATCCAACTACATATTTTCGTAAAATTTCATAACACTTACTTAACCAAATCGTAAAACTCAGATTACGGAAAAGGCCAAATTTAATCTTAACCTTTGTGTATACTGATTTTCATGACATGAAA
>NZ_CAMYKG010000066.1 GCF_947258925.1 uncultured Eudoraea sp. | reverse complement strand
AGTTTTTGCTGATCTCAGAGGCTCTTTTTCAGAAAAGAGCACTTATATCCTAAACTGTGCTACAGGTTTGCAAAAGGTAGAGGCCGACCCGCAGTCAGTAGTTTTCAGATTGGAAGCCGGGCTTAATCAACAGATTTCCAAAAGAGTGATAGGTAGTATTTATGGGAAATACAGTAACATTGCTTCCGCAACGGCCAGCGGATTTAACTTTACAGAAATAGGGGTCAGGCTGAAGTGGAACTTTACAAAAACCCCACTCTTCTATAAGAAGATGTTAGCCAAGCTGTAGCGGTTAGAGCAAATTTAATCTCCGCATGAGTTCCGGGCGGTTAGACCGGCTTATGGGAATTACGCTTTTTTCAATAAGCACACTGTTGTCCTCTATATCAATAATTTTTGTAAAGTTGATAATATAGGATCTGTGGATCTGAAGAAAGAGCTCTTCAGGAAGTTTTTCTTTTATCTTTTTCAAGGTGTTGTGTACCCTATGTGTCTCTTTGGTAGTCTTAATATCTATATAATCGCCTTTGGCTTCTATAAATAAGATCTCATCAAAGGTTAGTTTGATAAGTCTCCGGTCTATATTGATATACAAATCTTCCCCCACTGAACTCGCGCCACCATCGCCCTTGGTTACCGAGGGTTGCTGAGCGATTATATTCTTTACTTTCTGTATAGACTTTGTGAACCTCTCTGGTGTGATTGGTTTGACCAGATAATCCACAATTGCTTCATATTCATAGGCCTCAATCGCAAAATTTGTATCAGAGGTTGTAAGGACGATCTTTGGAGGATCTTTAAGGGTTTGCACAAAATCGAATCCGGTAAAACCGGGCATATGAATATCGAGGAATATCAGGTCTACACTTTGCTGGTTAAGGAATTTAATGGCATCTATGGCATTCGAAAACTCTTCAATCACATCCAGCTCAGGAATGGAAGTGCACAATTGGGCCACAATGGCTCTTGCAGCTGCTTCATCATCTATGATTATACAATTCATGATCTCAAAGGGTCTTTAAATAGGATTCTATGGTCTCTAAAATACTTGAAAATTCTTCATTTAACGCAGTATTCTCCATTTTTAGTTCCTCTTCGTAGGTAACAGCAAGACCATAGGCATTTTCCAGCCCAAGGATGTTTAATTTATGTTTTAATTTATGCACTATCAATGCCGTTTCATTCGTTTTTCCTTCCCGAAGGGTTTTGATGTATTCCTGTTTCTCAACAGGAAACTCGTCCTTCAGAATAGCAATGAATTTTTGCTCAAATGCAACATCGTCCCCTGCCAATTGTTTTATATATTCCAGGTTTGGAGTTTCCATGCTTATTTCTTTAAAGTGAAATAAAAGGTAGTTCCCTCGCCCACATCGCTGTCTAACCAGATCTTACCTTCGTACAAATCTACTATCTTTTTAACGATAGACAGTCCGATACCGGTTGAACTTTCCTTAGTTCCTATGGACTGGAATATTTGAAATATTTTTTCGTGGTACTCTTTAGGGATTCCAACGCCATTGTCTTTAATGCAGAATTCCCAGTGGGTTTTATTTTCCTTTACATCAATAACTACCAGGCCTTCTTCCTTATCAATATTGGTAACCGCATTGCTTATCAGGTTCTGAAATAGCTGGTGCATTTTAGTAGCATCGGCCTGCAGCGTGGGAAGGGGGGTCATGATGATGACATTAACATGTTTTGGAGTATAAATAATCTCCCGTATATCCTTCACCACCTGATTCAGGTCTACAGAAACTGTATCAAGATGTTCGCT
Organism: uncultured Eudoraea sp.; assembly: GCF_947258925.1. Lineage (GTDB taxonomy): Bacteria > Bacteroidota > Bacteroidia > Flavobacteriales > Flavobacteriaceae > Eudoraea. The sequence goes on along the minus strand of NZ_CAMYKG010000066.1, from coordinate 2,903 downwards.
ATTAATACTGGAATATTTTAATATTCCATCAATGAGCTTATCCATCCCCTCCACTTTTTCCTGCATCATTTGAAGGTTGAACAGACCTGTATCATCTATGATCTCTTTATAATCGTCATGTAACCAGGTAGCCAGGGCACTGATGCTTCGCAAAGGAGATTTAAGGTCATGAGAAACAATATGCGCATATTCTTCAAGTCCTTGATTACTGGCTTCCAGTTCTAGCAAAAGTTTTTCCTTCTGTAACTCCAGGTTTTTCTGTGCCGTTATGTCAAGGTGAATCCCAATGGAACCTACAACCTTACCTGTTTCATTATATCGGGGTGCACCACTGATAAGCCAGTAGCGCAGTTCATTAGATTTAGTATACACCTGTATCTCATAGGAATCCGATTTTCCCCTGAGCCGTTCTTTTCCTTTTTCAACTATGATGTTCTTTTCGGACACCTTTAGGGTAGCACTTGCCTTTTTTCCTATTAATTCCTGCTCAGAATACCCACTCATATTGCAAAAACTCTGATTAACCAATTGAATTACATCTGCGTTGTCTACCTCTATGAGCCCAAGGTTCATATTGGCGATTATACTCCAATATTTTTCATTTTGAATCTCAAGATTTTTCTTGTAATTCTTCCTGATCGTAACATCATTATACGTCCACAAATGCCCTTTATAAATACCATCACTGAAAATTGGAATATAGTCTCGCTCTAAAATGCGGCCATCTTTCATTTCCAGTTCATCTGAAAGGACTACTTTTTGTGCCTTTAAAATCTGATTGATACGTTTAACGAATCCTTTCCCATCTGCAAAATAGTGCTTGGTTTCCTCGGCAGCATTAGAACAATCGTTTCCTTTTAGGCTTTCCGGTGGAACAGGAATATGGAAGATGTCGCAAAACATCTGATTCGTCAGGGATATTTCCCTGTTTTCATTTTCCAGTAAGACACCGGTCTGTAAATTCGAAATAAGACTGGCAAGCCTGTTTTCTGAGGCTCTGACTTGCTCTTGTGCTTTCCTTTCCTTGGAAATATCCTCTACAATAGCTACTTCATATGCGATCTTCCCTGAGGGTTCCCTTACCGCACTTACTGAAGTTTTGGCTAAAATGGCAGTTCCGTTCTTTCTGAAATATTGCTTAACTATTGAAAAGTTGTCCAGTTTTCCTTTCTTCATATCAATCATATACTTACTCGACTTTTCATTGTCTTCGGGCGCCGAAATGGCATCTACAGTAGATTTTTTTAATTCAGACTCCGAATAACCAAGTAGCTCAGAGAAGGTCTTGTTTATTTTAAGGAATTTACCCCCTTGAGTAAGGACAATTCCCAGTGGGGAATTTTCAACTATGATATCGAGCTGCTTCTTTTGTTCGGAAAGCAATACTTCTACCTCCTTTTCCTTAGTAATATCTCTGATAATACCCTGCGCGGCAATGGGGTGGCCCACCTTATCATAAATTATGCTGCTGTTCACTTGTACGTATCGAATGGATTGATCCTTTACAATGATCTTAGCTCTGTAGTTTTTTAGGGTACCTACTTCATAAAGAAGTTTGAAAGATTCTTTGGTATATTCAACGTAATCCGGATGGATCAGAGATCCGAGGTTGACAGTCTCTTCGTTATGATCGTATCCCAGGAGTTGTTTGGCGGCGGCATTCATCCGAAGAACATTACCATTGATGTCCATAACCAGATATGGATCAATGATATTGATAAATACCCCTTCTAATTCCGATGTTTTTTCGCTTAAGAGGTTTTCTAAGCGCTCATTGGTCTCTTTTAATTGCCTGGCGGTATTGTATAATTCCTGTGATTTTTCTTCCAGTATTTTTTCTGCCTGAAGTCTTGCTTTCTTTTGGCGCTCTAAGGCCCTTTTCAATAAAGTTACTTCTTTGTTATCCATGCTGGACAATATGAAATTTTACCTGGGTGCCATCTTCCTTCAGCAACTCATAGCTTATTTCGGCACTGCTGTTGAAATGCGTAAAAGCTTTTTCCATTAGGCCGTGAGCCAGGCTGTATAGCCCTCTTGAAGAGCTGTAAATCATGGATAGGGAAGTATCCGTTTTTTCAATTATGGTAAAGCTGGGTAATTCCGCATCCGGGTAGAGCTTTTTTACATGTACGTGAATGTGGTCCTCAATAGAGTTCAAAAGAGCAATTGGCGAAGCATAACTTTTAATGATCTCGGGATGTGCTTTCCCTAAACTATCGAACAAGTACAGCCCAAAAGCGTATAATAAGTCGTTTGTGGGCATCTTGACTTCTGAACTTAAATTAGTCAGCAGGGAAACCATTTCATTAAAATCATAGGTGCCAACAGAAGTATAAATGCCTTCGGATGGTAGCTCCGAATTTTCGATAATAGTATCTGTAATTTCCAGTCCAAATTGGTCTTCCACCATTTCCAGGAACTCTGTAAAAATAAAACCTTTCATAAAGATAAAATCAAATTTAAATATAGGAAAAACCTTACCTGTTGTAAAAATTTTGTTGTGAAATGACTAATTCCATTAACCTTTTACCAGTTCATTTACTTGCCAGTAGGAGATCACCTTCATAAGCTTATCTTCGTAATCATCATATTTTAAAGGCTTTATCACGTAGCCTGCAATTCCGGTCTTATAACATTCGAGCAGGTCTGTTCTGTTTTCAGATGTTGTCAAAATTACCGTAGGCAGGTATTTAAGCAGGGGGTCTTTTTTAAGGATCTGAAGGAATTCTATGCCATTCATTCGTGGCATATTCAGGTCAAGAAGGATAATATCAGGCAGGTTATTTTCTTTAAGGATCTTCAACGCTTCTTCCCCATTGTTTGCCTGAATAAGGGTGTGTTTTTCATCCAGCTTGGATAAGGTCCTTGTCAACTTCATGGTCTCTATGGCATCGTCTTCAATA
>NZ_CAMYKG010000065.1 GCF_947258925.1 uncultured Eudoraea sp. | reverse complement strand
TATTGAAGACGATGCCATAGAGACCATGAAGTTGACAAGGACCTTATCCAAGCTGGATGAAAAACACACCCTTATTCAGGCAAACAATGGGGAAGAAGCATTGAAGATCCTTAAAGAAAATAACCTGCCTGATATTATCCTTCTTGACCTGAATATGCCACGAATGAATGGCATTGAATTCCTTCAGATCCTTAAAAAGGACCCCCTGCTTAAATACCTGCCCACAGTAATTCTGACAACATCTGAAAACAGAACAGACCTGCTCGAATGTTATAAGACCGGAATTGCAGGCTACGTGATAAAGCCATTAAAATATGATGATTACGAAGACAAGCTCATGAAGGTTATCTCTTATTGGCAGGTAAATGAACTAGTAAAAGGTTAATGGAACTAGGCATTTCACAACAAAATTTTTACGACAGCTAAGGTTTTTCCTATATTTAATTTTGATTTTATCTTTATGAAAGGTTTTATTTTTACAGAGTTCCTGGAAATGGTGGAAGACCAATTTGGACTGGAAATTACCGATAGTATTATCGAAAATTCGGAGCTGCCCTCCGAAGGCATTTATACTTCTGTTGGTACCTACGATTTTAATGAAATGGTTTCCCTCCTGACTAATTTAAGTTCAGAAGTCAAGATGTCGCCAAATGACCTATTATACGCTTTTGGGCTGTACTTGTTCGATAGTTTAGGGAAAGCACATCCCGAGATCATTAAAAGTTATGCTTCACCAATTGCTCTTTTGAACTCTATTGAGGACCACATTCACGTACATGTTAAAAAGCTCTACCCCGATGCGGAATTACCCAGCTTTACCATAATTGAAAAAACGGATACTTCCCTATCCATGATTTACAGCTCTTCAAGAGGGCTGTACAGTCTGGCTCACGGCCTAATGGAAAAAGCTTTTACGCATTTCAAAAGCAGTGCCGAAATAAGCTATGAGTTGCTGAAGGAAGATGGCACCCAGGTAAAATTTCATATTGTCCAACATGGATAACAAAGAAGTAACTTTATTGAAAAGGGCCTTAGAACGCCAAAAGAAAGCAAGACTTCAGGCAGAAAAAATACTGGAAGAAAAATCACAGGAACTATACAATACCGCCAGGCAATTAAAAGAGACCAATGAGCGCTTAGAAAACCTCTTAAGCGAAAAAACATCCGAACTAGAAGGGGTATTTATCAATATCATTGATCCATATCTGGTAATGGACATCAATGGTAATGTCCTTCGGATGAATGCCGCCGCTAAACAACTCCTGGGATACGATCATAACGAAGAGACTATCAACCTCGGATCTTTGATCCATCCGGACTACATTGAATATACCAAAGAATCGTTCAAACTTCTTTATGAAGTAGGTACCCTAAAAAACTACAGGGCTAAGATTATTGTAAAGGATCAATCCATTAAGTACATACAAGTGAACAGCAGCATAATTTATGATAAGGCGGGCCTCCCCATTGCCGCGCAGGGTATTATCAGAGATATTACGAAGGAAAATGAGGTGGAAGTATTGCTTTCCGAACAAAAGAAGCAGCTCGATATCATAGTTGAAAATTCTCCACTGGGCATTGTACTTACTCAAGGGGGTAAATTCCTTAAAATTAACAAGACCTTCTCCGAGCTACTGGGTTATTCGGAGTCCGAATTAAAAAAATCTACTGTAGATGCCATTTCAGCTCCAGAGGACAATGAAAAGTCGAGTAGGTATATGACTGAGATGAAGAAAGGAAAACTGGACAACTTTTCTATAGTGAAGCAATATTTCAGGAAGAACGGAACTGCCATTTTAGCAAAAACTTCAGTAAGTGCGGTAAGGGAATCCTCTGGTAAGATCGCATATGAAGTAGCTATAGTAGAAGATATTTCCAAAGAACGTGAAGCACAAGAGCAAATCAGAGCCTCCGAAAACAGGCTTGCCAGCCTAATTTCGAATTTACAGACTGGTGTCTTACTGGAAAATGAAAACAGGGAAATATCCCTTACTAATCAGATGTTTTGCGACATGTTCCATATTCCTGTTCCGCCGAAAAGCCTGAAAGGAAGCGATTGTTCTAATGCTGCCGAGGAAACCAAGCACTATTTTGAAGATGGAAAAGGATTCGTTACACGTATCACTCAGATCTTAAAGGATCAAAAAGTAGTCCTTTCAGATGAACTGGAAATGAAAGATGGCCGGATTTTGGAGCGAGACTATATCCCAATTTTCAGTGATGGAATTTATAAAGGGCATTTGTGGACGTATAATGATGTTACAATCAGGAAGAATTACAAGAAAAATCTTGAGATTCAAAATGAAAAATATTGGAGCATAATCGCAAATATGAACCTTGGGCTCATCGAGGTAGACAATGCAGATGTAATTCAATTGGTAAATCAAAGTTTTTGCAATATGAGTGGATATTCTGAGCAGGAATTAATTGGAAAAAAGGCAAGCGCTACCTTAAAGGTGTCCGAAAAGAACATCATAGTTGAAAAAGGAAAAGAACGGCTGAGAGGAAAATCGGATTCCTATGAGATACAGGTGTATACCAAATCTAATGAACTGCGCTATTGGCTTATAAGTGGCGCCCCCAGATATGATGAAACGGGTGAGGTAGTAGGTTCCATTGGGATTCACCTGGACATAACGGCACAGAAAAACCTGGAGCTGCAGAAGGAAAAGTTGATGTTAGAACTGGAAGCCAGTAATCAAGGACTTGAGCAATATGCGCATATTGTTTCTCATGACCTTAAATCTCCTTTGCGAAGCATCAGTGCCCTGGCTACCTGGCTGCATGACGATTATAATGAGATCATAGATGATACAGGTTTGTTCAACCTTCAAATGATGCAAGAAAAAGTGGAGGGGATGGATAAGCTTATTGATGGAATATTAAAATATTCTAGTATTAATAACGAACATCTTGATACGGTTTCTGTAGACCTGAATCAGGTGGTTAATGATATACGTGAGATTATATATACTCCAAAACATGTTAATGTCATCATCCTTAACCCCCTTCCCACGCTGCAGGCCGATGCCACTAAAATGCACCAGCTTTTTCAAAACCTGATCAGCAATGCAGTTACCAATATTGATAAGGAAGAAGGTCTGGTAGTTATTGATGTAAAGGAAAATAAGACCTACTGGGAATTCTGCATTAAAGACAATGGCGTTGGAATCCCTGAAGAGTACCATGAAAAAATATTTCAAATATTCCAATCCATAGGAACTAAGGAAAGTTCAACGGGTATCGGACTGTCTATCGTTAAAAAGATAGTAGATTTGTACGAAGGTAAGATCTGGTTAGACAGCAATGTGGGCGAGGGAACTACCTTTTATTTCACCCTAAAGAAATAAGCATGGAAACCCCAAACCTGGAATATATTAAACAATTAGCAGGTGACGATGTTGCATTTGAGCAAAAATTCATTGACATCCTGAAGGACGAGTTCCCGGTTGAGAGACAGGAATACAACAAAACCCTCCGGGAAGGAAAAACAAATGAAACAGCATTGATAGTCCATAAATTAAAGCATAAATTAAACATCCTGGGACTGGAAAATGCTTATCGTCTTGCTGTTACCTACGAAGAGGAACTAAAAATGGAGAATACTGCGTTAAAAAAAGAATTTTCCGGTATTTTAGATACCATAGAATCCTATTTAAAGACCCTTTGAGACCATGAATTGTATAATCATAGATGATGAAGCAGCTGCAAGAGCCATTGTAGCACAATTGTGTACTTCTATTCCTGAGCTGGATGTCATTGAAGAGTTTTCCAATGCTATAGATGCCATTAAATTCCTTAACCAGCAAACTGTAGACCTGGTACTCCTCGATATTCATATGCCCGGGTTTACCGGATTCGATTTTGTGCAAACCCTTAAAGATCCACCAAAGATCGTCCTTACCACCTCTGATACAAATTTTGCCATTGAGGCCTATGAGTATGAAGCAATTGTGGATTATCTGGTGAAACCAATCACACCAGAGAGGTTCACAAAGTCGATACAGAAAGTAAAGAATACAATAGCTCAGCAACCCTCCGCAACCAAGGGCGAAGGTGGCGCAAGTTCAGTAGGGGAAGATTTGTACATCAATATAGACCGGAGACTTATCAAACTTACCTTTGATGAGATCTTATTCATAGAGGCCAAAGGCGATTATATAGATATAAAGACTACCAAAGAGACCCATAGGGTACACAACACCTTGAAAAAAATTAAAGATAAACTCCCTGAAGACCTCTTTCTTCAGATCCACAGATCGTATATCATCAACTTTACGAAAATCATTGATATAGAGGACAACAGTGTGCTTATTGAAAAAAGTGTAATTCCCATAAGCCGGTCTAACCGCCCGGAACTCATGCGGAGGTTAAATTTACTCTAACCGCTACAGCTTGGCTAACATCTTTTTATAGAAGAGTGGGGTTTTTGTAAAATTCCACTTCAACCTTACCCCTATTTCTGTAAAGTTGAATCCGGTGGCCGTATCGGAAGCAATGTTGCTGTATTTCCCATAAATGCTCGCAATAACTCTTTTGGAGATCTGTTGATTAAGCCCTGCTTCCAACCTGAAAACCACGGACTGCTGGTCGTCCTCTACCTTCTGCAAACCTGTGGCACAGTTTAGGAGATAAGTGCTCTTTTCTGAAAAAGAGCCTCTGAGATCAGCAAAAACTTCAATAGCCTGATATTGATCCGGGCTAAAATAAATATCTGGTACCTGCTCTGCGAAAGACATGTACTGGTAGTTGACACCAACCTTAAAGGCTGGCTTTTTAAATACATTGTAATATAGGGAGGTAAAAACAAGATTGCGTTTGTTGTCATCGGATTGCCT
>NZ_CAMYKG010000064.1 GCF_947258925.1 uncultured Eudoraea sp. | reverse complement strand
AAAGGATGAATCATCGGCAACAGTAACTTCATTTTATGGAGGAGTATTCAATACCACAGCAAAGATTGCAGAATTACAAAACTACCTTAGGGACTAAGATAATCGATATCATTAAACAAGCCCTGGAATTTTAACAAATCAAACTTAGATCCCTTACTACAAGGGCTGGCCTGGGTTGGTTTTTATGCTTTCCCCGGATTACTTTTTAGGGATGCACGAAGTGAATCCCTCTTAAAATGAACTGTTACGGGATCAAAAACCAGACAAGCGTGGCGGGAGCCGAGAATTCTGACCCGTCCTTAAATATGTATTCCTGATTAATGCTTCAACACCTTAAAAACCAAAACCTATGCGCACTGCCGGATAAAACTGGTCAAAATTGTCTGACATATACAATTGTGGAGCTACGGATATGTATTTCCCTAATTCCCAGTTTACACCTAACTTGAACGTGTTTTTCCCAAATAGCTCGCCTTGCCGGTTTACCAAAACTCCCAGTTCTACACCAAGCCAATTGGGCTTATTAATTTTTTTGGACAAATTATACTTATAACCAATATTGAGAAAACCATTCACGTTGACAGTAGATTCTTCTATAAAATCAAATAGCAGATTATACGAAACATAGTACCGATTTTGTAAGGTCCGTTTCTTCCTGAAAGCAAACGCCATTTCCGCCGAAATATCAATAACAGGTTCACTTTTAATCAAGTTAACGCCAACGCCACCGCTAAGCATAAGCATATCTGTTTGCTCGCTCAACATGTCGTATTGTTTTTTTTGAGATAGCTGCATCCCATCAAATGTATAGTTGTAAATTGCTGAGTGTCTTCCCTGAATAGCGGTGGTGGTATCAATAACCTCCAAAAGCTGAGTAAGTAGGCTGTCTGAAATTAATTCATCGAGTTCATTAAACTGAATTTGTAAAAAGTATGTGTCTGATAGTATATTGCATTGCTTGTTAAACTGATAGATGGTTTGTTCGCCGTTCTCCCATATCACTCTTTCGCCTTCTTCGGTTTGCTTAATTGTCACCGATTTATTTGGTTCATAATTGATAGAATATGGTATTTTTTCAGGAATATCTTTGGTTTCCTTAAGTATTAATTGAAAGCTTTTAAAATCTTTCTCCACGTTTTCAGCTAAGTTTTTATAACTATAAATTGCCAAATTCATCCCTGCTTTGTTCTCAATTTGGACACAAGCCGAATCGATAGCGGTTTTTTGTCCGTATATAAAACTGCTGAACATTAACAGTGCGGTAAGTGTAAATATTGATGTTATTTTTTTCATTTTTTCAAGTATTTTATTATTAAAAATTGGATTTATTTATCCGCTTTAAATTCTAATTTTGCAATTTTGATGAAAGAGCTATTGCTCCATCATTGCCAGGACTTTGATTACCGCCAAATTTGAATTGGATTTTTTTTCTTTTCTCTTTTTTAAAAGCTGCGGTATTACTAATTAAAATTTTTGTTTCATACGCATCTGTCGTAATTTCATAAGTTGAATCCGCTGGAATATTATTCTCAATAGCCATAATTGATTCAGGAGAAATTTCTTTTTCAATATATTCTATTTGTTGGATGTAAACAGTGTCAGTAATTCGTTCTTTCAGGACAATAGGTTTAGTAACTACGACCTGTTTTTCAATAAAAACGGTGTCGTGTGTTATGATGTTAGCAGCAATTAATGATTCATTTTTGATTAATTCATTTTTGGTATTTAATTCGACCTTGTTTTTTAGGTCGGTATTTGTTTTAGCAAGTGCTTCTATCCTTTTTTGTGATTTGAGGTTTGAAACAAATAAAATTGAAGTAGAAATAAGAAGTAAAACACATGCTGCCGCTAATAGGCGGAAAAAAAGTGGTATTACGAGCTTTTTCTTTCTGTGCTGAACTTGTTTCCATATTCTTTCTTTAGCAACATTTGCTTCTGTTTCGTAAAAGTCCTCTGATTCATTTATCGATTTCCTAAAAAATGAATCAATTTTATTAGTTCCCATTTTTCTTAGCTTTATTAATTCTTTCAATTATGTTCATCCTTGCTTTTCTCAACTGCGATTTTGAAGTGCTTTCTGAAATATTCAGTAGTTCAGCTATTTCTTTGTGTGAATAACCTTCTATTGCGAACAGGTTAAAAACCATTCTGTAACCAGCAGGCAGAGCCTCAATTATGAAAAACGCCTGCTCGATATCAATATCAATTATATCAGCTGCATAGTCCGTATTGGTTTCGTATTCAAGTAAGCTCTCATTGTATCTGATTTTATTTTTAGTATTTAGATGCCTTATCGATTCATTAATGACAATGGTTTTAATCCATTTTTTCAGACTGTTATCACCGCGGTACTCAAATTGCTGTATGCTATTGAAAACTTTTGTAAATGATATAATAAGTGCATCTTCAACATCATGATGGTTAGATAAAATACGCATGGACAAGTTGTACATTTGCTGATAATGCAGATTAAACAAAACGCCCTGTGCAATTTGATTTCCTGATTTACAATGCTTGATAACTTCCTTTATTTCCAAGTACTTTTTTTTGTTTTGTAAGGTCGTTTAACTTAATAACCCTGATTGCCGGCTTGAAGTTGCCTGAACAACTAAATAAATGTATTTTATAATTAATTGTTACATAAAAAACATAAAGATACTGGAGCTAGCAGAACAACCTAAGCATGATCTGAGGTTGTAGGGATGCACAAGGTGAATCCCTTTTAAAATTATACGATTGAGACTTTGAATGCCTTGAAAATTCATTTTCAAAAGGTAAAGGAATCAAAAAACGAACAAGCGCTAGCTTGTGTTCGTTTTTATGCTTGCCCGGGATTGCTTTTTAGGGATGTACGAAGTCAATCGCAATTCGTGTGTTTTTTTTATTTTTAGCTGATTTTTCCATTTAAATATAACGCTATCTATTCGCCATCAACTTCTTAGTTTCTCTTCCAGCGATCCACTTGGCTATTTTATTCTTCACAAAGGGAATTTTGATATCATTATAGAAATCTTTCTTGTCCTTGTAGAACTTGTAATCGGCCCATCCTTTCAATTTATTCCATTCTGAAATAGATTTGAAGATATTGAAATACACCAATTGGCCTAATGAGGGTTCAAATTTCTCATGAGATTTAATTGCATTAAGAAGCTCTTCATATCCATTTAATGCCTTCATACGATTATAATCTGTTTCATTTTCAGATTTTGTTGCCACCTTAAGCTCCACGGATGGCACAAAGTTGTATCCACTTTGAGTGAAGTTTTCATTTAAATATTTACATGTTAAGTCAGCACCAAATCCCGCACAGGTGGTAAGCGCTATGGCGTATTTTCCAAAAAATATTGGTCTGTGAGCAATATAGCTTGTTCGCTCTACAAATTTCTTCATTAATGCACTAATCGTTCTTGCGTAGGTAGGAGATGCAAATATGGTCCCGTCGGCATCCTTCATTTCTTCAATAATCATATCACGATCATCTTTAAGAGGACAATTTTCTTCTCCGATATTGATACATGAATAACACCCTAAGCAATCCTTAAGGTTTAGTTCAGAAAGCATAAGAATCTTGAAATCTATTTCAGGATTACTTTGCTTAAGCAGTCTAAGTATATTGTAAGTATTCCCTTTGTGCGGGCTTCCACAGATCGCTACTATCTTTAGTTTTTTTTCCATCTATATAGAATTTAACTGTAAGCCATTTTAATTTTCTTTTAGAACTTCCTTTTGGCTATTACTATGTTGGCACTTCACTATGTTTAAATTGCCTTACCATTTCTAATATGGGTTTGATGCTTTCTTTATCGACATGGTCAAAACCATAGCGCTCTTCTTTACCGGCCTCGGGATCGGGATTGATAAGGGAGCCTATCCACAGCATCTTCCGAACCCACCAACTAACTTTTGAATGGTCTAACCTGCCTGGAAGGCCCACATGCTGCATTTGTGAAGCCAGCCCGGAAGGAAGGGAAGCAGCAACCCAACGGTCGAGTTTATCCCCTGGCCCCGCACCTGAGACCGAAAACAAGATCTTCGACCTGTCTTTAAGGATAGATAAATTTGATCTTACCCATTTTCGGATAGATAGCTTAAAATAGTGAATTGAACTGCCCAATATTAAATACTCGTACTTTGCCGGATCGGCATTGGGATCCTTGATGTCAAATACAGGAAATCCTGTGGCGTCGCCAATCCAGTTGGCATATTGCTCGGTACTCCCGTACTTACCTGAGAAAAAAATTGCTCCGTTCATAATACATTGTTTTAGATGTTGGTATAACAAAATTAAACTAGCCTATAGGACCAAATATCAAAGCCTGATCACCAATATCCATACCCTCACAACTTTTAGAAAAGCTGCTGCCATCCAATTCAATTTGAAACTTTACGTGATCTTCCTCACCATTCGAATTAACAGGAAGCCATCGATAGGGAAGGTCCAGTTGGGTTACCTTGGGGTTTGTGAGATTGAGAATGGAATATTGTCCTTTCTGACATTGAAATCCGGGAGGTTTTTCAAAGCTCAATTCGAGCGTTTTGACATCTAACTTTTTGCGCTCCGAGAGCGCAACAACTCTCTTGTCAACATACTTTTCATCATCACATTCGGACCAGATTTTGTCTTTATTCATCTGCAAGGCAGCCAAAAACCCACCTGTAATGCTACCTTCAAAGCCCCCGCCAGGAAAAGCCCAGGCCGACGCGAAATAGAGGTTTGGAATCAAGAAATTATTTCTAAATCGTTTAGAAGCTGTTAATTGCAAGGTTTGAGCAAAACCGTATACTGCTCCACTGGGATTAGAGGTATACCGCTTAATAGTTTTTGGGGTAGATAGCTCGTAATATTCTATGCTTTCTTTAATACCAGGGTACTTCTCTTCCAGGCGCTGTATTAAGATCTGGGCTACCTCCTCTTTTTTTACCTTGTAATCATCAGGACTAAGGTTTTCCCAGTTTTTCAGATAAGCTACAGTACAGATCACACCAGCAGCTTTATCCGATGGTGCCAATCCAGCATCGACCTTTTCATAATCTACAAAGATGAAACTACGTTTTTTCCAATCACCTAGCTGATTCGGATGTACATCTTTGAGACTTTTTATATCATCCCCTTGTATATAATTTGAATAGTATTTAACACCAAATCGATCTAATTTTTCCTTAAAGCCAAAGTACATACAC
>NZ_CAMYKG010000063.1 GCF_947258925.1 uncultured Eudoraea sp. | reverse complement strand
CAGACTTTATGGTCATTTTATGGTGGAGGCCGCAGCAATCTCACAAAAAGCAAAAGCGCCTGTGAAACTTGTTTATAGCCGGGAAGACGATATGTCGCAGGGCATGTACCGCCCAAGTTATTCCGCCACTTATCGTGCTGCACTCGATGCAGAAAACAATTTAACCGCACTTCATATTAAGGCAGGAGGAATTCCTGAGAGTCCGCTATTTGCCAACCGATTTCCGGCAGGGGCTTTAGAAAACTATCTGGCGGAGGATTGGACCATAGAGTCCAATATCACAACAGGTGCTTTTAGGGCGCCAAGATCAAATTTCATTGCGGGTGCTGAACAATCGTTCCTGGACGAGGTGGCTGAGGCGGCTGGTAAAGACCCTATAGAATTTCGACTGGATTTATTAAAAAAGGCCCAGGAAAATCCTGTAGGTGAAAATAATGACTATGATGCCAGTCGATATGCAGGGGTATTAGAATTGGTCAGGGAAAAATCAAATTGGGGATCCAATGATCCAGGTATGCACCGCGGGGTATCGGCCTATTTTTGTCACAATAGTTATGTTGCTCAGGTGCTTGATATTGAAATGGACAACGACAAACCCATTGTTCAAAAAGTTACCTCAGCCATTGACTGCGGTATTGTGGTAAATCCTGATGCAGCGACCAACTTAGCTGAAGGAGGGGTTGTTGACGGAATTGGCCATGCAATGTACAGCGCAATTACTTTTAAAGACGGTGCACCAGAACAGAACAATTATGATAAATACCGGTTGATTCGCCATAGTGAGGCCCCAAAGTCCATCGAAACCTATTTCGTGGACAATGGTATAGACCCAACCGGACTTGGTGAACCGCCTTACCCTCCTATTATGGGGGCTCTGGCCAATGCTTTATATAAAGCTACCGGAAGAAGGCATTACGACCAGCCATTTATTCTGGATAAACCGCCATTAGTGGGATAACCTGAATAATATATCATCGTTTAGCACTACTCCGTTAATACAGTCTCTTAAAAGCAAAACAAGTTTTCATGAATTCAATAAAAACAAAAATAGGAAGGCGCGCTTTTATAAAAAACACCAGTTTGGCAGGAGGCGGCCTTGTTCTTGGCTTTAGCTTTTTAAATTCATGCAAGCCCGGACAGGCTGAAGAAATGGCTGTTAAAGAGATGCCTAAGGAGTGGTTTGAGATCAATAGTTTTTTAAAAATTGGTGAAAATGGGTTGGTGACCATAATGTCTCCCAACCCTGAAGGCGGTCAGAATGTAAAAACATCCATGCCCATGATCGTAGCAGACGAACTGGATGTGGATTGGAAAGATGTTATCGTAGAACAGGCCCCTTTGAATACCGATGCCTTTAGTTTTCAATTTATCGGAGGCAGCCAGGCCATACGACGCGGTTGGCCGGGTTTACGAATGGCCGGCGCTTCAGCCCGGCAAATGCTTAGGGAAGCAGCCGCAAAGACCTGGCAGGTGCCTCTGGAAGAAATCACAACTGCCGCTGGCGTATTATATCACGAAGAAAGTGGCAAATCCTCAGGATATGGAGAAATGGCATCGGTAGCGGCCCAAATTCCTGTCCCGGATGAAGTTGAACTTAAAGAAATTAAGGATTTTAAGATTATTGGCACATCCCGGAAAAATGTGGACGGACTAAAAATCGTTACGGGTAAACCCTTATTCGGTTCGGATACTGAACGTGAGGGAATGCTTATTGCCATGATAGTTCATCCTCCGGCATTTGGGTTAAAATTGAAGTCAGTTGATGATTCTGCCGCACGCAAAATGCCCGGCATTACAGATGTTTTTACTGTAAAAGTATTTAATGATGATTACGAGAAAGCATTTTTTGATACACGTACCTTCAACGAGGTGGCCGTAATTGTAGGCAACTCTACATGGGAAGTGATGAACGCAAAAAAGGCTTTAAAAATAGAATGTGAACCAATAGAAAGCTCAACGGAGACACGAGATCGATTTGGCAATAAATGGCAACAGCGTACCCCGGCAGGCCTTGAAAGCACCACCGATCATTACGCCCAAATGGAAGCAATGTCAGCCCAAGTCGCAATAATACGTCGTAAGGATGGTAACCCGGAAGCAGCATTTAAAAATGCAGCCAGGGTAATAGAGCGAACTTACACTGCTCCTTTCCTTGCTCACAATTGTATGGAACCCATGAATTTCTTTGCTGATGTTACAGACGAAATAGCAGAACTTATTGGGCCCCTGCAAAAACCGGAGCTTACCGAAAAGACCTTGTCAGCACGTCTTGGAATGCCTGTGGAAAAAATAGACATCAAAATGACACGATTGGGTGGTGGCTATGGACGCAGATCGTATGCCCATTGGTTAGTGGAATCGGCGCTCATTTCACAAAAGATGAACTCCCCCATAAAACTGATTTATTCCCGTGAGGATGATATGACGGATGGGATCTATCGCCCGGCCTATCAGGCCAAATTCCGGGCAGGTCTTGATTCAGACAACAACCTCATAGCATTTCATATAAATGCGGGCGGTATTCCTGAAAGCCCTTTAGCTGCCAATCGTTTTCCTGCCGGTGCAGTTGAGAATTACCTCGCTGAGGATTGGACCATAGATTCCAATCTAACTGTAGGTTCTTTTAGGGCCCCACGTTCCAATTTTATGGCAAGTTCAGAACAGTCTTTTTTAGACGAAGTTGCGGAAGCCGCTGGAAAAGATCCAATAGATTTCCGATTGGAACTATTAGATAAAGCCAGTAAAAATCCTGTGGGTGAGAATAATGATTACGAAGCTGATCGCTATGCCGGCGTGCTTAAGCTTGTAAAGGAAAAATCTAATTGGGAAAACAAAGATCCAAATATACATCGGGGTGTTTCTGCCTATTTTTGCCATAATTCCTACGCGGCACAGGTACTCGATCTAGTAATTAATAATGGCCAACCAATAGTTCAAAAGGTCACATGTGCACTTGACTGTGGTATTGTTGTAAATCCGGATGGCGCCGCCAATATGGCCGAAGGCGGCATCGTGGATGGTATCGGGAACGCCTTATACGGCGAGTTAACCTTTAAGGACGGTGTTCCGGAAAAGAACAACTTTGATACCTACAGTATAATTCGAATGAGTGAGTCTCCCAAGGAAATTGAAGTTCATTTTGTTCAAAATGATATAGATCCTACCGGTCTGGGTGAACCAACCTTTCCCCCTATTTTTGCTGCCTTAGCAAATGCCTTGTACAAAGCATCTGGGAAGCGATATTATCACCAACCCTTCAATTCTAAAAAGCCTGTTTAGGGTGATCTGGAAAGTATTCCGGGCATTTTACATCAGTTTTAACAAGGTGTCAGCGGTAAAGCGGTAGGAATGATGAGATCGGTTTTTTTGAGAATCTTCTTCGGAAAAAAATTATATAAAGTTACCTACAGATACTTAGTTAGAAAACGGTAGAATTCCCTTTTCAGATCTGCATAAATCTGACGTTGTGTCTCCATTTTATTCCGAAATTCCAGATGTTTTTTGACTAGCACAGTATCAAGTGCATCCTGTCCTGTTTGGCTCTGGCCTGCTATCCTGGTTTCATGTACTTCTATGGCCTCTCTTAGCTTTTCAATAATCCCGCCATGAAGGATAAATTCATTTTGGTAATGCTCAAGTTGCGCCAATACCTCTTTATCGGTCCAACGGGTTACCAGCTCGCCCAATCTGTTGTTAAAGGATTTTAGTTCATCTTCCCAAAAAGCCAGTTCGGACCACCACTGCTGGTGTTCAAAGTGCAGGTCCGTGTTGTAAATGACTTCTTTCTCCATGATATTTTGTTTTATTTTTTACTTATTCATCCTCTTCCAATTCAGCAACAACTCTTTTTCCCATGATCTTTTCCAAATCTTCTTTTTCAACTATTTCTTTTTTCAACAAAAGTTGCGCAAGCGCTTCTAATTCTGCTCTGTGTTCTATAAGCAGATCCTTTGTTCGATTGTAGCAACTGTTTACCAGGCCCTGTACCTCTTTATCTATTAACTGTGCCATATTCTCACTGTAGGGTTTCCCGAACATACGTTCGTTCTGACCAGTGGAGTCATAATAACTAATTGGACCAATTTCCTTGTCTAATCCATAGTAGGCGACCATAGTATATGCCTGTTTTGTTACTTTTTCCAAATCGTCCAATGCTCCGGATGAAATCTCGTTAAAAATGATTTCCTCTGCCGCTCGCCCACCAAGAGATGCACAAATCTGGTCTACAAATTGTGCCCTGGTTACAATTTGCCGTTCTTCAGGCAGATACCAGGCAGAGCCCAGGGATTTTCCCCGGGGAATAATAGATACTTTAACCAGAGAATCCACATTTTTTAAATGCCAGCTCACAACGGCATGCCCGGCCTCATGATGTGCCACGATTTCCTTTTCCTTGGGTGAAATTATTTTGCTCTTTCTTTCCAGTCCTCCTACAACCCGGTCCCTGGCCTCTAAAAAGTCTTCCTGCTCAACCTCTTCCTTCTTTTTACGAGCCGCAATTAGCGCAGCTTCATTGCATATGTTCGCAATATCAGCCCCTGAAAATCCCGGACTTAATGCCCCCAATTCCTGAAGGTCAACATTTTTGGATAATTTAAGATCCCGTATATGAACCCCGAAGATTTCAATTCGCTCTTGTTTGTTGGGCAGCTCCAGGTAGATATGACGATCAAACCTGCCCGGTCTTAATAAGGCCTTGTCTAAAACATCGGGTCGGTTGGTGGCGGCTAATACAATAACCCCAGTATTAGGCCCAAATCCATCTAACTCGGTTAGCAATTGATTTAAAGTGCTTTCCCTTTCATCATTAGCCTGAAATGCATTTAACTTACCACGTGAACGGCCCACTGCATCAATTTCATCAATAAAAATTATACTTGGTGCTTTTTCCTTTGCTCGTTTGAAAAGATCACGAACCCTTGAAGCGCCAACTCCGACAAACATTTCTACAAACTCTGAACCAGACATAGAAAAGAAAGGTACCCCTGCTTCTCCGGCTACTGCTTTTGCCATTAAGGTTTTACCGGTTCCGGGAGGACCAACCAACATAACTCCCTTGGGAATTTTAGCACCTAATTTGGTGTAATGCTCCGGATGTTTTAGAAAATCAACCACTTCAATAACCTCAGTCTTAGCCTCTTTTAAACCGGCAATGTCATCGAATGTTACTTTACTTTTATGGCCTTTCTCTGTTAATTGTGGAGATGATTTTCCAAAATTGAACAGGGGATTCGAGCCTCCTCCTGTACGCATTCTTCGAAGGAAATATCCCCAGAATAGTAACAAAAACATAAGAGGTAAAAGCCATGGAACGATATTCCATAAATTTATTCGGTTCTGATAACTTACATCTACCTCTTCCTCAGTAGTGAAGTCCTTTTGGGCTTTGGCCATTTTATTTTCAAAACTTTCCACAGAACCAATCCGGATAGCATAATGTGGTCCTGTTTTAGAGCTAATGGAATTATCCTTAATCCATTGATGCCTTGAATCAGACAGACGGTCTTCTTTGATATATACTTCTGCCACCTCCTTGTTGATAACCACTATTTTTGCAACATCATGTTGAGAAAGCATAGTATGCTCAAACTCTTGCCAGGTTACTTCTTTGGTAACAGCAACAGGATTTGAAAAAATATAAAACAATAAAAGTGTCGTAAAAAGCAAAATATAACCGAGATTGATGTTATTTCCTCCGCGGGGCTGTTTCGGCTTCCCTTTTTTGGAGGGATCAATATTTGTTTTATTATCAGACGATTGTTTCATAATTATTATCTAAGCCGGATGAGTAGATACCAATTGAAATAGCATCATTCGCAGCTCACCGGATATAAAAATATATCTATATAACCATCCCTGAAATGATGTAGATCATTCCTAAGTATTCAGACATGCTATTATTTTGATGTTACTATTAGCGCAGCCCTAATCGCTGCGGAGTTTTCCAAGATGGTAAGCGAAGGTCTGGTTCTTTGTTCTATTGGCCACTACTTTTACTTAAAAGTGACTGCCTTCAATTGCTGTTTGCTGTCTGACCAAAGGTTACAATGCTCTGCTCTGCACTATTAATGTTTTCAATTCCTTGTAAAAGAGCATCCGGATTAAAGGATATACTGTTTATACCTTCTTTGACTAAAAATTCAGCGAATTCCGGAAAGTCACTTGGTGCCTGACCGCACAAGCCAATCTTT
>NZ_CAMYKG010000062.1 GCF_947258925.1 uncultured Eudoraea sp. | reverse complement strand
TCACCAAGTTTTGATACTTTGGGTTCATGTGAAAATGCATACTCAAGGTGCTTGTCTAAATAGTCTCCCCACAAATTTCTAGCTGATGTATTTTTCATAAAATAGGCACTTTTGTTTTAGGAAAATTTTCCGGCATTAATCTCTTTTACAGCATGATTGACTGCCCTGGCGGTAAAGGCCATATATGTAAGTGATGGATTCACACAACTGGCAGAACTCATAAACGCACCATCAGTAACATAAATATTTGGCACATCATGAACTTGATTATGCTTATTTACCACGGATGTTCTCGGATTCCAACCCATGCGTGCTCCACCCATTTCGTGAATGCCGAGACCAGGGCCTGTTTCTCTTTCATAGGGCTTTATGTCTTTGAATCCTGCGGCTGCAAACATTTCTGTTATTTGTTTAAGAATATCTTCCCGCATTTTATATTCATTTTCTTTGAATTCAACATCAAAGTCGAGCTGAGGAAGCCCCCACTGGTCTTTTTCGGTTCTGCTCAGCGTAACTCTGTTGTCGTGATAGGGCAGCATTTCGCCAAAACCGGTAGCGCCAATTTCCCAACCACCGGGTTTTAATATTGCCTCTTTTAAGTCTTCACCGTAATGCAATTCAGCAACAGAGGCAGTCCAATCTGCTCTACTGGCTCCTCCCTGGTAACCGAAACCCCTTAAGTATTCTTTCTTCGAAGATTTCGCATCCAAATTTACAAACCGGGGAATATAAAAGCCATTTGGGCGCCTGCCTTTATAAAATTTGTCCAAATAACCTTCTACCCGGGCGGAGGCTCCTAACTGATAGTGATGATCCATAATATTTCTACCCAACTGGTCATAATTATTTCCAATACCATCCGGGAAACGTCCTGATTTTGAATTCAGCAAAATTCCGACAGAAGCCATTGCAGAGGCACACAAAAAGATCACTTTAGCATTAAATTCTAATTTTTCATGAGTTTCGGTATCAATAACCCGTACTCCGGTTGCCTTTTTGGTAGTATCATCATATATGATCTCATGAACGATAGAATTTGGACGTAGCGTCATATTACCGGTACGTTCAGCCGCCGGCAGGGTGGAAGAATTACTACTAAAATAGCCTCCGAAAGGGCAACCACGCCAACATCTGTTTCTATACTGACAGGGGGTTCTTCCTTCTATATTACGCTCTTTATCCGTAATATTAGCCACACGACCAATAGTAAGCAACCGACCGTCATTGAACTCCTCAGCCAGTACATTTTTCAGATCTTCCTCCGGGCACATAAGGTCCATTGGAGGGTGAAACTTTCCGTCGGGGAGATGGCTTAAACCAAGTTTTTCTCCGCTTACTCCTATATATTCTTCTACCTTATCATACCAGGGAGCTATATCCTTATATCGCACCGGCCAGTCTACCCCAATGTCCTCTTTCAGGTTAGCTTCGAAGTCAAGATCACTCCATCGGTAACTCTGACGCCCCCATGTTAACGACCTTCCTCCAACATGGTAACCACGAATCCAGTCAAAACGTTTTGTTTCAACATAAGGATGTTCCAGGTCATTTACAAAAAAATGCTTTACATCTTCTTTGGGGGCCCAATTAACTCTTTTTTGCTTATGGTATTTTTTCCTGTCTTCTCTGGATAGGTCATTGTTGTTAGGAAGATCCCATGTATCCATATTCATCGTTGGATAATCTTCAATATGCTTTACCATACGTCCTCGCTCCAGTACCAGCGTTTTTAAACCATTTTCACATAATTCTTTTGCAGCCCAGCCACCGGTTATTCCGGTACCCACGACTATGGCATCATATTTCTCCTTCTGATTCATGCTATATTGTTATTTTAATTCTGTTGTAATTGCTATATTTAACACTTGTCAAATGAAGATATACAAGTAGAATTTTAACCCATTAAATATAGGATTTAATTCTTGAAACCTAATAAAATACAAAATTGATTAACCTAGCAGAACCGTATCATGAAAACAATTAAAGGACCCGCCGTTTTTTTAGCCCAATTCGTAGATAGTAAAGCCCCGTTTAATTCCCTTGACGGGATGTGTAAATGGGCATCGGACCTGGGATATAAAGGAATTCAAATTCCAACATGGGAGCATTTTTTAATTGATTTGGACAAGGCTGCTGAAAGTCAGACCTATTGCGATGAATTGAAAGGAAGGATTAATTCGTACGGTTTGGAGATCACCGAATTATCTACCCATTTACAGGGGCAGCTGGTAGCGGTCAACCCTGCTTATGATCTTATGTTTGACAATTTTGCCCCCGATGCGGTAAAAAACAATCCAAAAGCGCGTACAGAATGGGCAATTGATGTTGTTAAAAAGGCTGCTACAGCAAGCCGTAGACTCGGGATAACTGCACATGCAACATTTTCCGGGGCTTTATTATGGCATACATGGCACCCCTGGCCACAACGGCCACCGGGATTAGTAGAGATGGGCTTTGAAGAACTGGCAAAAAGATGGCTACCTATATTGGATCATTATGATGAAGAAGGGGTTGATGTATGTTACGAAATTCACCCGGGAGAAGACCTGCATGATGGGGATACTTTTGAACGTTTTCTTGAAGCAACAGGAAATCATAAGCGCGTAAATATCTTGTATGATCCCAGCCATTTTGTTCTTCAACAATTAGATTATATCACTTATATAGACCATTACCATGAATTTATTAAGTCTTTTCATGTGAAGGATTCAGAGTTTAACCCAACCGGCAAAAAAGGAGCTTTTGGCGGCTATAATGACTGGGGGGACCGCGCAGGCAGATACCGTTCTCTTGGAGATGGTCAGATTGATTTTAAAACTATTTTTTCTAAACTAACGCAATACGGATGCGATGTGTGGGCAGTTATGGAATGGGAATGCTGTATAAAAAGTCCCGAACAGGGAGCCCGGGAAGGAGCTATTTTTATTCAGGATCACATCATTGAAGCCACTGAAAAAACATTTGATGATTTTGCCGGAGGAGATATAGATAAAACAATGCTTAAGAAAATCCTGGGAGTTTAAACTAAGAAAGAAATCTAATTATGAAGCAATATTATTTTTTGGCAATTATACTATTAATTGTGGCGTGTAAACAGGCTACTGAAGAAGTGCCAGTACCAGTTGAAGGCATAGCAGAGGAGGTAATAGTTTATGAAGAATATATGGGTGAAGAGCCTACAGAACCTGAACAGACCGAATTCTATGAACCTGTACCGCCTATAGTAAACCCAATTGGGAATAATGGAGCTCCCAGTGATGCTATTGTTCTATTTGATGGCAGTGATTTTGATATGTGGGAAATGGCCAACGATAGTTCTGCAGTGGTTTGGCATTTAAATGATGATGGAAGTATGACAGTTAAAGACAAAACCGGGGATATTCAGACGAAGCAAAAATTTGGAGATGTTCAGTTGCATGTAGAATGGAGGTCACCGGCGGAAATTCAAAGAGAGGGCCAAAACAGGGGGAATAGTGGAATATTCTTATCCGGGTTATATGAAGTCCAGGTTTTGGACAACAATGACAATGACACTTATGTAAATGGACAGGTAGCTTCTATTTATAAACAACATGTTCCTCTGGCCAAAGCTTCCGTTCCTACGGGGGAATGGAACACCTATGATATTATCTATCATGCTCCCGAGTTTAATTCTGAAGGCGGTAAAATAAAATCGGGAACCATTACTGTAATTCACAATGGGGTGCTTGTTCAGGACCATGTGGAGATAAAAGGCACTACACCTTACATCGGTTGGCCAAAAAATCCGGCCCATGGCAAAGGTCCCTTGAAACTTCAGGATCATGGAGATAATAGCCGGGTAAGCTACAGGAATATTTGGGTTAGGGAATTATAGCAAAATTCACCGGGCACACAAAAATCACTTTGAGATTTTAGTACCTTTACGAAAATTAAAAATAATTTATGATCCAATCCATGACGGGGTTCGGGAAGCATACTGTACAGCTTCCATCTAAAAAGATCACCATTGAATTAAAATCCCTTAACAGTAAAAACCTTGATATTAATGCCCGCATGCCTTCAGCATATCGCGTGAAGGAACTACAACTGAGAAAGACCATTGCAAGTTCGTTGATCAGGGGAAAAATTGATTTTGGTTTATACGTGGAAATTACCGGGAACGAGACATCCTCTGTAGTAAATGAAGAGGTTTTAAGGCAGTATATGGAACAGCTCAGGTCTATTGCAGACGGAGATGACCTAAGGCTAATGGAAATGGCACTACGATTACCGGATGCTCTTAAAACCGACCGTGAAGATATTGATGACTCTGAATATAAAGTCATTCAGGATACTTTGGAAAATGCTTTACAAGAAATAAATGCTTTCAGGTCTGAAGAGGGTATAGTACTTGAAAAAGATTTCCAGGAACGAATCTCTTCCATAAAGGATCTGCTAGGGAAGGTCGTTGAAATAGACCCCGATAGGTTGGCTACAATCCGTGAAAGATTAGAAAAAGCTGTTTCCGATTTAAAGACTGAAGTCGATGCCAATCGCTTTGAACAGGAATTGATCTATTACCTGGAAAAATATGATATTACAGAAGAAAAAGTACGCCTAAAAAATCATCTTGATTATTTTATCGAGACCATGAAATCTGCCGATTCCAATGGTAAAAAACTAGGGTTTATAAGTCAGGAAATCGGACGTGAAATAAATACGATAGGTTCTAAGGCCAACTACGCCCCAATGCAGCAACTTGTTGTACAAATGAAGGATGAGTTGGAAAAAATTAAGGAACAAATGCTCAATGTACTCTGATGAAGGGAGGTAAACTTATAATTTTTGCGGCTCCTTCGGGAAGTGGTAAAACAACAATAGTTGAGTATTTATTGAAGCAGGAGGAATTAAATCTGGCGTTTTCGGTTTCCGCCACATCAAGGCCAAGAAGAAGTACGGAAGAAGATGGGGTAAACTACTATTTTATCTCAATAGAAGAGTTTAAAAGTCATATAAAAAATGATGATTTCCTGGAGTGGGAGGAGGTATACAGGGATAATTTTTATGGGACATTGAAAAGTGAAGTTGAGCGACTTTGGGAGGAGGGTAAGAATGTAATATTTGATATAGACGTTGCCGGCGGATTGCGAATAAAAAGAAAATACCCCAATAAGACGCTGGCCGTTTTTGTAAAACCGCCGAGTGTAGACGAACTTAAAATAAGGCTTAAAAAGCGTAGCACAGAAAGTGATGATAAGATAAATATGCGAATTGCAAAAGCTTCAGTAGAATTGGCCACGGCACCTCAGTTTGATATAGTTATCAAAAACTACGATTTGGATGTGGCACTTAATGAGGCACATGATCTAGTTGCGAATTTTATTGGGGTACAAAGAAAGTAGTTATTGAACCGAAAGGCCTTTGAGAGCGTTTTAAATCTATTGTTCATATATTTAAATGAAGAAAATTGGACTTTTTTTCGGGACCTTTAACCCGATACATATAGGACATTTAGTTATTGCCAATTATTTGGTTGAGTTTTCGGACCTGGATGAAGTATGGTTTGTAATAACTCCTCAGAGTCCATTTAAATTGAAAAAGACCTTACTTGATAACAATCATCGCTACCAAATGGTATTTGAGGCTGTAAAAGAGTATCCCAAACTCAAGGCCAGCAAAATAGAATTTGAATTGACACAGCCAAATTATACGATAAATACACTGGTTCACCTGGAAGAAAAATATGGTAACGACCGTCAATTCTGCCTGATAATGGGGGAGGATAATTTAAAGGGATTCCATAAATGGAAAAATTATGAAGTAATATTGGAAAATCATGAAATTTATGTGTATCCCCGTATTTCTGAAGGCTCTGCAGAGCATCAATTTAGTTCACACCCAAAAGTACGGCGGGTAAATGCCCCAATAATGGAAATCTCATCCACATTTATTCGGAAACAACATAAGTTGGGTAAAAATATCAGGGCTATGCTGCCAGACGCTGTCTGGACCTATTTAGATGAAATGAACTTCTATAGATAGCGTAGGGTATTGAAAAGGGCCCGGAATTTAAAATGCCGGGCCCTGCAAAGTAGTAACATCAGGGGTAAAATTCTGATATCAATTAAGGACGGGTACTAAAGAAATTCTCCGTCTTCACTCATCATAACTCTCATTGTTTTATCCCCATTTTTTAATTTAATCTTAAAGTTCTTTTTGGCACCTTCTCTATCCTCATACCGAATACGATAAACATCTTTCACAATTTCCCAACTTGGAAACCTGTCCTGCAATGCTTGACGTACTACATCGGGTAATGGAACATCGTTGTATTTTTCAATGGTTCTTAAAATTTTACCATCGGGACCGTAAGCTGCAACTAATTTCCCATCAGGAATAATAAATGAAACAGTATAATAATCATAGTTATCCATATAATAATCCTTGGTAGTTACATCGTAGGCAGCTGCCTTGCGTTCCAGCATTTTAACAGGTACTGGAGCTTCTTTGTTATCCGTTGTATTTAAATACTTGTAATTTACAGCCTCTACTACAACTTCAGATAATTCTTCTACTTTGATCTCTTGAGAATATGCCAGACTGGCTATCCCAAAAGCCAATAAACCGGTAATAAATTTTTTCATGGTATTGCGTTTAAGTTAATATATAGCCCTTTTTATGGCTTCATTGGTGTAAAGATATGTTGCGATAGGGTTTCCTGAAATGATTTGGATCAGCTGTGCTTCAGGCAAATAATCAGATTGTACGAAGGATAAAGCAAAAATTAAAAGGTTCTGCCGCTAACTGAGACAGAACCTTTT
>NZ_CAMYKG010000061.1 GCF_947258925.1 uncultured Eudoraea sp. | reverse complement strand
AAGTAATAGCGGAAGTTAGCTCTATATTTCGGTTACTTATCCGATAAGCAGATATTGGGTTTGACTTCCTAATTCCCAAAATCCCGAACGTATAAACACGGTTCATGATGTGCAGCTAAAAGCTTTAATGTCTCACAAGTGATATTTTGTTTGACAAAACAAATGAAAACAAAATTTTTGAATTAATTACAGATTTATAAAAAAAGTGATAATAACTTAACACTAATTTTTTAATGAGCTAAGATTTTCCTGATATTCGGGAGTGTGCGGGAATAAATTTCCAGGCTGTATAGGATATATTATATTAAATCCGGAACCTAAGGGGATCAGTATCAGGAATAACGACAGCATAATAAAAATAAAGTGTTATTCTTCTATTCCTTCAAATAATTATCCAGCGGAACAAGAAGATTGTTCGCAGTACTAAGTTCTTGTGCGAGCGACTGTGCCTCTGTGATCATTTCGGTTGATAGACCACGGGTAGATGAAATATTTCGCTTAGCGTGGTTTTGAGGTGATGGATCCATAGTCGCCGACACCAGGAGCAGGGCAACACCTGCGACTTTGTTTTCTTGTACCCCCTGGCCGCGAACATAGAGCATGCCCAGGTTACCAATAGCCAGCGGATCTCCTTGCACCGAAGCCTTACGATACCATTTATTTGCTTTTGAATAATCAATCCGGGTGCCACGTCCATTTTCATAAAGCACCCCCAGATTAAATTGCGCAGCCGAATTATCCTGAAGAGCGGATTTGGTATACCATTCAATTGCTTCCATCTCATCCTTGCTTACTCCTATACCCTGCTCATACATCAAACCCACATTAAATTGGGAATCGGCGTGACCATCATTTGCCGCTGTGAGAAACTCCTCATAAGCCAGGGGTAGGTTATTAGCTTGATACGCAGCAATTCCAGCCCGGAAATTCGGATTTTCCTTGTCTTGGGCAAGGGTCCCGACCGTAAATGCCATTGTGGCAATGATACATGCATTTAAAGCAAGAATTTTGAAGCTGTAGGATAACATAATGTATTGTTTCTTATTTACTCCAATTTACAAATTAAAAAGCAGAAAACTTTTGCGATAACTAAGGGGCTTTGGAAGATGGAGACATCATTGGTTTCACCATTTTTATGCAGTATTTCTTATAATCCGTTTTCTGCAATTGCTGAGGTACTTTTAAAGGTGTATTATTAATTCTAATTAATGTTCTGATACAAATTACTGAAATAAAAAAAACCATCAGTTATGATGGTTTTACCTAAAATTTTTGGTTTTCGGGTTTTAGACAACTTCCACATTTACTGCGTTCATTCCCTTTTGTCCTTTTTCCAAATTAAACTTTACGTTGTCGTTCTCTGGTTTTATAAAACCAAATCCTTTGGTCCTATTAAAAAATTTTACTGTTCCTTCTGTCATTATTTAAATATTTATTATTAATTATTTTTTTATTTATTGATTAATACCGGTGTTACAGCCGGTTCTGCTCTGCCTAATTCTCGAAGCATTTTTATATGATCCCAAATAGCGGCTCTGAGTGTTTTTTTGGTATGATAGGGAATGCCGTATTCCTTGGCTGTAAGTTCTATAATACCAGATAATTTCTTATAGTGGATATGACAAATATTAGGCAATAGGTGATGCTCTATTTGGTAATTTAATCCCCCAATTAACCAGGATAAGAATCTGCTTTTAGGTGAAAAATTACTTGTTGTTGCCAGTTGATGTGCATGCCAGTCTCCTTCCAGCATTCCTTCCCCGTCAGGTAATGGAAAATCTACATTAGGCATAATATGTGCCACCTGAAACACAATACTGATCAAAATACCGGTTACAAAATGCATACTTAGAAAAGCCAGAATAATTATCCATGGTGCCAGTGGTACTACTAAAAGTGGGAGGATTAGTGCATACGAATAATAGAAAATTTTCCATCCTATTAATTTTGCCAATTCTGTTTTAAATTCATTTTTTTTACTAAAAAACCCTTTCTTTCTATAACGATTTATTCTAACAAAATCCTTAGAAGTAATCCATGAAATAGTAGACAACGCATAGAAAAACCAGACGTATATGTGTTGAAACTTATGCAACCAGTTCTTTTTTGCATGCGGTGAAAACCGCAGGACAGACGGAGGGTTTATATCATCATCTGATTGATCAATATTTGTAAAAGTATGATGTAAAACATTGTGCTGAATCCTCCAAACTGTTGAGTTTGCGCCAATAAGGTTCATGGTGTACCCCAGGTATTTATTAACATATTTATTTTTAGAATAGGAGCCATGAATAGCATCATGCATAATACCCATACCAATTCCTGCCATGCCAAATCCACTAATAATGTAGAGGATAAATATAAATCCGGCACTGCTTATAAGACCACTGTTTATAATTAACATAGGTATAATAAATAATGATAACATTAATATGGTTTTTAAAACCATGCTTATGTTGGCATGTTTACTAAGATCATTTGTTTTAAAATATGTATTCACCCTTTTTTTTAAGGTCTTTGAAAAGTCTGAACTTCTTCTTTTTGAAAATTTTGGATTTTTAATATCAGATCATTTTAGTTTTATAGCTTTTTACCGGCTTTTGAAATTAACGAACATATTTATTCCTCGTTCATTAAAGAGGGTGGGCCGATAAATAATTTTAGAATTTTTAGAGAAACTAATTGAAGCAGATAAAGAAAATTACTTTTCACTTAAAAGTACATCTAAAGCAGAATCTCTTCTTCCTATAATTGGCGTATAAAATATTTTTTTGCACTATTGCTATTAAAAACTGAAGAGAGCGGGAGTAAATTAAAGATCCGGGGAGATCGAAATAAAGGGAAGCTTTCTAACCTTTTAATGGTGTAAAGGTAGACCCTATTTAATGTATTCTTCCTAATAATGTGTTAAAGTACTAAAAATGAGTATTTTATTTGTAAGCTTAATTAAATTTCAACCACTTTCTATTCCTTAATTAACAATTAATGTTTTACCAAATATTACCGCAAAAGCAAGTCGTGTTAAGGATTTTCATTTTAGGGTGTAAAGATAATATGAGCTTTAACTACTAATTATTTTCATTATTTATCAATACCATTTATTCAAATATTTCTTCCACTGTAATTTCATAGTTGAGTTTGGTATGTTGGTTTATGATTATTTTATGCATAAAGTCGAAACGGTTATGTTCATTTTATGAGACCTGGTTTACGTCAGGTATTTGGTGCGGACATTATCAAAATTTAGCATGATGCCACAATATCCTAATTTTATATGGAAAAAGAACCGTAAAATTCATTTTGAACAAATTACATGAATTTATAATAGTTTTATTAGATTATTTCTCAAAAGGCAGCCTGTTTAATCATATTTTGAAAAGATACGTAGGGCGCTACTAGTTTTATCTTTGTATTCAAAAGCTTTTTAATTTGTGCATAGTTCCAGCCCATTATATGAGGCACTAATAAGAAGCAATGACTCTATTTTAATTCTACTCTTCATTCCCAACTTTTGTGTATTTTAGAAAAGTAATAGAAATGCAAATCCAACGACATCGCTAACAGTGGTCAGCTCTATATGAAATACATCTTACGTTTCTATTTTGTGGTACTTTGTGTTTTAACAATATGGTCGCCTTTAATGGCCCAGGACCACTTGTCCGAGGATATTAATGATATTCCCGAACCCATGATTTTTGATTTGGTACGTGAATTGGGAGCCAGGAAAGGTGAGCTGGAGATTAATGTGCTTGCGGAATTTCCTTTGAATAATGCTTCTTCACGACATATAGAATGGGCTCCGGAAATTGAATATGCCATTTGGGACAATTTTGCTGTAGAATTTGAACTGCCTATTGAAGATGACACACTAGAAGCCTTAAAAGCGGCCTTGCAGTATACTTTCGGCAAATCCAAATCCGGAAACTTTATCCATGGGGTACAATTCATGGTAGAAAAAATAAGGAGCACAGATAAATGGGACCTTAGCCTGCTTTATATCCCTGCTTATAGATTCAATGCTACTTGGAGTATACTTGCCATGCTGGGGTTGCGCCAACAGCTTGGTTCAGATTCACAGAATAAAACAACCACACTGCTTCTGAACGCAACGATTTTTGCTGAAATCAGTAAACGTGTTACGCTTGGGTTGGAATTCAATAATTCGGACCCGGGGAATTTTGATGAAGAAGAGGAGCTCGAATTGCTCGCCATGCCGCAGGTACATTTGGAGTTCTCTGAACATTGGTCTTTACAAACAGGGATAGGATGTGAATTTGGGGCTTCAAAAGTTAATGTTACCGGCGCTATTAGGATGATTGCAGAGTTTTAAGAACTAACTTTTTAGCATTTATTATGCACTTATAGTCTTCTCTTTCTTAGATTTGATAGGAGGTTCCTCTTTCTTTTCATTGACAAAGTACATGTCCATCATACCCTTGTTTTTAACATGTATTTGCCCTCTGTGCTCACAGTTATACCGGTCTCGGATAAGTAAATAGGTGCTTTGAGAAACATTTACCCTTCCCGGTTCTGATAAAGATTCCATACGAGATGCCACATTAACCGTATCTCCCCAGATGTCATAGGCAAATTTGCGGGTTCCCACCACACCGGCAACAATACCCCCGGTATTAATGCCAATTCGCACATCAAAAGGCACAATATCCTTAGGTGGATTTAATTTGGTCTCTTCCATCACCCGGGCTATTTCAAAAGCGGCCTGTACCATTTTATAAGGATGGTCCTTGGTAGGAAAAGGCAAGCCCCCCGCACACATATAGGCATCGCCAATGGTTTTAATTTTCTCAAGACCGTATTTCTCCATGATGGCGTCGAACTTCGAAAAATAATAATCCACTGTTTTAACCAGTAATTCCGGGGACAGGTTTTGTGAATAGCTGGTAAAGCCTTTAAAATCTGTAAACATTACGGTTACCGACTCAAATTTCTTGGCTTTTACCTTTCCGTTCTGTTTTAGTTCAAGGGCGGTCTCATCCGGGAGAATGTTTAGTAAGAGGTTTTCAGATCGGTTTTTTTCCTCTTCGATGATCTTATTGGTTTTCTTAACGTAGCGGTAGCGTTTATAGGACCCTACAGCAAGTACAAAGACTAATAGCAGTCCTAAAACAGTTCCGTAGATGACATACTTCTGCCTTTTGGCCTGTAAGTCAGCAATTTGTGCTTCCTGCTCCAGGAGCCCTATTTTATCCTGATTCTGCTGGTTTTCAAAATCGAACTGTAATCCTCTGATCTTGTCATCAGTTTCCATGTTGTATATGGAATCCTTTTGGGCCAGAAACTTTGTCTGGTAGTCAAAGGCATTATTGTAATCCCCTATTGCCACATAGCTTTCGGACAACCCCTGATAGATATCTCTCAGACCCTTGTTGGTCTGAAGTTCTTCAGCCAGGAATTCTGCCTCCTTGTAAAGATCAACAGCTTTCTTAAAGTCAGTATTTTTGTACATCCCCCCCAGGCCGATAAGTGCGTTGAGGGTCTCCAGCTGCTGATTTTTCTCTTTGGCGGTCTTATACGATAGATTTAAATAGTCAATGGCTTTATCGCGGTTACCCATGGCATTTTCAATTACTCCCATTTCTTTAAGGATATGTGCGTAATCGGATGTATTCTCTGTTAAGGGTAAGGCCCATTGATAGGCTAACAGGGCACGGTCATATTGCTGTAGCTTGTTATAGATTTCGCCCACACCCATATAGTAGTAGGTAGTGATCTGTGGGTTTTGAAGAGCAGGTAGGTACTTTTCCAGACGTTCGAAGTACTCCAGGGCTTTGTCATAGTCTTTAAGGTCGCCGTAGACCGCACCTATATTAGGCAACACCGAGGTGATCCTAAATGTGTCCTTTGTTTTCTCTGCAAAATAGAGCGACTGCAAATAATAGTAGAGGGCCTTTTCACTTCCCCCCTGACTTAAATAGACACCCCCAAGATTGTTGAGTATATTGGCCATCCCGCTGGTATCCCTGACTTTTTCAAAACTTTCCAGGGACTGGGTCCAGTAGTCCATGACCGCGAGGTAATTTCCCTGGTAATAATGGCCCAGGCCTATATATTTCTGAGCTAGTGCCTGCCCTGCATCGTATTTGATATCAGCCGCCATATCATTAGCTTCTATGGCATAGGCAATTGCATTTTCTATATCCTCATTTGAAAGGACCGCCAGACTAAGTCGGTTTAGCGTATTTACCGCAGCAGTATCGCGCTTTCCCTTTTCGATGATGGATTTTAAGCTATCTATTTGTATTGCCTGGGCCTGTATCCCAAAGGATAAAAAAAGCAATGCTACCATCAGTAAAACACTGTAGGTATAGCCGTCGCAATAACTTAATGCTCTTTTTTCTTTAATCATTGCTTTATAACACTGTATACCTGAACTTCATCCTGCATACTAAAACGGAGGATATACATTCCGTCGTAATATCCACTCATGTCGATTTCGTGTGTTACCGGTCCGGATCTTCCATCCAGGGTTGACGATAGGTGTAAGATACCAAATATATCGAAGACATCGAGAGTAACCCATTCAGATAAATTCTGATCTATAAATAAGATACCATTTGTAGGGTTTGGATATATGATAAAAGAGCTCTCGAAGAACTCGCTGGTTATAAACCCTGCATCGCATCGATTCGAATTTGAATTGGCCTGGGAGGTTGTGGAACTCTTATGCGTGCTGTCTCTGCTCGTCAGTTCCCACTTCAGGGTATTTCCGTCAAATCGGATCTGGAAGGTATTCTCTCCCGGAAGGAAAATAAAGGGAAGTTCTCCACTGCTGTCAGCCGGACCTGTGAGTTGATTCTCAGGACCCTCCAGAATATATATGGTTTCATCATTAGGGTTTATATAACGGTAATGCGCTATATAATTGAGCCCGCTCGGATCACCAAAACTTTCCTCCACACAGTCCAGGTAGGTTCTGATCTTGCGCAGATTATTACCCGTGGGATTGATGTAAACGGTGCCTATACGGTCGGGAGTGATACTGTAATTCTGAGGTTCATCAATTGAAATAAAGAATATTCCGGATGCCCCTGGAGTATAATCATTACCATCAGCATCTTTATATACATAAGGAATACCGCCTGGGAATACATCATCTGCTGTCTCATCATATTCGAAGCCCTCTATCCTAATATCAATGAGGGATGGGTCTATCTCATCCCCCTGATCGATAACTAGGTCGCCTATCGAAACCGTAAGTGTGGAAGGATTAACAATAATCGTACCCGGACTGTAAGTGATGTCAAAATTATAGGCAATTGGATCTAGTATGGTACCCGGAAAAGAAGAGTGAACTTCAGGAGACAGAGTAACGTCGAGTCCGGTTATCAGGTTCAGTGAGTAGAAACGGGAAATTGGCTCATCTCCGTCACCATCATAGACAATTGCAAAGACCTCCGAATAGTCATTCTGATCATCTGCCCCACCCACATTGCTATCATTTACAAGGGCTTTAAACCCATTTGTAATAGTACCGAAGGAGGCATTTCCATTAAAGAGATCTTCACTGTTTACCAAGGCTTTAAAATCATTCACAAGCGCCTTAAAACCATTGGTCAGATAATCGGAATAATCATCAAAATGGGAGGTATTGAGATTGACAAGGTTCATTTCATTAACCAGGGCTTTGAAGCCATTTTGAAGGGTTCGTTCCGTAGAAATCCAGCTACCATCCTCAAGAAGGTTTAGTATGGCCAGCTGTTCATCGTTGACCAGGGCTTTAAAACCATTGATCAGAGCCAGTGTATTCTCAGGATAGAAAGTAACGGAATGTGCCTCCGAGATAGCTGAAAGGAAAGCTTCATTGTCTGTTATGCCCGCAGTAATGTAGTTATAACTCAGATTCAGATTGATGGCTTCCCCATAAGTAACCTCAAGGGGATCAGGTATAATTTCGAGTGCCTTTTTAGCAACCGAAAGAGAGCCGCTTTTAAAAGTTACTATATACTCCGGGAGTTCTGTGACCTTTGTTGTACTACAGTTTACCGTACCCTCAAAACATGGAAAAATTGTATAATTACTTACTCTGGGATATGGAGGTTCAGCATTGGTATCAAATATAATTTCAGGCAATGGAGAAAGCCCCAATTCTAGAAGCACCTCGTTCAGGCTTTTGTCATCGGGAAGACCATCTGCGTAAGGTGCGGGAAGTCCTTGTACGGTGAAGTCAAATTTATCTTCATAGGCTTGGCCGTATTCTATTTCCACTTCATTTGCGGTAATTCTCAACGCTATTCTTCCATCCTCAATGATTGGCAGCGCATTGGAATCGCCCCCATTGTTTACAGTGCCGGCCAAGGGAGCAGTATTTACAACAACATTCGGGTTGCTAATAAAGGGTGGTACGGTAACCACAAGCAATGTGTCTGTTCTGGTAGTTTCATCTACTTCTAACTCTATTCGGTCTTCCCC
>NZ_CAMYKG010000060.1 GCF_947258925.1 uncultured Eudoraea sp. | reverse complement strand
TTCGGTGAAAGAGCGAAAAGTGATTATAAGTTTGTTGGACAAGATTCAATTTGAATTGGAGCAAACCATTGACAGGCACAGTAAAAAATTGATTGTGGCAAACCTTGAACTTTTTTTGGATTATTGCGTACGTTTTTACGACCGGCAGTTTATCACTCGGGAAGTTTTAAATCAGGGCATTATTGAAAATTTCAAAATCCTCCTCGATGATTATTTTACTTCCGAAAAACCTCAAAAACAGGGCACACCTTCGGTTAGTTATTTTGCAGAGGAGCAGCACCTTTCTCCAAATTATTTTGGGGACCTGGTTAAAAAGGAAACGGGTAAAAGTGCCCATGAACATATTCAGTCTAAACTTATTGAAGTTGCTAAGGAAAAAATATTTGATCACAACAAATCGCTAAGTGAGATTGCTTATGAGCTGGGGTTCAAATATCCACAGCATTTTACCAGACTTTTCAAAAATAAAGTGGGATATACACCCAATGAATACAGGATTATGAATTAAACCCGGCACTGGATATTGTCGCTTTGTCTTGTTTGTTAGGTCTTAGCCTTCTAGTTAATCTTTAATGAAGATTAAATGGAATAATATGAATTTGCTACAATATTCCAAGAGGTAAAAGTATTACCAGAACTCCTACTACAAATAGAGGTATTTCAGACCGCAGTAATGATAAAAATCATGGCAGAGTTATCTATTGTTAATTATTTTCAATAAATTATATAATCAATGTTTGCCATTTGACCGCTTAAAACGATAAGTCATAAATGCCTGCAACAAAAAAACTGGCCGCAATTATGTTTACCGACATCGTCGGCTATACTGCTTTGATGGGATCAGATGAGGATAAGGCATTAGGAGTATTGCAAAAAAGCCGGGATATTCATATCAAAAGTATCAATAAATTTAAAGGCAATCTTATCAAAGAAATGGGCGACGGTATGCTAGCCCAGTTTGATACTGCCATTGATTCGGTGATGTGTGCCATCGAAATTCAAAAACGGGCAAGACAACAAATCAAAGAAAAAATCCGGATTGGATTACATCTGGGGGATATCACTTTTGATCACGAAGATATCTTTGGGGATGGTGTAAATATTGCCTCCAGGTTACAATCAGTTGCAGACCCCGGGGGTATTTATATCTCTGAATCTATTCAAAAATCAATTCGCGCCAAAAGCACTGTAGAAACGAAATATCTGGGTGAGGTAAAATTAAAGAATGTTGATTATAAGGTAAATACCTATTGTATAGTTGAAGAAGGACTCCCAATTCCTTCCCGGGCTAAAATAGAGCAACTTAAAGGCAGATCCCTACTAAATAAATTGGCCAGGTCTGTATACACCTATATCATTCTTTTGCTTTTACTTGTTGCAGGCGTTTATTGGATCCAAAATTCTCCCAAAACAGGGACAACGCCTATTTCGTCACTTCTTATTCTACCATTTGATAATTTTACCGGTGATGAATCATTGGAATATGTAGTTGCAGGTATTCATGATGCTTTAATTGGGGATGTTGGAAAAATAAGTGCATTGAGGGTGCCTTCCAAACGAACAGCCAACGCTTACCGAAACGCGGAAAAATCTATTCCACAAATCGCTACTGAACTTAATGTAGATGCCGCCGTAGAAACTTCTGTCACATGCTATGGAGATAATATTTGTATTCAGGTAAAATTGGTAAGTGCATTTCCGGAAGAGAAGCAATTGTGGGTGCACGATTTTAATATTGAGAAAGCAGAGATATCTAATCTCACCAAAAAAATTTCAAGAGAGATTTCTCAGCAAATTAACATAAATCTGACACCTGGGGAGGAAAAATTACTTTCCGAAACTAAACCGATAGACCCCGATGCTTATGAAGCCTACCTGAGGGGTATGGGACACTGGGAATTAGGCACAAAAAAAGATTTGGACCGTGCCATGGATTATTTCCAATTGTCCAGAGAAATTGATCCTGATTATGCCCTTGCTTATTTAGGTATTTCCCTGACCTGGGGTGGTTACATGCAACATGGGTTTTTACCCTATGCTGAGGTCGCTGAGAAGGCGGAAGCCGCGCGTAAGAGGGCTATGGAACTTGACAGTTCCCTTGTGGAAATTCATGCGCATATGGCCATAAAATATACTTGGGGAGAATGGAATTGGAAAAAAGCTGAAGAGCAGTTTTTGAAAGCAATTGAAATAAATCCTAACTACGGCTTCTCACAGGTATATTACTCGCATTTTTTAGCCATAATGGGCAAACCTGATTTGGGCCTTCCACATAGCGAACTTGCTATGGAACTCGATCCATTTAATACCCTATATATTTCTGTGCATGGACAGGCGCTTAAAAATGCAGGAAAGTATGATGAAGCATTGGAATTGTTGCTCAAACTTTATGAAATAGAACCGGATCAAGGGATCGCCTTGCCGGCACTATGGGCGGTCTATCAGGAATTGGGCGATAAGCAAAAATCCTATGAAATCGCAAAAAAAATATACCAATTGAAAAACAATGAGCTGGCCCTTAATGCCATGGATGAAGGCCTTAAAGAGGGAGGCTACAATTTGGCCATGGTGCGGGTTGCGGAAGCAATGATCTCTCATCGCGATTCAGTCTATTTTCCTTCATGGCAGATTGCAACACTTTATTGCCGCGCTGAAATGAAAGAAGAAGCTCTGGAATGGCTTGAAAAAGCCTATGAAGAACACGATAGCAATATGCCCTATATTAGTATAGATCCACTTTTTGACTTTTTGCGTAATGAACAACGATTTCAGCATATCCTGAAAAAAATGAACCTCCCGGAACTGAAATCATAGGTTCTGTAATTCTTTGAAATTATCCCTTATTTGGTATGCTTTTTGATCCTTGCTAGTAGTTGTAATAAATTCGAATTGAACTTAATTCTACACATATGAAATCAATATTTTTATTCGGGTTTTTCCTGGTCCACCTGACTATTAACGCACAACAACAATTGCGAACAGAGTTTGGCGCTGTCTACTACCCGGCCAATATGTATAAAACCAAATATAATGCTCCTGAGGGATCCCCATATTTGTATGAAGGCTTCAAAGCAGCCAAAATCAATAGTATTAAAGAGTCCCAATTGGTAAGGTTCGATGCGGTAGAAGGAAACGTTGAGGTTTTGATCAATGAAACTAAAGTGGTAGTTCTGGATAACTTCAAAAGATACAAAATCACTTTGTTGGATAATTCAGGTAAAGTCTTCTCAACACTTAAATATACCGATCTTAAAGGAAATGAAAATGCTTCTTTTTTTGAATTATTGGATAGTACTATGAATTATAAAATCTATCTAAAAGAAAAGAAAAGGTTTTTTAAAAAAGTTAAGGCACAGGGATATGCAGATGGAGAGCCCGCAAAGTTTAAAAAAGTCAGAAGCGAGTTTTATTTTAAGGATGCAAAAAACAGGTCAGACCGACTTATGATCATCCCGCAAAAAATGTCCTCATTTATTGCATTTTTTCAAGATGATGCAAAATCAATAAAAAAGTATATTAAAGAAAATAAGCTAAAAATTGACAATCCAGATGATCTGGTAAAGATTTTCAATTTCTATTATAAGCATCAGGGAAGATAGGGTTACTTTTTGGTTGAAGCGTTGTGAAACAAAAAATCCGGCCAGTTTCGTGATTGGATTTCTTGCTGGGGTTCGTATAACGAAGTTTCTCCTCGATAAAAGTAGTTGTGGTCGCAGTATCCCACCACTAATCCATTCTACAGCCTTTTAATTTTATTTAAGGAAATGCTAAAATTTGTTTTATATCTTTGCCACAGAATTGCGATCTCAAGAAAGAGATATTTAAATGACAAAAGGAAATCAAATAAGACATGCTGTTGCTTCATTGGTGCTATTGTGTGCATTGATGTTACCGACTGTGATTCAGATTTCCCATATCTTTCAAGGTCATGAATCGGTTATCTGCACAAATCAGAGCACGCACTTCCACAACGATGTATCCGATTGCCAGATATGCGATTTTAATTTCACTCCGCTAGATTATGACATAGTTGAATATCCAGACCTGGTATTTGCCGATATTCCGCTAAAGGTTGAAAAGCAATTTTCTTCCTTACTTTTTCATTCTTTCAAAATAACCAATACCCAACTTAGGGCGCCACCACATTTTCTTAGTTAAAGAACTCGAACCCGGTTTTATTTTAATTAAGAAATCATATGCGCTTTTATGCACTATTATTGCTTCTGTTAAGCAGTATTCCATCTATTTCACAACAATGTAATTATACGCTTTCCGGTACTGTGATCGACTTTCATGATAGGTCGCCACTAGCGGGAGCCATCCTCATCGTTGCCGGCACTGAGCAAGCTGTACAGACCGATATTGATGGAAAATTCAGTATTTCTGGTTTATGTGAAGACACTTATGGGATACAGGTGTCACATCCATATTGTCTGACCAAAGGATTTAAAGTAAACATATCAGGCAATACAACCAAAACATTCCGTTTGGAACATCATTTGGAAGAGCTTAAAGAGGTAACCCTCGAAGGGGAAGCTTTTCGGAACAAGACCAATACTTTTTTCGAAAGTAAGATTACAAAAGCTGAGCTCGAACGCTTTAGTAGCGGCTCCCTGGGAGATGCCTTGAATAGTTTGAGTGGCGTTTCATCGCTTAGTACGGGAAATACGGTCGTTAAGCCCCTTATTAATGGATTACATAGTAGTCGTGTTACCATTATTAACAATGGTGTAAGGATGGAAGACCAGGAATGGGGAGCAGAGCATGCTCCAAATATAGATATCAATTCGGTTGGCAATCTTACCTTAATAAGGGGTTCCGGGGCTTTGCAATACGGTGGAGATGCATTGGGTGGTGTCATTGTTGCCGAAGCTTCAAAAGTTCCTTTAGAGGATAGGCTTTATGGAAATACCTTAGTTACAGTAGCAACGAATGGGCGAGGTTCTTCCTTTACATCGCAATTGACCAAAAGCTTCCAAAGCGGCTGGTATGCCACTGTGCAGGGAACTTTGAAACGATTTGGCGATTTTCAGGCACCGGATTATGTCTTGAGCAATACAGGCATTTTTGCTGGCAACGCTTCTTTGCGCGCAGGTCTTAACCGTTTCGATTATGGGATAGAAGCATACTATTCTTTCTTTAGCAATGAAATAGGGATATTAAGGGCTTCTCATTTGGGCGGTGCAGAAGACCAAATACGTGCTATAAACAGCGACGTGCCATTAATTATCAATGATTTTACATACCAGATAAATGCGCCCAAACAAGATGTAAAACATAATTTGGCGCGAATAAAAGGTTTTAAAAGATTTGATGGTTTCGGAAAATTGAGCCTGCAATATGATTTTCAAAGAAACAATCGCCTGGAATTTGATGTAAGAAGAGGTGATGATAGGGACAATGCTTCTCTGGATTTGCAGCTAGACACCCATACCCTGATGTTGGATTTGGTATCAAACGTATCCGACGCCCTTAATATCAAAACGGGTATCATGGCAAGGTATCAAAATAACTTTGCAGACCCGGGTACAGGAGTACGCCGATTGATACCCGATTATGACAAATACGACCTGGGAGTATACGCCATAGCAGATTTCCGATTAAATGATCAATGGCTATTAGAAGCCGGAGGGCGTTTTGACTATACCTATATGGATGTGTTAAAGTTTTACCGAACCTCCTTTTGGGAATCCCGTAATTATGATGAGCTGTTTCCCGACATAGTGGTTGAGGAAGTGGGCAATCAGATTTTGACAAACCCGCAATT
The DNA here is from genome assembly GCF_947258925.1 of uncultured Eudoraea sp. Lineage (GTDB taxonomy): Bacteria > Bacteroidota > Bacteroidia > Flavobacteriales > Flavobacteriaceae > Eudoraea. Next base: position 1,837 of record NZ_CAMYKG010000060.1, on the reverse strand, counting down.
GAATTTTTATAATACTTCAGCAATTTTAGGTGCTACCTACCTATTTGGTGAGAATTATAAATTGTTTTTCAACTATTCACTGGCATCAAGAGCCCCAAATCCTTCCGAACTTTTCAGTGAAGGCCTGCACCATTCGGCATCCCGTATAGAGCTGGGCGATTTACGTTTCAATTCGGAAGTTGGTCATAAAGTCTCGTTTACATTTCAAAAAGACAGTGATAACTTCAACTTTTCAATAAATCCTTTTATCAATACCATTACGGACTTTATCGTTATTGAGCCTACAGGTATTCAGCAAACCATTAGAGGTAATTTTCAAGTTTGGGAATACCGCCAGACCAATGCCCGGTTGTTAGGCTTTGATATCGACGCTTCTATCGGTTTTGCTGAAAACTTCAGGTTCAACCATCAGTTTTCAATGGTCAAGGGTTATGACCGAGTCCTTGATGAGGCATTGATAAATATGCCTCCGGTTAGTACTACAAACGGGCTGGTCTATAAAAACCCGAGGTTAAACAATCTACGATTGGAAATCCAGGACGAATACGTTTTCCGTCAGAATGAATTTCCGGATAACAACTTTGAGGTGTTTTTGCCTGAAACAGGAACTATTGAAACAGTGGATGTGAGTACACCACCAGATGCCTATAATTTGCTCAGCTTTTACGCAGAAATGGATTTTGACGTTGGAACAAATTCGACTCTTAGCCTTGGGCTTACAGTATCTAATTTGTTGAACACCTCATACCGCAATTACCTGAACCGTCTGCGCTATTACGCAGACGATTTGGGCAGGAATTTTTTAGTAAATATTAAAATCAATTATTAATTTTTTAAATTTAGAAACAAATGAGAAATTTAAAATCTTTAAGCCTAATATTAATTGCAGGCCTTTTGTTTACAGCCTGTTCCGATGACGACAATGCACCGTTACCTGTAAACGAGGAAGAAATCATTACCACCTTAACGGTAACCCTTGCACCTAATGGCGGAGGAGACGCTATTACATTACAGACCCGTGATCTGGACGGAGATGGTCCCAATGCCCCGGAAATTCAGGTTTCCGGAAACCTGGCGGCAGGTGTCACCTATAGTGGCAATATCGTAGTACTGAACGAGACAGTAACCCCTGCGGAGGACATCACAGAAGAAGTGGAAGAGGAAAGCGGCGAACACCAGTTTTTCTATACCATTGGCGGTGGTCTCGATGTAACGACCGAATATGCCAATTTTGATGGTGATGGCAATCCATTGGGAACGGCGTTCACCTTAACCGCCGGAGCAGCAAGTTCAGGAACGCTTACGTTTACCTTACGCCACGAGCCGACAAAACCCAATACGGGACTTGGCGATGCAGGCGGTGAGACGGACATTGAGACAACATTTAATGTTACTGTAGAATAGCTGTTAGCCGGGTTTCCTTATGGATATCAGCCCTCGTTAAAATAAGATAATTCCATTGTCTTAGAAAAGTACAAAATATAAAAGCCAGACAAATAATTGTCTGGCTTCTCTTTGTCCGGGTGATCACGCCTCGAGCGTGACGACCTCTATTAAGTCGGGGTGGCAGACCTAAAAATAAGGTCATAACACACTCTCTTACAACATTTTAACTTGCTAATTTTAAGCTGTACACCTCTTTGCGATTTTTAATACAAATAAGCACAATGGATGTAATTCTTTATCGTATAAATTTAGGAAAAACTATTATTATATCAAAGCTAATCAAATAGCTATGTCTGAAATCCCAAGATAACAAGATGCTCCAATTCGATTATTTACTGGGTTCCACCGGGTACTTACTCATCAATTTATTTCAAATAATAAATTTTATTAA
>NZ_CAMYKG010000059.1 GCF_947258925.1 uncultured Eudoraea sp. | reverse complement strand
TAAATCTCCAAATCCGGTATACGAATCTTCAAAAGAAGTGTTTGCAAAAATACCTGTAAAATCTCCTCCTGCAAAGGGTAGTATGGCATCCACTTTTCCCGATTTCCCAAAGAAATTTACACTTCGTACATAGGCCAGGATTATCGTATTTATTCTGCCGTTAAAGTCTTCCAAGGGCAAAGAGGGATCCAGAAGTGTGTTTCCGGAGGCATAAGCATAGGCTAGTCCAATAAAATTAAACTCTTTAGGTAAATTGGTAAGGGCCCGTGGTTCGAGCTCCTGTGCGTATCCACAATTATAAATTGAAGATGAAAGAACTAATAAAATAACAAGGATATTAAAGCGCATTTTCTCTAAGTTGATTCGATTAAAATAAACTTAAAAAATATAAATAGCTAAAAAGAATGTTATAATCTTTCAATTATTTCATTGAAGTTCCTTGAATTAAGCATTAATTAATTTAACTACCAACGCGATTAATTTATGGCTAAGTTTTCACTTCAGAATATCGTCTGAATTTGATAATAAAGATCAAAAAAATAGGGGAATGCAAAACATTCCCCCAGATATTTTCAGGACAGTATTTAAACAAATTCTACTATTCCACTTTCGACAAGGAAACAGCGACAGCTTCTGCATAAGTCAGGATTAATACTTGTCCTATGTGCAGCTTTTCCATAAAGGCAGCGTCCTTTGTTGGGATCGTTAAATAGTTTCCATTAGGACCTTCTACAACAGCAAACATCTGAGGTCTATTAAGAACTTCAATGGTTACCACAGCTTTGATCATTTCACCGACTGCGGCTGCAGGAGCTTCACCTGCCGGAGCTCTGTCTTCCCCTTCTAAGACTACCAGTGGTTCTGCCTTTTCTGCGGATGTTGGTTCTCTGAACTCAGCCTTTAAATAGGTGTAATAATCAAAAGTGATTATATCTTTTACCGCAATTTCATCAAATCGCTTAACCTCCGGGCCAGCTGTAATCGTCACCAATTCTCCATCACCACCTTTCAATGTTATTTCTCGTGTTTCCTTAACAATCTCGGTAACCGTTCCCTGCATGGTTACCAGCGTTAATCTTTCTCTTGGCTCTATTGTACTATCCACTTCCTGTCCCAGCAAAGGAGACGTTAAGCATGTACAAAAGAATAAAGCAATGGCATAAATTTTAAATGTTTTCATAAAATGTAAATTTTAATTTTCGGTTTTCAAAAGCGTTTTGTCAATGGACATAACGTAAGTTTTTAATCAAGGTTCAAAAATAAAGTTTAATGCTGACATAGCCTTGGTATCACGGTTATTTAATGCACAAAGCAGTTATATCAAGAAATTAAACTTGCGAATCACAGTCCATTTTTTGGCGTGACAATAGAATTAATTCACAAATCGGTCCGCAAATGGAAGGTATCTTAATAGCCGGTAATTCTCAATTCCAAATAATTAATTCAACGGGGTGATATCATAAAATTGGAAAACAATTTAGTTAATCAGCTCCTGGAGCCACTTATTGGTGAAGACTACTATATTTTATAAAATAAATTAATCCAAACATTTACCACTTTAGTAGCTCAATTATCTTTTTGAATATCTAATTTTGCATTAGCTTAAACTGCTAATATTAAACAAAATGCAATTCTTTGATATTATCATAGCGGGTGGTGGGCCTGCGGGTATGTCCGCGGCAGCAGAATTAAGTAAAAACTTCAACATCTTAATTTTAGAGAGGAAGAAGCCCGGTACCACGCAAGCTACATGGTACAGCTACGAGGATAGGGCTATCAAATATGATTTAGAAGAAGCTATTGCTGTTCGCACAAAATACATAAAGTTTACTGCCCCAACAGCAGAACATTTTATGAAAGACGATTGCGTGGTGTTTGATCAGCAAAAAGTCCTGGAGATTTGGATGGACCGAGCCAAATACAATGGAGCAGTGGTTAAACACGAAGCTTTTATATCGTATTATTTAAATGGCAACGAAATAGTAGTTGAAACAAATTTGTGCAAATACAGAGCCAGTCTGCTTATTGATTCCATGGGAATAAATTCATCTATTCTGCAAAAGAATAAGCTTGTAAAAAGGAAAGATGCATGGGTTATTTATGGAGCCAGAATGAATAATTTGTCTCTGGACAACCCATTTCAGCTGGAATACCTGCCACTAAATGATGAAGAGAATACCTATATTGGCATCCACCCCCATAGTGAAAATGTAACCAATATATATGCTTTCAAAGGACAGAAAAACACCTATGGCAACCCGAAGGAATTGAAGGAGAAATTTAAAAGATTTATAAATGAATTCCAGCCAAACGCAGAACAAATTGGTATACTAGAGGGTACTATTGTTTCCGGAACATTGAAGAAATATGCACTGGACAAGGTCATCTTTTTTGGATCCTCCGGAATGCTCAACCCGGATGGTTGTGGAATGGGTTTTAATGAAATATTAATGAAACACCGGGCATTCGCAGATGGTATTAGGGAAGTTATGAAAACAAAATCTCTGGATGAAAAATCGTTACAAAGACTGGCATATTCTCTAAAGGATCAGGAAACGATTAATTTTCAGAAAATAATTGGAGCTTTTTCCCTCTATTTTATTCGCAGCGCGGGTAAATGGGATGGTGGCGTTAAGTGGTTAAATGCAATGGGTGAAGACAGTAAATATTGGATGCGAAATGAAATGACCCTTGACTGGATCAAAAGAGCGAATCTAAAATTAAACGGCGTGATCCCTTTTAAAGAAACTTTTAAAATGATACCTCTTAATGATTTCTTATTTATACTTGGCCAGTATATCCGATTTAAAATTAAATCAAAAAAGGCCGATTTTAGAAATTCAGCTTAAATATCAATGCTGAAATTTAGTATCATTTCAAGCAATTTCCGGGGATTTATTGGCTTCGGTCAAGGCCAATTCACAGAAGTCATTAATTTTCTGTACTAATTCTAAAGTCTCTTCAGCATTAGGTAATCCAAATGTAATTTTATTCGCAATTACAGAGGCCATTTCTTTATATGTTTTTACCACCTCTTGAATAGACCCGGCCCTTACAATTAGTTTTGCCGCAAGTCCCTTTCTTATCTTTACATTTTCAGTGAAAACCTTATGATTATTGTAGACTTCTGCAAGGGTGGCAATGGCCATTACCTGCGGTATTGCACAAAATCTGAATACACGTTCATTTTTCAACATTTTCAGGTAGTCCAGGCAATCTGTAGCATGAGAAAGTGCGTCATTTACCATGTGATTTAAACAGGCGATTGACTCCGGTTTTTCCGGATTCAAGGGAAAGTCCTCAAACCTGGGACTGTATAAAGACCAAACTTCCTTTGGCCAAAAGAACCTTTTTTCATCCAGATCTTCTTTATAATCCCTTACAATGTTCGTTTTTTGTAAAAATAGGCCCATGGAATTAGAGAGTGCTACCTGAGACTCCAATTCTTTGTTGTCTATCCCTGAAGCCGCAAAAATTTCGGATAAGCCTATCCCAACCAATCCTGCCACATAATGACAGTAGAGGTTGTAATCTTCCAGGGTTGTAATTTCTTTCTCTCCAAAATCTGCCATCCCATTGCCCATTTTCTTACAGATGTCCGTAATACTTTTTTGATACTTCACATCAAGCTCTAAAAATGCCTCTATTACTTTGTGATAATTGGCCAGGAGGTCTCTATATTCTTGTTTATCACCCACGTTTGAAAGATTCCAGCCTTTTTCATAATTTTTTGTGTGAAATTCCCTTAACAGTTTTGTCTTAACGTCCTGAGCCAGATCCATATCATCTTCTATGGAATCGAGCGCGCGTAAAATAAGGTAAAACAGGCATACCACATCACTAATCTCATCAGGAAGCTGCCTGATTACGGCTGCAAATGATCTGGATACTTTATCAAGGGTGTCATAACAAAAAGCAAGGTTACCATTATTACTGATTTTTCCATTTTTACGCGGACCCATGATTTTTTTACTTCCAAATTTAAGTTTCAGAAGTGCTGCCATCTCATCCGGTTTTAAAATAGACTTCTTTATTGACATGGTAAATTATTTAGTATGGCCTGTGCCAAAATATTAATTTAATTGATTACGGGTTCGATATTAAAATTTTCTTCTTTTAAATTGGGCCTGGCACTAATCTTTAAAACTTTTATTTCGTTGTGCTTTGCTTTTTTAAGATCCTTATTAACCATAAACATGGGTTGGATTTTCCCCTTAGGTTGCCCTATAGGTTGAAAATCAGAATAGGTTGTACTACTTTTTGCGGTGCCGTCTTCATTAAAGGCTATAATTTTTAAAATGCGATAAGTATTTTCTTCAATTAAATATTCGGTTTTACCATTTTCAAGGTCAAGAAGATCGTTAACCTGTAATTTGTAACAGGATTTTCCATCAAATTCTTCATTACCTTTGAATTCGAAACTTAACTGATCCCGATCTTTCGAGGTATAATTTGCAATGGAAACTCCGGAATTAACTAATTCCATATTTTTAGAAGTAGCCTTCATTTTTCTGATTTTTCCATTAGCTGGTGTAAATATCTCAATCAAACCCAGTTCATCCGGATAACTGGTTATCACTATGGTAATCCCCTTTAATTTATCCGGTTGCTGTACTACCGTTTTGGTTTTTTCCATCCCACCAAATTTGCCTATCAGTACATTATACTGCTTATCTTTAGACTTTCCATTACTGGCTATCTCCTTTATTGCAATGGAGAGTTCCAAATTTTCCGTCAAAAGTTGATCCGCTGCTTTTTCAAAAATTTCTTCAGCATTATTCTGTCCCATTATGGGCAGAGAAAAAGCTACGAACAACACTACAAATTTAAGATTTAACATAGAGCGCAATATTACCAATTTTTTAAAGGATAATCCTTATTCTTCTGAAGATTATAAGGAAATTTGATTAAAATCAAGCCTGCCTAATGCTATTTTTTTAATAATATAAAATTTTAATAAAAATAATTCTAACCTAACAAAGATACAATACTTCAAAAGTAGTATTTAAGAAGTATTTCAGGTCTGAATATAACGGTTACAAGCCCAATAAATTCTATTTATACGTTACAAGTACTATTCCAAACATCATTTAGTACTTAATTAGTGCTATTTTTTCTTTGACCTTTTTGACAAACCGTCTTATTCAAGAAACCGGGGCTTGGTTAAAATTACAATGGCGGGAACCAAAAATAGTGAGCTAATCAAACAAGTAGTGATTGAAATGACAATTAACGCGCCAAAGTACTTCAGCGGGGTGAAATTGGATAAGATCAGGGGCATAAAACCAACTATTACAGAAAGCGCATTAATAATAATTCCCCTACCCGAGGTACTGAGTGTTATTTGCACGGCCTTGCGGTGATCAAAACCTTTAGATCTTTCGGTTTTAAAACGCCACAAAAAATGAATGGTATAGTCTACCCCTACTCCTATCATTATTGAAGATAACAGGGCGGTGGCTATATCTAAGGATATACCAAATATGCCCATTAACCCAAATAGAACAACGATTGCAATTGTAATTGGCAAGGTAGAGAGTAATCCTGCTTTGGGGGAACGAAAAACAAAACTCAAAATGATAAAGACCACAGCCAGTGCAAAAATCAGGGATTTAAGCTGCCCTTTGACGACCATATCTGCCAATTCAATTTCCGTAAGTCCGGCCCCGGCGGCATATCGGAGATCAGGATCATCCCCGGTTAGGTCATTAAGCTTTGCAAGCACTCTTTTATTAGCACTATTACTACCATCTTTAAGGCTTATTAAGATCCGGGCGTTTTCATAATTATAATCAAGAAATTGAGAAATATCATCTTCATTCCCACCCATTGAAAAGATCTCGATAAACTGATATATCTCTTCTGAAGTATCAGGAATTTGGTTATATCCTTCCTCCTCGGGTTCATAAAATCCTTTACTCAATTCTTTGACAAGGGCAACGGGAGAACTAACAAGGCCTACTGCAGGATCCTTAATAATTTCGCTTTCGTAATGGGCCATCCGATTCATCACCTCAGGCGAGAGCACATCCCCGGAAAATAGTACAGATATAAACTGTGAGCCTCCAAATTTTTCATTGATTAAGCGGGTAGAACGTCCCGCTTCGGACTTAGCCGAAAAATAACTTTCAACATTGGTATCAACATCCAGGAAAAATATTCCAATCACCCCAATTACTGCCGTAAATACAGAAATTGTAAGGATCTTTTTCGGGTTTGTGGTTACCCAATTTCCCATCTTTTCGAGCGACCGTTCAAGGACTGGAGCTTTCTTTGTTTCCTGCCTATCTGAGCCGCGTTTTGGTTTAAAAAATGAAAGCATTGCCGGCAATAACCATAGACTTAATAACAAGGCGAACCCTATACCAATAGCGGTTAGTACCCCCAGTTCTGCAGCAGGCATCATGGTATGGCTCAGAAGCCCCAATATCCCCCCGATGGTAGTTATCCCGGTTATAAAAATCGGTTTTTTAAGGTCAATATATATTTGTTTACAGATTTGTTTCATCGAAAGCTTCTCCTCTCCTCTTGCTAATTCCTGGTAGTGTGCAATAAGATGAATCCCATAATCATTAGCAATAGCAATGATCATGATGGGCATTAGAATACTAAAGAGCGAAATTTTCCAGCCTAAAAAGGCCATCAATCCAAAGGAGAGAATAATGCTCATTAAAACGATCAGAAAGGGCATAAATACCCCTTTCCATTCCTTAAATGAAAAATATAGCATAAATACCATCAGGAACATGGCAATGGGGAGAAGTACAACCAAATCCTTAATTATATTTCCTTCAATAGAATAGCGGATAAAGGGTAATCCGCCTAAGAGCACTTCTTCAGCTCCGGGATGATTTGTTACAATTCCCTTTATATCATCTATAATCTTATCCGGTGTTTTGGTATTTTTTATCAGCACGAGGGAGACCAGGCTAAAATCGTCCGAAAAGAACCTATTGGTCATACTGTTTGCCGAAATCTTTGTTTTTAATGCTTCGTAATCGGCTTTATTATCCGGGATTTCTTCAAAGAAAGGCTCCATGGACATCATACCGTCTTCTATGGTAATTTCCTGTGCACTAAATGGAGAAATAATACGATCTAAACCTTCCAGCTCACTGAGTTCAGCTGCAAGTGATTCGAGCCTGTTCAATGTTTCTGTTTTAACGACATCTTCTGAATGCAACATCAGCAATATCATCTCGCTTCCACCAAAAATGCTATCCAGCTCTTTAAGGTGCACCTTATTTTTTATAGTATCGGGGACGTAATCATCCACATTGGAATTTACCTGAAGCCGGGGAATCAGTAGTAGGGAAAGAAGTGTAATAACAATAGCGGTTATTACAATTAAAGAACGGTACTTAATAATTTTATCTTCCATTTTTAAATAAAACCAGGTATTAAAACCAGGTTATAAATGTAATTTATTTCTAAAACAAAATCCTAAAATCTACACATTTCTATACCACAAAACTATTCCTTGTGCTTATATACAAACATCCCGGCTAACTATACTTTGAATTCAATCATCCTTTTTGCCATAACATAAGTGTTAACCATATGCACCGCACTTTATGTATTCTTCAAATATTGCTGGTAATAAGTTTTATTCTAATAAAATACATTAGTATATTTGCCCCGCAAAATATTAGGGTATTTTGTTGGGTAGCGTTCACCTTCGCCCGCGATAGCCATCGGGGCTTCGGTGAACTAGTTGTAAAGACCAAGTAATAAAAATAAAAGGTCGCGTAGCTTCCTCCTCCGTTTTACTGCGGCGGACAGGCGCTTCGCTCCGCAACACAAGGTCGCGTAGCTTCCTCCTCCGTTTTACTGCGGCGG
>NZ_CAMYKG010000058.1 GCF_947258925.1 uncultured Eudoraea sp. | reverse complement strand
GAAAGTGCGGCAGACTGGGTTAATATATTATCACTTGTGAATTGACTGATAGATTCTTTGAAAATTTTCCAATAAAATGGAAAAGTGTTGTTTTTGTTTATTTTTATATCAGCCATTTGTATTTTTCATTCTGTATAAAGCATGCTAAAATTTAAAAAATGAATGCTTACTTAAATTCATTTTGTCAGTATTTGTCCTTGCCTTTTTTTTTAGCATTGTGATTTTAATTGTATAACTAAAGTCGAAATTGTACATCGCTAAATCCACTTGGGCTCCAATCCTGACCACTAGATTATACGTATACAAATATAGCCCCTTTGGTTTAAAAGCACCTTTTTCACCTTTATATTCGTGTCTTCCTTTAAGACTTGCATGGCGCACAAGCCCTCTATATCCCTAACATTCAAAGGAAACTCTGAAGCTCTTATTATAATAACAATTGGTTCATCAATAATAATGGTTGCTTCAACTGATGCCAGCATTTCCAACTTTTCAATAATTCAGGAAACTAATGTGGTGGTAAATACAGGGAAGACAAATCCGAAACATCTAAATTTATTCTTGATGATAGTCAGTGGAGATTTACTGCAAAGGGATGGAGAACCTTACAATAATCTTTTTAAGCTTACTTTTCTTTTTTCAAGATATTCGCGTGTGACTCGCGAGCTCAGGAATCCGGAAATTCCCGCCGAACGCTTACTTACTATTCATTTTCTTTGCTTGCCTAAAGAAAACTAACCAACAGAGAAGGCACTTTTTCACTATTTGTTTTATAAAATGAAACATTTTAAAAGCCGCTCACTTTAGTTAAATTATTTACAGGGCTTCACTAATTCTTAACTCCAAGACGCCCTATAGTATGGAAAAAGGAATCACCAAATTCAAAATTCAATACTCAATTTCTGGAAATCCTTTGGGTATTATCCTTACAGCTATTCTGTTTTCAACAAAAACACCTACCCCTCCCACAATTGCCATGGCGGCCGATAATTCGGTTTTAGGTAAGCATTGGCTTCAGATGCATTTGAGACTATTCCCTCCACATCGTTCCATTGCAGCTTTTTACCAGTTCTGTAGGCGATATTCCCTAAATGGGCTACCAGAGCGGCATTTCTTCCCATTTCGATAGTACAATTGGGATCTTTTCGATTTTTAATGCATTCCAGGAAATTTGCAGTGTGGGCATCCAAACCGCTAGCCCGGCTCTTTCGAGGTGGTAATACCTCTGTTAAGTATTTATCATTATGCTGAAGGGGTAACACTTTCCAGCTTGCCCTGTTGATGGCCAAAATGCCATTCTCGCCAATAAAAGCCACTCCAGGTTCACCAGATTCCTCCAAATACGGGGATGTGCCCATGCCCATAAATTGTTCCCAAATTAAACTGAAATTCCCAAAATCATAGACTGTAGTCAGCGTATCCGGAGTTTCTGCTGCATTGTTGGGAAAAGCAATTTTACCACCAATGGCTACTACAGATTTCGGCGCAGTGGCATTCATGCCAAGCAAAACCATATCCAGCATATGAACTCCCCAGTCGGTCATAAGGCCCCCGGCATAATCCCAGAAATACCTAAAAGAACCATGAAATCTATTTTTATTAAATGGTCTTTCCGGAGCCGGCCCCAACCATCTGTTGTAGTCCACTCCCTGGGGAGGATCAGTATCTTCTACCACATCAAAACCACGGCCGTAATTTACATCTGCCCAGGCTTTCACCTGCCGTATCTTGCCCAGGGCACCGGTATCCAAATATTCAAAGGCCGAATGCCAATGGGGGTCGCTTCTTTGCCATTGGCCTACCTGCACAACCCTATTGTACCTCCGTGCTGCTTTTACCATCAAATCTGCCTCATGAATACTATTGGCTATTGGTTTCTCTACATATACATCTTTTCCCGCCGCACAGGCATCGATCATCTGAATACAGTGCCAATGATCCGGAGTACCGATAATAACGGCATCCATTTCTTTAATTTTTAAAAATTTACGATGGTCATTAAAAGTTTTTGGGCGTTGACCTGTTTTTGATTCTATTTCCTTTGCGCGTTTTTCCAACAAATCGCTGTCCACATCGCAAAGTGCAATACATGCTGTTCCCTTGTTTTTAAGAAAAGAACTGAGGTTTGCCCATCCCATCCCTCTAACACCAATGAGGCCAACATTCACCACTTCGCTATCTTTAATTGGGTTTTTGGCCGAAACCCGGCTTAAAGGAACGGCTGTGGCAAGGGAGGCCGCACTTAAATTTTTGATAAATTTTCTTCTACTCATTTGAACGATTTTGGTTTTTTAAAGTACGGTTTTTTTAAATAATAATAATTGAGTTTTGATAAAAACCTTCATCAGGCTTTTGCAAACTTCCCGTAACAATAGCAAAAATGCCGGGGCCAAACGCCAGGATCAGCACCACGATTTACAAGAAGGATACGGGGACTGGAAAGCTTGAATCAACTTATCCTGTCTGACTAACTTCGCAGCTTTTTTATCAATGCCAAGGTCTCTTTCACGCTCTTTTCCAAGCCTGTATAATCTTCATTTACCAAAACACTTTTACTGATTAATTTCGAGCCCATTCCCACACAGGTAACACCGGCATCGAACCAGGCCTTCAGGTTAGACTCTTCCGTACTAACACCTCCTGTAGGCATAATGGATGTCCAGGGTTGAGGTCCCCTGATTGCTTTGACAAAGTCCGGGCCGTAAGTTGATCCGGGAAATAGTTTAACAATCTCACAGCCCAGTTCTTCGGCCCTGTTAATCTCAGTAAGAGATCCGCACCCGGGTGACCAGAGCACTTTCCTGCGGTTGCAGACCAAAGCGATATCTTCCCGCAGGGTAGGAGTCACAATAAAATTTGCTCCCATTTGCACAAACATAGAGGCGGCTGCTCCATCTGTGACTGAGCCTACCCCCATAATCATGCCCGGTAATTCTTTTAAGACATATTTGTTTAAATCTGAAAATACTTCAAAGGCAAAATCACCTCGCGCTGTAAATTCCATCAGACGTGCGCCTCCATCATAACAGGCCTTGAGTACTTTTTTTCCCAGTTCTACATCGGGATGGTAAAATAAAGGTACCATTCCGGTTTCCCTCATTACCGAAGCAACTTCCAATCTTGAATATTGAGCCATCCTAAGTTATTTATACTTTAGCGTGATACCCTTCCCGAGGCATCACCACCCATTAATTTCTGTACTTCCTCCACAGTGACCATGTTGGCATCACCTTTTATCGTATGTTTTAAGCACGAAGCTGCCACCGCAAAGTTCAAAGCAGTCTGGTCATCATTGGGATATTTAAGCAGGCCGTAGATTAATCCACCCATAAAAGAATCACCACCTCCCACTCTATCTACAATATGTGTTATCTGATATTGTCTGGATTCATACATTTTCTTTCCATCGTAAAGTACTCCTGCCCATGTATTGTGCGATGCAGAAAGTGAGCCCCTTAAGGTAGTAATTACTTTATTAGCCTTTGGAAATTTTTTCATCATCTGTTTACAAACAGACAAAAAAGCTTCCGCCTTAACATGCTCCCCCTGGGTGGTAATATCCAAGCCTTCGGGTTTTATACCAAAATGTTTTTCCGCATCTTCTTCATTCCCCAGAATTATATCGCAATATGAAGTGAGCTCGGTCATAATAGCTTCACGATCACCTCCGTATCTCCATAATTTAGCACGATAGTTCAAATCCGTAGATATGGTCACCCCACTTTCACTTGCCGCCTTAACAGCTTCTAAACAAGCATCTGCCGCACCTTGTGAAATAGCAGGGGTAATCCCCGTCCAATGAAACCATTTCACATCTTTGAAAACTTTTTTCCAGTCGATCATTCCTTTTTCAATTTCGGCCATTGCCGAATGCGATCTGTCATAAACCACTTTACTACCGCGGGACACTGCACCTGTTTCCAAAAAATAGATTCCCAGGCGGTCGCCACCATATATGATTTTATCAACACCAACACCCCTTTTCCGCATCTCCATCATGGCACATTTACCAATATCATTATCCGGAAGGCGGGTTACAAATTCAACCGGAACACCATAATTTGCCAATGATACGGCAACGTTCGATTCGCCACCACCATAAATTACATCAAAATTGGTGGTCTGCGAAAATCGCAAAAATCCCGGAGGTGCCAGGCGCAGCATTATTTCTCCAAAGGTTACTACTTTTTCCATTCGCTTTACATTATTATCTACTATTATTCTAAATCCTACCTTTTCTGACTAAAAGCTAAACCGTCATTAATATCTACATTATTGCCGGGTATAAAAGAAGATTCTTCTGAGGCCAAATACACTACTAAGTCTGCTATTTCTTCTGCGCTACCTACCAGCCTCAATGGCGTTCCTGCGACCAACTTAATTCTGACTTCATCTTAGGTAAAATCGTCATGGTATTTTGTGTCGATCAATCCCCAAAAAAGCTTTTTACTAAGGGCATAATTTTAATCCTAAAAGGAATAATCAGCATAAGATTTATATGTCCTGACAACTTACAATATTTCCATGTTTATTTCAAGATGCTATTCAATAGTTCTCAATAATCATCAACAATATTAAATATTTTATCTAAATGAGTTAAATGCAGATAAAGATTTTAATTCCTGCCACATATAAGAATAGATAAAAAAACAGTATAAATGCAGTGGATTCTTGGTTGTAAACGATCCGTAAAACTTGTTACATAAAATAGGTGAACTTCTAAAACATACTTTTCTTTTCTCTAGCTGTAAGCATGTTAATGGCGAGGCATTTTGTTGAAGAATTTCGGCTTATAAATATCCTTTATGTCACAGATCCTCCAAAGCCCGGGAAATCCAGACCTATGTAGCTATTAGATCATGTATAAAAACAGAGGATTTGTTATCTTAGTATATATATAAGATTTATTGTTGAAATCTATATCCAATCGTGGGTAACCATTAAAAATAAGTAATGAAATATTTCTATCTAATTCTTACCATTTCTTTTTTATCATGTAATTCGGACAAAACCTTTACCGCCGAAGATCAGAAAGAATTCGAAAAAATGGCGCGTACTTACCAAACAACTTATATGGAAGGCGCTGAAAATATTGAAGAAATTCTGGCGGGAATCGACAGCAACATTCAAATGTGGGAAAATGAAAAAATTTGGACGTATGATGATATGGTAAAATTCGGACCACATTTGCCAAAAAAGATAGTTATTAAGACTTATAATGAACAAAAATTATTAGAAAAGAATATTGGATATGACTTTGTAACACTTCTGTACATAGGTGCTAAGGTGACACCTTAAGAGAAACGGTATCTCGGATTTGGAAAAAACCAAATGAGAAATGGAAAATTGTATATATGAGTAACTTAATCAACATGTCTAACTGAAGCAATAAAGGAACCAACAATGTATAACCTCAATAACAACAGATTCATATTCCTTTCGACTGCAGTCATTACAGGCTTAAACGAATCCACATGGCATTGCGTACGTACTTGCTCAAACGAAAAATAACACATAACCCGTAACTAACTATTTTACACGACCGTTGTGGGGAACACAAACCTTATTATGAAATCACAGATCAAAACTCTTCTTGCAATTGTTCTACTAATCACCTCATGTAATAATGAATCGAAGGACAAAGTTGTTTCTACTGAAAGTGAATATTCCGAAAAGTACTCTGGTCCAATAATTGACATGCATATTCATGCATACACTCAAAATGGTGGACAATTTGGGTTAACTCATCCACCCACTCTGCGAGGGGAAACATATCAGGGTGCGAAAAATGTTGATGAACACCAAAAGGCGACAATTTCAAAGTTTCGTGAACATAACATTGTTAAAGCCATCGTTACAAATGGAGATGCATGGCATGAGGAAAATCCGGATATAGTCCTGATTGCTCATTCAGAAGAAGAGCTGGCAACACTCAGGGAAAAACATGGGTCAGGAAAACTTCAGGCAATTGCTGAAATGTCTCCCTTTTATGCCGGCATTTTAGCCGATGACCCTTCTCAAATGCCCTACTTTGAATTAGCGGAAGAATTGGAGATCCCGGTGGGATTCCACATTTTCCCCGGTGGACCAAATTATGGAATACACCTGATGCCCGAAATGCTGGGTGGAATGAGAACGTACAATGCAAACCCATTGCAATTGGAAAAAGCGCTGGTTGAATACCCAAATTTAAAACTTTACATAATGCATGGAGGATGGCCTTATATTGAAGATGTTAAAGCTTTGATGTACGCACATCCCAATGTATATGTAGATATCGCTGTTACAAACTGGATCCTGCCACAGGAAGAGTTTAATAATTACCTGAAATCTCTTATCGATGCAGGTTTTGGAAATCGAATTATGTATGGAACCGATCAAATGGTATGGCCCGATGTTATTAGCGCAGGTATTGAGACAGTTAACAATGCCGATTTTCTGACATGGAGTCAAAAGGAAGATATTTTCTACGACAATGCCGCTGAGTTTTTAGGACTTTCAGAAAGTGAGATAAAAAAGCATAAAGGCAATTGATATTCAACCCATAATACCGCGTATAGCACCCACCTTCTCATAAACACAAAAAATCATTATCTTCAAATCAAATAATTTTTTGTGATAGCTGTGATCCGCAATAGCACAGCGTAGGCCATACGCGAGACCGTTATAATGCTTTTGCACTAACCAAGAATTGGCAATTGAACTTATTAATGAAAAAACTAAAATTTCCAACGGCCCAGACCATTCTAATCCTTATTGCCATATTTGTTACTATTTTAACCTGGTTGGTTCCTGCAGGAAAGTATGATAGCCTGGCTTACAATGCTTCCAGTAACACCTTTACCAAAACGAGTTTAGAAGTAAGCACTGAGCTGCCCGCCACCAGGGAAACCCTCGAAAACCTCAACATTAAAATTCCTATTCAAAAATTTACCAGTGGAGATATCTATAAGCCCATTGGTATTCCTGATACCTATAAAGAACTGGATTCAAGACCTCAAGGGCTTGCCGCCCTGGTGAAATCCCCTGTAAAAGGTATAATCGCAGCGGCAGACATCATTTTTTTAATCCTTATTATAGGTGGCTTAATTGGGATTATGAATCTCACGGGTGCTTTTGATGCCGGAATTTCCTGGTTGGCAAAAATTTTAAAAGGCAGAGAGTTTATTTTAATCGTTGTAGTAACCACACTTATTGCAGCCGGAGGTACAACCTTTGGCCTTGCTGAGGAAACTATGGCCTTCTACCCTATTTTAATTCCTGTGTTCCTCGCTGCAAAATATGATGGAATGGTTGGACTTGCCTGTATTTTCCTGGGCTCTGGAATTGGGTCAATGTGTTCTACTACAAATCCGTTTGCAACAATTATTGCTTCAGATGCGGCGGGAATAAACTGGACAACAGGCCTTAACAATCGCATAATTATGTTGATTGTATGCCTGACCATTACTATTGTTTATATTCTTCGATATGCGAAACGTGTAAAAAATGATCCATCCAGGTCTCTTATTTTTGACCAAAAAGAAGCCCAAGAGAAGCTGTTTGGAATACATGATGTGAATACAACCATAAAATTCACAAACAGACTGAGACTCATCATCACCGTATTTTCATTGTGTTTTATCGTGATGATCATTGGGGTGTCATTTTTGGATTGGTGGTTTGTGGAAATGACATCCACATTTCTTGTGGGCGCAATCCTTATTGGTATTATTGGAAAAATCAAAGAAAGTGTTTTTGTGGAAGCCTTTGCAAAAGGGGCGGCTGAATTACTTAGTGTTGCATTTATTGTTGGTATCGCCCGCGGTGTTACCATTTTAATGGAAGACGGACTCATTAGCGATACCATTTTATATCATGCCAGTACCATAACTGA
>NZ_CAMYKG010000057.1 GCF_947258925.1 uncultured Eudoraea sp. | reverse complement strand
GTTTTGGTTTTTTCTCATATTGGACTCAAAACGGTTGAAATAACCATAGGGTTTAATAACATAATAAATATTACATTAGAAGATGATATTACCTATTTGGATACCATAGATGTTACTGCACTTGGAATTCAAAGGCAAAAGAAAAAGCTGTCGTATCAGGCAGACAAAGTACCTTCGGAAGAATTGGTAAAAGTGGTGCCTACCAGGGCGGCGCAAGGTTTAACCGGCAAAGTGGCCGGCTTGCAGATCAATGTTCAGGATCAGGGCGTTAACCCAAATACCCAAATCATTTTGCGGGGACTGAGATCAATTAGTCAGTCGAATAGTCCTATCATTGTCATCGATGGAGCAGTTGCCAGTCAGGGTGCTTTTGATGATCTGAATCCACTTGATATACAGGACGTAAACGTATTAAAGGGAGCTACAGCTGGTATTCTATACGGATCATTGGGAAGTAACGGGGCTATCTTGGTGACCACCAAAAAAGGGGTATTAGGCCAAAAATTTACAATTGGTTTAATTTCTACAACCTCTATGGAAACAGTTGCCCATATGCCGGATTTTCAACAGGAATACGGAATTGGTGCAGGGGGTGAATATATCGGTAATGAAAACATTAGCTGGGGGCCACGTTTTGACGGGCAGGTACGCCAGATCGGGCCCACATTTGCCGACGGCAGTTTTCAGGCAGTTCCCTACGCCGCTGTGAAGGACAATTTAAAAGACTTTTTTGAAACCGGGTATACCTTTCAAAATACGTTATATCTCAGTGGAGGAACTCAAAATAGTTCTTTCTACCTTTCTTTAGCTGACCAGCAGACCACCGGGCTTGTCCCTTCGGACACCTATGACAGAAATACGTTCAGGGTCAATGCTTCCCAAACTCTTGGCAACCTTACTTTAAGTGTAAACTCCAGTTATTTAAGGGATAAGACGAGTGTTGTTGGAAGCAGACTGGGACAATTTAATGAACAGATTTACGGCCTTCTTTTATCTACACCGGTTAATATACCACTAACAGAATATAGGAATTGGGAGGATCCTGATAGCTATGGCAATCCGAATAACTATTACAACCTATATCAGGACAATCCCTATTGGGCTATTGATACCAACAGGGATAATGATAAAACCGATAGGTTGATTGCCAATATCCAGGCCTCCTGGGATATTGTTGAATGGTTGAACTTCACTGCGAGGTTGGGACTTAACAACTCTAGTGGTTATGGAAAAGACTACCGGCGCAGGCAGTCGTATGATCCTTCATTACAGACTTTCAAAGGTTATGTTACACCCTTTGTTGTTGAAAGTGAGTTCCAAACGAATTCGTATTCGGCTGAGGCCATTCTGAAGGCCGATTTTGATGCAGGTGAATTGTTCGACATTACAGCTATACTGGGAGGCACTAACAACTCCTTCAATTCCAGGATTAGCAGCATTGAATTTAATGATCTCAGCATCCCGGGATTCTTTGATGTTTCTAATGGAGTAGGCACACCTGAAGTAAGTCTGGACGAATCAAAAAAAAGGATTTATGGCTTCTTTGCCGATGCTACTTTGGGGTTTAAGGATTTTCTGTATTTAAATTTGGCCGGCCGATATGATTTTACCTCAACCTTGCCTCCAGGTGAAAACAGCTACTTCTATCCGGCAGCCGGGCTATCATTTATAATGAGCGAGGTTGTCCCATCGCTGAAGGAAAACGATATCTATATTAAATTGAGTGCGAGTAACTCAACCACTTATAATGATCTGGGCCCCTATCAAATTAATGAGACTTATTCACAGGCAGCTTACTTTCCGTATGGCGATTTAAATGGTTTTTCGGTAAGTGATGTCGCGATAGATCCCGGAATCACCAAAGAGAAAATAAATACTACGGAATTTGGGTTAAATACCAGTTTCTTTAATAACCGCCTCACTTTTGATGCAGCTTATTTTATAACCAAATCAACAGACCTCATCACACTGACCACACCTTCTGTAACTTCCGGATCCAGTTCTTTTTTAACCAATATTGGGGAAATAGAGACGAAAGGCGTCGAACTCACCTTGGGTGGTGAAATCCTTAAATCAAAGAATTGGGGCTGGGATGCCAGCTTCAATTTTACTAGTAATGAGGCTGTTGTCAAAGAAATCGCAGAAGGGGTCGATGAGATAACCATTAGCAGTATTAATTATAATTTTATAGGAGACAGAGTTGGCTTTTATGCTATTGTAGGGGAAGCTTTTCCACAAATTAAGGCAACTACTTATTTAAGAGACCCCGAGGGCCGTGTCGTGATCAATCCGGAAGATGGGAATCCGTTGGTGGGACCGTTAAAGAAATTGGGGAAAACGACTCCCGATTATATTATTGGCTTTACATCCAGGCTTAGATGGAAAACCTTAAGCCTGGCAATAACAATGGACTACAGAACCGGACATGTTTATTTTGATGAAGGCTCAGACTATTTAGAATTTTCAGGGCGTTCTGTTGCTTCGGTTGCCTATGATAGGGAGGATTTTGTATTCCCCAATTCGGTTATAGAGACGAGCCCGGGTGTCTATGAAGAAAATACTAGTGTTACCATAACAGGAGGAAATAACTGGGAATACTGGACCGATTTCTATGGAGGGATAAAAGAAAATTATATAAAAGATGCTACCGCATTAAAAATTCGCGAATTGGCCTTGAACTATGCAATGCCGGATAAATACCTGCGTAATTCCGCGATACATAGGCTTGAAATTGGACTGATCGCCAGAAACTTCTTTACCTATTTACCGGGAGAAAACCTGTTTTCAGACCCGGAATTTCAGAACAACAACCAGCCGGACAATGCAATAGGTATAGGGGGGCTATTGCAACCGCCGCCATCGAAATCTCTGGGCCTAAACCTAAAAATTGAATTCTAATGTAAATGATATTAGGAATGAAAACTTTCAAATATACGCTTAGTACAATGATTATTACTCTCTTTGTGGCAGCTTGTTCTTCAGACTATCTGAACATTAATGAAGATCCCAATAATCCTTTATCCGTAAGCCCCGACCTTATCTTACCTGTTGCGCAGAGCTATTCGGCCTTTATTCAGGAAAGTTTTAAGGGCCAAAATTCCCTGGGAAATTTTATGATGTATAACTGGGCAGAAAGCGAAGGTTCTGTATTCTACAGTGCGGAGTTCCGTTATTTTGTAGACCCTACATTTTACAGCCAAAACTTTGATTATACTTATGCAAATGCTTTAAAGCAGTATAATGCCCTGAATAATCTGGAAGGAGATGAATTTGGTTACTATCGCGCAATTGGTCAGGTAATGATGGCCTATCATTTTCAACTATTGGTGGATACCTATGGGGATGTTCCTTACTTTGAAGCATTGCAAAGGGGTGGTAATATAACGCCAAAATACGATAAGGCTGAAGAAATTTATGAAGATCTGATAGTTCAACTAAGCAGCGCTATTAGCCTGATTAATTCAACAGCTTCCAATTCTTCGATTACCCCATTAATGCCAGGTCCTGACGATGTCATGTTTGGTGGCGATATGGCCCTCTGGAAAAGATTTGCGAATACCGTAAAGTTACGGATATTGGTACGCCTTTCAGACTTGCCTGAGAAAGCGGAATATATTAGAAATGAATTTGCTGTTATCGCTGGTGAAGGTTCCGGTTTTATTGAGAATGATGTTGAAGTTCAACTTGGGTATATAAATGAAGAGAATAGAATGAATCCTAAATGGGCCGAATTTGGGCAGGATGCCCAGGGTAATAATACCATCTTCAACAATGCTACCTGCGCTACGCCATTTGTTCTTGATTTTTTATCAGGAACCCAGGATCCCAGAATCGATTTTATTTATGAAAAACCGGTAACCGGCCATCTGGGTGTTCGACAAGGGCAATTATACAATACCTCGGGAGAAGGTGAATTTGTTTCTGAAAAGGTCTCCAATATGGGGATGGGTATTTTGCAAGAACCCGGACAAGCTGCCGTTTTATATACGGCAGCCGAATCGTATTTCAACCAGGCAGAGGCAGCGCTAAAGGGATTGATGCCCGGTGATGCCAAATCGTTTTACGAAAATGGAATACAGGCTTCCTTTAGCTATTTAGGCGCGGGGGATGCATCATCCTATTACTGCCAAAATCTGAACCTGGTAAGCTGGGATAGTTCATTGAATAAGCAGGAAGCTATCATTACCCAAAAGTGGCTGGCCTTAAATAGTATAGATGCGATCCAATCCTGGTTCGATTATTCGAGAACGGGATACCCCTCCAACCTGCCTGTCTCCGATTTGGCTACCACCCCTGACCGGCCGGTGCGCTTGGCCTATCCATCTAGTGAAATCACGGCAAATGGGGAAAATCTACCGTCACAGCCGAATGTTTTTACCGATAAAATATTTTGGGGGAATTAATTTATTGAGTAATCAGTGGTTTTATGAAATCTGAACTTTGCACATCACTTTTGTTGCAAGAATCATTCTATAACTAAGATCATTCCTATTTTTCAAGTTCATTAATTTCTTCTTCTATTGCGACAATGAGCTGCGATATTCGAATTTGGACATGGTTAACAGCGTCCAAATGACCTATATTCTTATTTTTAAATGTTTTGATATGGTATAAGTATTCGGTATCTTTTTTTAATTTTTCATAATCTATGGGTATCATTGTCCCGTCAAAAGATTTTGTTTCTAAATCATATTCCCACTGCTCTGCTTCATTAAATCTGCTATTAAATACATTCTTTTCTAAATGTTCCATATACTGTCTGTTCGTTTCTCCCATTTCAATCAAATAAATCATCCAAATATCGTATATGTCGATAATCTGATACCTTAATGTATCATTGGATATCACACCAACCCCTATCGATTTTAATGTTTCGAAAGCACTTTTATTAGGAAAAATCTTGGTATAACCATAAGTATTTGCAAAGTGAAAATCCAGGGAATCATGATAAGGTAAGTTATTTTCAAGGTGGTCTATAATAGTTTGTGAAGACGATATAATTTGATTATGGACACTGATATCGTCTGGAAATGTATTCAGATCCTTCTCCAATCCAGATTTGATGTCTTCAAGCAGTGAAATTTCAATGATTTTACTTTGTCGCTTTTGGTCCCAATTGTTCACCTGCACCGCGATCGCTATACCAAAGATTAATATTAGGACTTCCCCTATGGCATAAAGCGTGTATTTACCGAATCTTTTGCTGATCAGTAACTTATGTCTTATTCTTTTAAAAAAAAGGGCCATGTTGTTATTTTTCTAAGCTCTTTATTTCTTGCTCTAGATTCAATATTGTCTGGGACATCTGATTTTCCGTATCAGTACAAATAAACCAATACCAATGGACTTCGTTCATATATGTTTTAAGGTGAAAAAGATATTCATGATCGTTTTTTAATGCCTCATAATCTAAAGGAATCATTCTTTCATCCCATTTTACCAACTCACTGTTTGACTCTTTATCATCAGCAAAAGGTGCTGATTCTTTATAATCAAAGAAAAGTCTTGCTTGCTCAAATCTGGTGCGTAAAATATTTTGTTCTATATATAAGAAATTATTTGTCAAGCTGGCCGTCAGGTACTGCAAGAAATTGTATTTAACATCATATAAATCGATAATTTCATTTCTTAGTTTCTCATCAGTTATTGTATTGACTCCTAAAGATTTTAATGTTTGGATGCCGCCACTATTGTGCATCCAGTCGGTAACATAAAAAGAGGCAATAAAGTGGTGGGCCAAGCTATCGTTGTAGGGCCGGTCATTTGCAAGATAATCTTGTACAATGCGTGATGAGAGCATACTATGTAAATGAAGACCCATATCTTCTTTAAGAAGGAGTGTATCCTTTATTAAATCTGCCTTTATAGCCTTCAGTACGGAGATTTCTACAGCCTCATTCTTTCGTTGCTCATTCCAGCTATTTACTTGAACGGCTACCAGGATCCCCACAATCACGATCAAAACCTCGCCCAGGGCATATAGCGAGTATTTCCCGAATCGTTTTTTGACCAGCAGCTTTTGTCGTATGCGTTTAAAAAATACGGCCATATTATCTATTGTTCAAGTGAATTAAGTTCTTCCTCTATATCTTTAATGAGTTGAGTTATTGCAGTTTTAGTGGTATAACATTCATTTAAATAGTAATCAATCCCATTTCTATACGTTTTAACATAGTAGATGTACTCAGTATCTTTTTTTAGTGCTTCGTAATCGAGCGGAATCATTGACCCATCATAGGGATTTTCTGTATTGGGATCATCAAAATATTCTCCCTGGTCAAATCGACTAATAAAAAGATTTTGAATGGCATACCCGTTCTTATTTTTACTCTGATCAGATAAATACAGCATATGAACATAATTCATATCATACAATGTAATTATCTGACTCCTTAATTTCTCATTGGTTATGGTATTTACTCCTAAAGATCTGAGGGATTCAATACCACCCCGGGAATAGCCCAAATAAGTAAAATAATTGGCAGCTAAAAAGTGATAGCCCAGCGAATCATCATAAGGTAGATTATTTTCAAGATGGTTTAGGATGATTTCTGCGGAGGCATTTCCTTCTGTGTGTAGATCGATACCAAATTGTAGATCATTTAAATCGCTATGTAAATCCTCTTTAATAGACTTAAGAATGTTAATTTCCAGAGTTCTATTTCGTCGCCTTTGGTCCCAATTGTTAACCTGAACCGCGATCGCTATACCAAAGATTAATATTAGGACTTCCCCTATGGCATAAAGCGTGTATTTACCGAATCTTTTGCTGTTCAGTAACTTATGTCTTATTCGCTTAAAAAATAGGGCCATAGTCGCTATCTTAATTTTCACAAAACTCTTACCCTCAGATTCAGGTTATAGTTGCCCTATAACCAAAATCCGGTCATAGTTCTGTAACACACTATAAAAATAACAGCCATTCAGAGGGCGTTCAATGATATTGATCATACTTGTGGTGTAAATTCTAATCAATAGGTAGAAGTATTCGGACAGTTAATATAGAATGATTAACACCTACGAAGTTTTACTTTACACCTTCAAACTAGGAATAGTGTTTTGCAGGACCATAACGCCATAAAGCTAATTGGTTTCAAGCTTTATGCAACTGCAAAACAACCCTCCGCAATGGGTTGCCCTAATGTTGCTATCTTAAAGGAGTTATTCTGCATATATTGGTTTGATCAATATTCCTTTGTGTCGGTCTGGGGTTATAATAGTGGTGATTTCAGGTTGTGTAGAAGAACAGCTCGAATTTGAAAATGTACAACCTACTATACGCAGTTATAAATAAGAAGAGTTAAGAGAGTCACATTCAAAATCTGGGTACAGGAAAGCCCTGGATAAAGCAAAGCATGGTTAACCATGACTCAGATCATAGAAGTATTTTAGCTATGAAAAGGGTTGTTTTTTGGATTTCTTTGTTTCTCTGATTTATAGGCCTCAAAAGCTAGTTTTGATTTAAGTATTAATGAATTTATCTTATACTTTGTTAACTAGTTCCATGACCTTGTGTGGTTGATCTTTGGACAACTTAATTTCCCGGTCGCCATGATAAATGGTTAGGCCGTTGCCTTTTTTAAGGGAATATTTCACCGAATCCTTCCCGATGTTAACTTCAAACATTTGTCCGCGCACGGTCAAAGGGAATCGGACCTCCTCAACATGCGGCAAGCTTTTCGGATTGAACGAAATCCTGCCCCCATAATCGCGCATTCCTGCCAATCCATATACCACAGTCATCCAGGTTCCACCCATGGATGCGATATGTGCTCCATCTTTGACATTTCCTCCTACATCTGCCAGGTCCATCCACGCAGCATATCTTATAAGCTCCAAAGCCCTGTCGAGATAGTCCAATTCTAATGCAAGAATGCTATAAACACTGGCAGATAATGAAGAATCACCCGTGGTTAGGGGATCGTAATAATCGTAGTTTCGTTTCTTTTGCTCCCAGGAAAACTCGTGGCCCAAAAGAAACATAGCCATAACCACATCTGCTTGTTTAATGACCTGGAAACGATAAATCACCAAAGGATGGTAATTAAGAAGCAAAGGATATTTATCCGTGGGAGTGTTTTCAAAATCCCAAACTTCCTTTTTAAGAAATCCGTCGTCCTGCG
>NZ_CAMYKG010000056.1 GCF_947258925.1 uncultured Eudoraea sp. | reverse complement strand
TGAACTGGCCTCACTTAACGGAGACTTGCCCAAAGCAATTGAACATTTAAAAAATGCTGTTGCCCTGGAAGATAAACTGGTCTATACCGAACCTGCGGCCTGGCACGTACCAACTCGTCAAAACCTGGGTGCTGTATTATTAAAAGCCAAAAAATTTAATGAAGCTGAACTTATTTATAAAGAGGACCTTGAAGTTTTACGACAAAACGGTTGGTCGCTTATGGGGTTGTACCAAAGTCTTTTGGCTCAGGATAAAATAGACGAAGCCGGTAAAATCAAAGCTGAATATGACAAGGCTTGGGAAAATGCCGATATTGAAATAGATAATTCCATACTCTAAAAACAGTTGAAGAACAGGTCTTTTTGTGCCCTATTATAGGTTAAGTTAATAAACAAGCATCATTGCAAACTGAATTTTTAAAAAACCCGCATTTCAGGCAGGGAGTAACTATATTCATAGTCCTCACCGCCTTGTTAATTCTATTGTCCTATTGGTTTGGAGAAGAACAACCGGCAGTTTATAATCCTTCAGATTTGAATCCTGAACTCGTGGATGGGAGTCTTCAAAATATGAATGCCAACCATACTATTGGTCCTTTTAGCCTTATCAATCAAAACGGGGATACAATAACCGATAAGGATTACGAAGGTAAAATCTATGTAGCGGATTTCTTCTTTACCCGCTGTCCCAGTATTTGTCCTGTCATGACAAATAATATGGAAAAATTGCAAACGGAGTTTTTGAATGATGCAGATGTAAAATTATTATCTCTTTCTGTAACACCCGAGTATGACAGTGTGCCCGTTTTATATAAATATGCCTCCAAAAATGGCGCTCTTGATACCAAATGGAATATTACTACAGGTAATAAAAAACATATTTATGAATTGGCTCGTAAAAATTATTTCGCAGTGGTTGATCAGGGCGATGGAGGTTTGCAGGACTTTATCCATACTCCGAATTTTGTGCTTATCGACAAAAAGAAGCAAATACGAGGAATCTACGACGGTACTAAAGACCAGGAGATAAGCCGTTTAATTAAGGACATTAGAATCTTGCAGCAGTAGCAGCTAATTTGGTAAATTGCAAAACACCCAACTCAAATCGTTTAAATTAATCGGATTACAATCTTTACTAAGCATTATACTAAGAATATGAAAAAGATATTATACCCGGGCCTTGTAGCATTAAGCGCCTTAATCCTGACACAATGCAAAACGGAAAAAAAAGAGACTTCCAATGAAGAACAGGAAAAGCCATATATGTCCAGAATATTTGAAGAAGGTGAGATAGAGGCCTATGAAGAAAGTCTTTGGTCTATAGTTCCCCAAGAATCAAAAATACAAGTTATTGCAGAAGGACATGACTGGACTGAAGGTCCCCTGTGGTTGCCGGATCAGGAAATGTTATTGTATACCGATATCCCCAGAAATGCAATTTATAGCTGGAAGAAAGGAGAAGAAGCAAAATTATATTTAAAGCCTTCCGGCTTTACCGGCGACAACTTTGAAGGAGCAGAACCCGGGGCTAACGGATTACTTCTGAACAAGAAAGGTAACTTGGTTCTTTGCCAGCATGGGGACAGGCAAATAGCAGAAATGCAAAGTTCGGTTTCGCAGCCCACAGCAAATTATAAAACCCTGACAAAGGCGTATAAAGGCAAAAGATTTAACAGCCCGAATGATGGGGTTTATAGTAGTAACGGTGACCTCTATTTTACCGATCCTCCATACGGCCTTCCACAACGTATGGATGACCCTGAAAAAGAACTCAGCCATCAGGGGGTATACAGACTCAGTGAGGATGGGGAGTTAACCCTTTTAACAACAGAATTCACAAGACCCAATGGCATTACTTTCTCTCCTGATGAAAAGAAACTTTATGTGGCCAATTCTGATCCGGAATTTGCCGTGTGGAAGGTATTCGATGTTTTGGAAGATGGCTCTATTACCAATGGAAAGATCTTTTATGATGCGACAGAACTTGTTCCTTCAGAAAAAGGTTTACCTGATGGGTTAAAGGTAGATAAGGAAGGAAATTTGTTCGCAACAGGACCCGGAGGCGTATTTATATTTTCTGCTGACGGAAAGCTGTTGGGTAAAATTAAAACAGGACAGGCAACATCCAATTGCGCATTTAATAAAGACAAGTCCATCCTTTATATCACAGCAGACAGCTATATACTTCGATTAAATCTAAGGTCATGAAGTTAATCCAAAGGCTAATCATCAGCACCTGATTTAGAAACCCGGAAAACTTTTTTATAATTCCAGAAGTAACTCCTTCGCGTCATTAAACTCCTTCAACATATCTGAAACAATTTTGGCTGCGGGTTTAATTTCGTGTATAAGGGCAGAAACCTGACCTATTTCCAGCTCTCCCTCTTCGAGGTCACCTTCAAACATCCCGCGCTTAGCCCTGGCTCGTCCCAGCAAATCTTTTAACTCTTCCACCCCGGATCCATTTTTGTAGGCCTCTTGAATATCATGATAGAATTTATTTTTAAGAAGTCTTACAGGGGCAAGTTCCTTTAGTGTCAAATGTGTGTCTCCCTCGCCTGCCTGCACCACTTGTTCTTTAAATAATTGATGGGATGATGCTTCATCACTGGCCACAAATCTGCTTCCTACCTGCACACCATCTGCTCCTAAGACCATAACGGCCAGCATGGCCGCCCCGGTGGCAATACCGCCTGCAGCAATTAATGGAAGACTAATTTGCTGTCGAACAGCCGGGATCAATGTAAGGGTTGTAGTTTCATCTCTGCCATTGTGCCCCCCCGCTTCGAATCCTTCTGCTACTATTGCATCAACGCCTGCTTCCTGCGCTTTTAAAGCAAATTTTACACTGCTTACCACATGCACTACTGTGATGCCATTTTGTTTTAAATAATCAGTCCATGTTTTTGGGTTCCCGGCTGAAGTAAAAACTATCTTAACCTTTAGTTTTATGATAATTTCCATTAATTTATCAATATCGGGATACAAAAGCGGAACGTTAACACCAAATGGTTTATCCGTGGCCTGCTGACACTTTTGAATATGTTCCCTGAGTACTTCAGGATACATACTTCCTGCACCAATAAGTCCTAAGCCACCTGCATTAGATACCGCCGATGCCAATCGCCACCCACTGGCCCAAATCATACCTGCCTGTATAATAGGATATTCAATACCGAAAAGATTGGTTATTCTGTTTTGCATAGATTATTGCTAATTTCTTTAGAATCAAATACTTGATGTAAAATCCTGAGCATTCCTATAAATATTAAGAAATCACTCCTGAACCTACAAGCTCATTTCCCAAATACCACGAGACGAACTGTCCTTCTGTTATGGCTTCTTGCTTTTGGTCAAAATCTACGTAGAGACCTGAGTCAACTTTATATAATGTAGCTTTTTGCAGTGGTTGCCTATATCGTATCCTGGCCATTACCTCCATAGAATCATCCACCCCTAAACTCATATCTGGTCTAACCCAGTGCAATTCATCATTCGTTATAAACAAGGTTCGTCTGAATAATCCGGGATGAGATTTTCCCTGGCCTGTAAAAATTATATTATCAGAAACATCGGTTTCTATAACGAACAAAGGTTCCGGGGTACCTCCGACGTCCAGGCCTTTGCGCTGTCCTTTAGTAAAATAATGTGCCCCTTGATGCTGACCAACCACTTTACCATCGGAAATATCATATACCGGTTTTTGGGCATAGTACGCCAACTCTTCAAATTTACTGTTAAAAACAGGGGGTGTTCTTTGGTACTGCGCTACATCTTGAGGCACTTCTACTATTGGCCCTTTCTTCGGTTTTAGCTTTTGTTGCAAAAAATCCGGTAAACGCACCTTCCCGATAAAACAAAGCCCCTGTGAATCTTTTTTATCCGCTGTTATCAATTCATTATCAAAGGCAATCTGCCTAACCTGCGGTTTTTTCAACTCACCGATCGGGAAAAGTGTCTTAGCTAATTGTTCTTGTGATAGCTGGCATAAAAAATAGGACTGGTCCTTATTCTCGTCTGCACCTGCCAGGAGCCTGTAAGTTGTAGAGCCATCAGCATTTAAAATTTCACCTTTTCTACAGTAATGGCCCGTTGCTACATAATCAGCTCCTAATTGCAACGCAATTTTCAGAAAAACATCAAACTTAATTTCTCTATTGCAGAGAACATCAGGATTCGGAGTCCTTCCTTTTTCGTATTCCCTGAACATATAGTCGACAATGCGCTCTTTGTATTCCCTGCTTAAATCCACAGTTTGAAAAGGAATTCCCAGCTTCTCGGCAACGATTAAGGCATCATTACTATCCTCGAGCCAGGGACATTCTTTAGAAATGGTTACAGAATCATCATGCCAATTTTTCATAAACAGGCCTATGACGTCATATCCCTGTTCTTTTAAAAGATAAGCGGCCACGCTGGAATCTACCCCTCCCGAAAGTCCTACAACTACTTTTTTCATATTTAATAAAGAATTGCAAAATTACAAAATTTCATTATCATTAGCCCTTGCAAGCTTGTCGTATATGTTGAAGACGGAATGCTATTCTATCTATGCAGGTAGCGGCATCTTTTATATTTTTAAAATTGTAAGTAGCGTCTTTGTGAAAGAATATTAAATTTATCCTAAAGTTATTTAGTTAAAAAAGATAAGATTAAATATTATTGCATTTTTACAGTTCTATTTAAAAACTTAATTATGAAAAAGTATCTAAGTATAAAACATTTCCTGATTTTAGCACTGATTGCTTTCACAGTGCTTGCCTGTAATAACGATGATGATGGTGCTCCTTCAGGTGAAACCATTTTTGAAATAGCATCTGCCAATCCCAATCTTTCAACATTGGTTGAGGCATTAGAACTTACGGACCTTGTAAATACCCTTGATGGCCCGGGTACTTTTACTGTGCTTGCACCAACAAATGCTGCCTTTGATTTATTTCTGGCCAGTGGTAACTTTGCCGGTATCGGCGACGTTCCTGTAACTGTTTTGCGTGAGCTGTTACTTAATCACGTAATTGGTTCAAGCATAGATGCCTTAACTTTTAGAACACTGGCAAGGAATTATGCTGAGACCCTGGCTGAAGGACCAACTAGCGGGACAAATTTATCTTTGTATTTCGATGCTACAGGTGCAGCTATTGAATTAAATGGGGCTTCCAGTGTTGTTGATGAGAATGTGCAGGCTTCCAATGGGATTATTCATACCGTAGATGCAGTCATTGATTTTCCAACGGTGGTAACTTTTGTGACCAATGACATTAATTTTATAACATTGACCGAAGCATTAACTACGGCTACCCCAAATACAGATTTCGCTTCTATACTTTCCGGTACAGGTCCGTTTACGGTCTTCGCCCCGGCAGAGATTGCATTTGAAACTTTGCTTGATACCAATGCCAACTGGAATACGGTAGATGATATTGAAGAAGGTTTACTTACCGCTGTATTGCAACATCATGTGGTAAATGATAATCTCCGATCTGAAGATATTACAGATCAATCTACTGCCACTACCCTCGAAGGTGATGATATTACCTTTTCATTATCTATAGGTGACGTGACCATTACCGATGGTTCCGGCAATTCAGATATCTTATTGGCGGTAGACAATATTCAGGCTTCAAATGGTGTAATTCACTTAATCACCAAAGTAATGATCCCTGACACTACCAATTGAGCTGATTGGCGCTTCAACCCTAAAACTTTAAAACTACCGTACATTCGGTAGTTTTTTTTTGTTCAAACGGTAATTATCCCATAAAAAATATAATTTATTGTTAATTTTTAAACATTTATCTTTAAACAAAAGCAACCTCTTAAGCTATCCCGCATCAAGTATTTGATTCCATCAAATAACCTTTCATATGAATGTTTACAGAACTTTAGTGAGCTTCGTTTAACTTTTAATGGATGTTAAACATTTTATAAATATATTTTTTTGTTCAACTTTAGTTCTAATTTTGTTGAACAATAAAAATCAGTTAATATTAAACTTAATTATTTAAAATGAAAACAAGTCCAAATTTTTTTAAATCGATCTTAGCCACCTTAGTGATGGTTATTACATTCTCATGTTCTGATGATGATAACGGTGGTCCGGCACCAGTGCCAGAACAGAATATTGTTGAAATTGCACTCGCAACCCCGGAATTAGCGACACTCGTTGCCGCCTTGCAAGCTGCAGATGGGAATTTAGTAGAAGTACTCAGCGGAGACGGTCCGTTTACAGTTCTTGCCCCAACAAATGCTGCTTTTGTAACCTTTTTGGCTGCAAATGGCTTTAACTCTTTAGATGACGTGCCAACCGACGTTTTGGCTGAAATCTTATTAAACCATGTGATCTCTGCAGACATCACTTCCGGAGATTTAGTAGCTTCAGGCGCTGGTTATGCTAGTACTAATGCCTCGGGAGCTGGTGGAAACAACATCAGCATCTATTTTAATACTTCTAATGGTGTACGTTTTAACAACGCTTCGGCCGTAACAGATGGTGGCGCGGATATAAGTGCATCCAACGGAACTATTCATATAGTTGATGCAGTAATTCCTATCCCTTCTATAGTTGCGCATGCTGCTGCTAATTCGGAATTTAGCAGTCTGGTTACAGCATTGGGTGCAGCTGATGGTGATTTAATAAATGTACTATCCGGTGATGGACCATTCACTGTCCTTGCACCAGATAACGCTGCTTTTGAAACTTTCCTTGATGGAACACCTCTAGGCAATGTTAATACAGCTGTACTTTCTCAAATTTTATTAAACCACGTGGTTGAAGGAGTAGTTACTTCAACTGACTTAGTTGGTTCTGGCGCAGGTTATACAAATACTTTTGCTACAGGCCCGGGAGATAATGATTTAAGTTTATACTTCAATACTTCGGATGGTGTTATTTTTAACGGAATCTCTACAGTAACAACTGCGGATGTCGTAGGAACTAACGGAATTATACATGCGGTTGATACGGTAATAGACATCCCTACTGTAGTAACTTTTGCTGCTGCAGATCCAAATTTCTCGACCCTTGTTGAAGCTTTAACCACCTTAACCCCGGCAACGGATTTTGTAAATATCTTATCAAGAACAGACGGCAGTAATGCAGATGGAATTAATCCTGAGTATACAGTGTTTGCTCCTACGAACGAGGCATTCGATGCTTTAGATGAAATACCAGGAGAAGTTGTTCTTACGCAAGTATTACTACACCATGTAGTAAGTGAATCAAATATTACTTCTGCTGACCTGACTCCAAATGGAGACACTACAGCACCAACCTTGGAGGGAGATAATATTACCATCACTTTACCAGGTACAGATCCAAATATTGCTGATGTAACTGATGGAGCAGGTAACTCAGGAAAAGGTATTATAGCTGTTGATGTACAGGCAGGAAATGGAATAATACACGTACTGGATGCGGTTCTTCTTCCGGATACTACAAACTAATTAAAACATTGATTTAGTAGACTAATTCAATTATTTGGTAGCTAAAAACTCCCTTGTTCTTCAAGGGAGTTTTTTTATGGTCGCATATTACGGCTTGAAGTACTATCATTTTTGTTAATCTTTTAATAATTTTTATTAAACAAAAGCAACCTTTTTTATATTGTGATATCTTTCAGAAGAACACTAAGATTATCGCAATTTATTAACTATATATGACAACATATCATATTCTTGTCGTCATTTGATTAAAATATTACTATATCTTATTTGTTTATATTTTTTGAACATTTATTAAACTATTTGAAAACTTTAAAACACCCTGAAAATGAAAAAAGTTACACTATTCAAACGTTCACTGATCTTTGCGATGCTGTCACTATTCGTATTATCATGTGAAAAAAATGAAGATGAAACCGCAGCATTGCGAACTTCAGAAATCAACCTGGTTGAAACCGCTCAAGAAACAGACGCACTTAGCACTTTAGTAGCTGTTTTAACCAAAGCAGATGAGAATGAAAGCAACGACCTCATTACCACCTTGAGTAGTGAAGGCCCATTTACTGTATTTGCTCCTACCAATGAAGCCTTTGCTGACTTACTTGATGGACTGGACAATTACGATTCAC
Organism: uncultured Eudoraea sp.; assembly: GCF_947258925.1. Classification (GTDB taxonomy): domain Bacteria; phylum Bacteroidota; class Bacteroidia; order Flavobacteriales; family Flavobacteriaceae; genus Eudoraea. The sequence continues at coordinate 969 of NZ_CAMYKG010000056.1, read as the reverse complement.
TGGAAGATTTTGATTCAGAAGCAGACAAGGATGTTCTTGCCACCATCCTCAGCTATCATGTAATAGCAGGAGCAGCAGTTCCATCTTCCGAGCTTAGTGATGGTCAAAAGCTAACTACCGTTCAGGGAGAAGAACTTACAGTGAAATTAGACAATGGTGTCTTTATAAAAGATGCAACAGGAGATGATGCCAGAGTAGTGATACCCAATGTACCTGCCAGTAATGGCATTGCCCATGTAGTTGATAAAGTATTAATACCTCAGGCTATCCTGGATGCATTGAATCAGGAAGAAGATGAAGATGATGATGAAGGGACTCTCGTAGACCTGGTTGTTGAGACAGAGAGCCTTTCCATACTGGAAGCTGCAGTAATTAAAGCCGGGCTAGTTGAAACTTTAAGTAGCGAAGGTCCTTTTACAGTTTTTGCACCTAAGGATGATGCATTTATCGCTCTCCTGGAAGTGCTAGGGGATGATTATAACAGTCTGGATGATTTTGACACCGAAGCAGAATTGATGCTTCTTAGAGATATTTTACTTTACCACGTAATCCCTGCAGAAGTTTTTGCTGCTGATCTGGAGGCAGGCACCGTTCATACAGCCTTGGCAAACAATAGCCTGGAAATCATATCTTCCGGTGAAACCTTTGTAATCGGTGATGCTTCTGATACCAATGCCAATATTATCGGTGCTGACTTTACAGCTTCAAATGGTGTAGCACACATTATAGATAAAGTGCTTTTACCTCAGTCAGCAATAGACTTTGTGACTTCCCTAAGTCTGAAAACCATTGTAGAAATAGCTGTGGAAACAGATGATCTTAGCTTATTGGTTGAAGCACTTATACAAGCGGATGCCGGGTTGGTAGAATTATTGGGAGGCGAAGGACCATTTACCGTTTTTGCTCCTGACAACCATGCGTTTGTTGCATTGCTTGATGCTCTCGGTGATGACTATCACAGTCTCTCTG
>NZ_CAMYKG010000055.1 GCF_947258925.1 uncultured Eudoraea sp. | reverse complement strand
AAAAAAAGAAACAACTTTCCCATCCATACTCCAGGTTCCTTTTCCATATTGATTAGTTATTTCGGGAATACCGGCTTTATGGTCCCTGAGGAAATGAAAAGTAAATGTTCCGTCCTCACGCATTGTCAAGGTGTATTCAATTAGATGTTCTTCCCCTCCCAGCTTTATAAAGTATTCACCTACTGTGCTGTCCGACTGCGAGGAAGCACATAGAGCACTGAAAAGAAATAAAATCGTAAAAACTTTCTTTAGAAACATGGTTTAAAGTGCATTTCAAGGTATTGATTTATAGACTCTAATGTAGGAAATATTTTATGAGCATGGTAGTCAATATGGATGAATTATAACCGTTGTTACCTACTGGCTTTTTTAATTACTTCAGACAGTTCATTTTCTTTTTGAGTTCCTAATAGAAACTTCTTTCCATTTTTTAGTTCAATTGCAAGCCCTTTGTTTCCTTTTATATTGTAAACAGTTCCATACTGCGTCCAAAGGTGTATTCCCCAACCGCCTACAAAGCCGTAATTCACAATTTTGGCACTTTTAATATCATTCCACTTTACATTTTTATGTACAAAAGGGAAGAAATTTATTCGTATTTCCCGTTCGTCGATTCTTGTTTTGAGCTGCATAAACCAAAACAATGCAATTATGCCAAATACAAATACGGCAAAAATAATCAGCCCAGGGTCAGACATTGGGTTATCTCCAAACTGCTCACCTAAGATGAGTTGTTTATACATTCCATAAATTGGTAGCAGGCCAACGCCAATTAAGATTAGCCATAACCACCATTGCGTGAATTTCTGTTCTTCTTTAAAAAATACTTTCATTTTTTTTGCTCGTAGCTAACGGCTGGCACAAACGACGCGCCATCCCGTATTGGTGGCATGGCCGTTTTAGACATTGTTGGGTACAGTATTATTATTTTTTCCAATTCTGTAATCTGTCAAGATAAAGATAGGATTCTACAAATTTTCTATGCTCATTGCTCGTCATCTTTTCCAATAAGTTTAAAGCAGAAATATAACTCGCTAAATTTCCGTTTGATGAACTAAATTTCCCGTCTTCTACAAAAGTTACCACACTATCATCTTGCACTTTTAAATTTGGATAATCTTTTTGTAATTGCTCTCCTCCTCCTATCCATGTGACAATTTTCTTCCCGTCTGCAATTCCCGATTCTCCAATTAATTGAGCACCAGCACAATTGCTCACCACATATTTGGCTTCTTTATTTTTGTTTTTTATAAACTCTATTATTTTGCTGTTGTGAACTTGCGAATACATATCATAGGCACTTGGCACAAAAAGCACTTCCAATTTTGGACTGTCCTTAAAAGAATAATCGGGTATCAGTCTTATTCCTTCTTCGGTTGTAATTGGATTTGTGGTTTCAGCAATAGTTACAACATTGAATAGTTGTTTTCCGTCTTCCGTTGGTTTTGCAAAAACATCCGATGCTGCAATAACTTCGCTTTGAAGCACGCCGTTATACATCAATAGTCCAATAGTTGGTAATTCTGCTTTAAATGGCTTTAAATGTTTCGTCAGAGTATCCGTTTTACTTTCGGTATGATCTATATTCTCGCCTTTAGAATTAGTATTTGATTTTTCCAGATTGCAACTTCCACAAGTAATTGCTAAAATTGATAATATTAAAATTGCTGTTTGTTTCATTTTTTTTTAAAGGTAAGATGTAATTCGCCGTTGAACATCTCGATTGGTACGGACAGCGCGTAAGCTGGCTTCTTACTAAAATGTCTACCAGACAATTTTCTTAACGCTCTACCCTTGGGCTCATTTCATACTGTTCTGTTTTCTATTGGTTACTTGGCGATTATATCAAGTTGGTCTTTTTTAAGCGCTATTTCTACCATAACACCATATTCCAGGCCCTCTATTTTTGGAAGGATCAATTCGAGCATGGTCGGCTTTTGAATATGATCTTCTTTAGTTTCGGGATCGGGCAAATAAACCAATCCTTTAAAAGTTTTATCTTTATAATAGACGGTTACATCAAAAAAATAAAAATTCTCCGGAGGAATATAATCCGACCAATCTATGTTCTTAAGAAAATATTTTGGCTTCTTTATTTCATAGAAGCAAGGTGAAATATCTAAATTGATAGTACCCATGTAATAGTTGCTCAAATCAAGACCTCGTTCAAGAAAATGTTGAAACTGTTGTTTCAAAGTCCCTTCAGGATATCGTTCATCCTTGCCTTTACCAGAGGCAACACCATAACCCGCCTTAATTTCACCCCGAACCAGGGTGTATTCCATAGATTCTGTTTCGTTTCTTTTCATACCTATGCGCTAAACTTATGGTTTAAACTAACATTTCAAAAAGTATAATTTACGATATCATATCCCTCATATATTTTTTGATATTAGGATCCTTATATATATTGTGAACCGCCTCCGTATACAACTCTGTAAACCGATCATTTTTAACAAGATTACCAAAAAGTGATTCTTGTTTAATAAAGGCCAGTGGGTCGGTTTTGGTTTGTTTGGCTGCTTGATGAAGTTCGGTGCTCATGGCATCGATAATTTCAATTGGATGCCCATGTCTATCCATTCCTTTATCACAATAATAACACCAGGCAGCAATAACCAAGGTGGCAAATTTGATACTTCCACCTGTCTCTAAATTCTCGTGGATGGTCGCAATCAAAAATTTGGGTAATTTGGCTTGGTCAAAAAAGGCGCGCAAATAGGTCGCGAAGAGTTCATCTTCTACACAGGCATTGATGGTGGGGTGGCCGTGCAGGGCTCCTAAAAGTCCCAAAACGGAATGCCCGGCATTCAGCAGTCGCAACTTCATTTTCTCATAAGGACCCACATCGGGCACGAATTGCACCCCGACCTTTTCAAAGGCAGGACGTCCGTTGGAGAATTTATCCTCTACTACCCATTGTATAAAAGGTTCGCAGGTCACGGGCCAGGCATCTGCTACGCCATAGTCTTGCGCCAGGGTTTCAATATCCGCTGGAGTGGTCACCGGCGTAATACGGTCTACCATGCTATTGGGGAAGCTGACCTCTTGTGCTATCCAATTGGCCAGGTCCGGGTCTTGCGCCTCGGCAAAAGTGCCAAGCATCTTCCGCATCATATCTCCATTGTGTTCGATATTATCGCAAACCAAAATGGTAAAAGCAGGCAAGCCTGCATCGCGGCGTCTTTTCAAAGCTGCGGTTAAAAAACCATAAACGGTTTTCGGGTCTTGTGGGTGCTGCAACTCGTGTTGAATGTCCGGATTGTCAAAATTAAATTCCCCCGTATTGGGATTAAAATTGTAACCTCCCTCGGTAATCGTCAGCGATACAATCTTTGTATCGCCAACTGCCATACGGGCGATCACAGGTTCGGGGTCCGTGGTGCCCATTTTAAAATCGACTATCGACCCAATGACCTCGGGTTCAATTTTTCCGTCGGGGTGTTTTACGATCAGGGTATAGAGGTGATTTTGGGTTTTGAAAATATCGCTTAGTTTGTTGTCCGCCTCGCGTAAACCTATTCCGCAAAGCGCGGAGGCCGCGCCGCCTTTTTTCAATAAATGTAGGTAGTATGCCAGGTGGGCTCTATGAAATCCGCCGACGCCGATATGTACGATTTCTATGTTATCCGAAGTACGGGCATAGGTCGGTACGGGTATGCGGCTTCCCACTTCCTGGAGATTAGCCTGATTGAGTTGCATGGGTTTTTCCATGTCTAAGCCGGGTTATAAGTTTTTCCGCGTTTTAAAGCCCAATAGGCCAACACGAAATAAATGATGGTACAGATGAAAGCGTAGGTGTAAAAGAGTTCCCGATTTTTGATATAATTGGTCTCTGTTGCACTTCCGAATAGCACCTTACAAGCCAGGACCAGCGTGGCGACCAAAGCCGAAATAGCAACGAATTTTAATCCCTTGGAGAACAAAGAAACATCCTTTGAAATCACCGGCTCCTCCTTTGCTTGCTGTTCTTGAAAACGTTCAATATTTTCATTTTGTAGTTCCTCTTCTTTTGCCTCCACAGGATACTTTTGCTTCGCCCCATAACGGGAAGCGAGCAAGGTGTACACCACGGTGGTAAAAAACCACGTAGGGATAAACAGGTAAAAGAAGGAAATTACGTCCAGGGCATTCAGTCCGAAACCGAAGGCCAGGCCCAAGCCCCAGGAAGCGACGGCGGGCATACTAAAGGTTAGCTTGCGGTATGAAGACCAGTAGCGCGTATAGCCAATTCTAGGGAATAGCTGATGTTCTGCAAACACGATCGCCCCCACAGGAACGACCAGTAGCCCGGCATAGGTGAGTAGCGGCAATATTTGTGAAAACACAAAGGGGAAACAGGCGATGACTACGGTGACTACACCGACCACAATCGTTGTTAGCTTTCGGGAATGGTTGAAGAAAATAGCTTGTGCGGCCAAACCTGATCTGTATAGATTGGTAATCGCTGTGGTCCAACCTGCTACGATCACAATCACAAATCCCGACCAACCGAGGGCATAATAGGCCACATCGCCCGGGTCGAGTTCTACAATTGATTTCCCTAATATGACAGCTGCACCTGCGCCCATGATTCCGGCAGCAATCCAAGCAACATAGTGACCGAACATCATACCGGTACTGGAGGCGTATGCGTAGTTCTTCTTTTTGGCGAAACGCAAGAGGGCCATATCAACCAACCCAAAATGGGTGATGGTATTGGCGGCCCAACCAAAGCCGATGACTTCAACCAAGCCGATTCCCGGTTTGCCATCGCTGTTGATGCCTGTCCAGATACGCTGATCACCGAGGGTCATAATATCGGTCCATCCTGCCGGTAAGGTTTTTTCCAAAACATCCAGGGACAAAGCGGGGAGCAGTACCATAGCGCCACTCGTAAACATCACAAAAAGCCAAGGTGCACAAAGGCCCGAAAATTCAGAAACGGCATTGAATCCATAGAGCGCAATGGAAACCACAAAGATGCCCACCGCCAATACGATCAAAATAAACCAGACATTGGTGGGATACCAATTGAGTTGCGCAGGAATGTCAAAAGCAAAACGAACCGCCGTCGCCGAGACCGTTATCATCGCCGCCGAAATAACCGAAAAGATGATGACATTGGCCCAGTTGTACAACTTGGTCATGGAGTCGCCCGCAATCTTATTCAGATAGGTATAGAGGCTCAAACGCGTTTCAACGGCAATAGGTGAAGTGATAAAGCGCCAGCTCAGTACGGCCAGAATATTACCAATTAAAAGGCCCAGGATAATATCCATCGTTTTGGCTCCTAAGGCAACAAAGGTGGCCCCGATGACAAACTCCGTCGCTGCTACATGCTCGGCAGCATAGAGTCCCGCAAAATGGGTCCAATCATGTAATTTGTGTTTGGCAACCGGTAAATATTCTTCGTCCAGGGCTTCAAATTGTTTGAAATCTTCTGTTGTGTTCATATTTTAGTTTGGCGTTGGAAATTAGATTCTTAAATTTTTTTGCAGAATGTGTTTTACTATTTGTCTAAATATGTAGGGGAAAGTGTCAAGTTATAAAAAATAATTTAGAGTAAAGTCCAAACGCAATTACTATGTCTACTCCTGTTATATAGGATATAAAACTTATCGTTTAGAACAACTCCAGGAACTTTTTTAAATGTTTTGCAACGTTGTTATAACCGGTTATTTTTTGTTTAATTTTTGTCGAAATTCCATCAAATCAGACGGGTAGATTTCGTTAAGAAATTCGTTGTATATATCATCTCTTTTGTAATACATACTATTTTCTGCTTTTCTCAAATTTTCTTTCGCTAAATCGATTTGTCCAAGTTTTTGGTACGCTTTTGCAATTCCAAAATAGGATTCTGGAACGTATTCCGATTGTTTTAATGCTCGTTGAAATTCCGAAACTGATTTTTTGTAATTTCCTTGCTCATATTCGCAAAGTCCGAGATAAACAAATGTGTGAATGTCTGCCCAATCTTCTTTTTGGTTTTTAATATTTCGATTAAATAATTCAATAGCTTTTTTGTAATCCTTTTTTCCGAAATAACATTCTCCTCTTAGAAAGTCAATGTCTTCTCCCCAAGGTGCATCTACAACATTTGGAGTTAGACTATCAAGGTGGTTAAAATCAATAAGGGCTTTGTCGTAGTCTCGTAGTTTTCTTAATCTTATCCAACCTCGATAACCTAAATGCGATGTAGGGTCTAATTCAACAGCTTTGTTCAAATATTCAAATCCTTTTTCAAAATCTCCAGACTTATTAATAGGGGCAGAACGTTCCATCCAGGCATTACTATTATCTTGGTTATGTTCTATTGAGGTCTCGAAATTGTGAACATTGATGAAGTTGTTGGATTTTCCACTATCGGATTTGCTATTCCACCATATCATGATTCCAATAATTGTCAAAAGGAATAATGAAACTAGACCAATGACTGGATATTTAAAAAATTTCTTCAATTTTTCCGTCTTTTATTTTAATTCTAATAAGATTGTAGGTTTTATAGTCTTCGTCCCGATGCCATTTTTTTAATCCAAGAGCTACTTTTTCAAGTTTTTCGATTAACTCGCCATCATTAAATTCTGTATTCTTATAATTTTCGTCTATTTGGAATGTATCAATGCCGCAGAATTTCCCTGTTTTAGAAATAATGAGTCTTAATGTTATAAATCCATTATTTGGGTTAATATTAGTCTCGGTAAGTTGGATGTCTTTAAAAGCATTTCTTAGGGTCGGACCTTCTCCCTCAATTCTACTGTTAATTCCATTGGCCCAATATGGCATTGTTGGGTCATCACATTCATTTTTTTCCTGTGAAAAGGATAAAAGTGGAACAGAGAGCATTATTAAAACTAAAAGGATTCTCATAATTGGTGACAACGTCAAGGCTATGATTTCGACCCAGTTTAAGTGGCAAATGAGCTAAAAGCTTTGGTCACCGGCGGCCAAAGCCTTTGGCGACGGCACGCCTTTACCTTTTGGCCTGCGAGTTGCGCACAATGTAGAAATCATCAGCGTGTTGCTATTTAAACTCTAATGTAGGAATTTTTTTATGAGCGGGATTGGTAAAAGGTATGAATAATGGCCGTTGTTCTATGCTGTTTTTATTTCCTTTTTAAATTTAAGGTATGAATAGACAATAGGTACAATGGTGATCAAAACTGTTATAATCAAAAATATCTTGAAATTTTGGCTTTTGTCCAAAGTCAAACTGAAAACTACCACCAGGATTCCGCCAATAAACCACAATTTTCCAGCTAGTTTATGTGTTTCTTTCCAAACCGTCTCATTTTCCAATGTCCAGGGTGTTCTTATCCCAATGAAATAGTTAGGTTTTATTGTTTTGAAATAGTTTCCAAAAATGATGAATAAAACTCCAATTAACAGAACTATATAATTCGGGTTACTTAAGGACTGATTTTTTGCTGTATAGATAATGAACAATGCTAATATTGACATAACAGTTGTTAATAAAAACTTTATTGTTTGAAGTTTATTTCCCATTTTATTCAATTTGTTTTTTGGGTCAATTTTAGGAACAACCGAAAAGATTACATATATAAGTAATGGTAATAAAATGGGAATTAGTATCAGTTCTGATTTATCTCCATACCTATTTATTTCCCCTTCGATATTCCAATGCACTGGAACTTTGCTCGGCAACTCATTCCAGATATAGGCTAAATAGATAAAAGGCAATGATACAATGGCCAAAATGGGAAGTTCCTTTTTTAAGTTCATAGTTTATTTTTTTAGTGTTAGAATCCAGTTTATCAAATCTTCCAGAATACTGGTATTCAACGAGTATTGAACAAATTGTCCTTTTTTCTCACTACTTATGATGTCAGCTCTTTTTAGAATATCAAGATGATGTGAAATACTTGGTTTAGATATACTAAATCGGTCAGCAATTTCTCCGGCATTCATATCCCTTTCTTTCAATAACTCGATAATCTGTCTTCGAGTTTCGTCATTAAGGGCCTTGAAAAGAGAATTCATATATTTAGTTATTTAGATAAATATCTAAATAATATTTTACATTTCAAAATCTTTTAAAACCCAATATTAATGAACATCAGGCTAAAATTCTGGTCCTGAATTTAAACTAATAAAATCAGTCACTGAATTCCAGCCTATCAAACGTAAGAAATTTCGGATAGTGAAGGATGACTTGCGGATTTATTGTCAATGTTTATTCCTCCCGTAGCTCGAGCATCTGACCTATTTTTTTGGAATTTTTTATACGGTTAACAAAACTTTCAAGATTCTCCTCATCTTTAGGAGAATCATTTAACTGAAGATAGAAAAATGAATTATCTGTTCTAGGGAATATAAGTATGGTTGAACCAAATCTCAGGTCAAAGGCTTTCATACTTATCATTAAGAAACCAAAGTTGTCAGGTGATTTGATCCCGACAAAATCATATTTAGTGTTTGCCTTTGCGCTTCCTTGAAACGTAACATATGGATTATTTCTGGAGGAAACTTCATGTGCTATTGAAATAATCGAATCTTCTGAGAAAAAAATCAAGGTGGTATAATTCCTTTTTACGTATTCTCCATTTTTATTTTCTTTATTTTCCCCGAAGGATATTCCTGAGAACTGATTTGGGCCTATTTTGAATTCAAACAATCGACTAAAAACACCGAATGAGTAATCTTCCAGTGGGAATGCAACTGTTGAAAGAGGCTCTGTTTTGTATTTTGAAGCGATTTTTTTGTCCTCTTCAAACCTCCCATAATCCCATAATTCCGGGTTTTGGTTATTAATGGCTTTAATACTTAGACTGTCATAATCGTATTGAGAAATAACAGAAATTGGAATCAGTAAAGTGAATAGGAGGAAGTGAACTTTCATAGTTTTATCTGGTTATAAAAATAGACCCTTAAAAAGTAAGAACTTTATAGAACAACGAAATGTGAGCTGAATATATGTCAATGTTAACTATGGTTGTTTTAGTTCCGTCAGCGTTTTGAGAATTCTATTCTTAAATAATTCAATATTCTTTTTTTTGTTTGAGGTGTCTTTTGGTATCATTTTCTCTATGCCCACTATAACAAGATTTTTATCCAGTATCAGGGATTTTGGATATCCGAATAAACCAAACTTTTTTATATAATCCTTTGCCTCGATAAGATGAATAAAGTTGAATTCTTTCCGTTCGAGGAATTTTGAAACCTGATTTTTATCCTGAAACGTAATGGCTATAAAATTGACATCAATGAGATTAGACCTTATTTCATTCAAAATGGGCATTTCCTCAATGCACGGAGCGCAACTGTCAAACCAAAAATTAACTAGAGTCGGCTTGCCTTTAAGAGAATTCGAATTTAGGATATCCCCGTTAATTGTTACTAGCTTAAACTCCGGAAGTTCCTTGCCCTGGAACTCATAAATAGCCTCTTTGTCAACGCTTATTTTCAGAATATCCATTTGGTCAACGTTTGCCGAGTCCATTTCAATTTGAGCGAAACCAAAACAGTTTATTGAAATAACTAAAAGTGTTATAATATCCTGGATTTTACTCATGATCTTAGCTCACATTGGTATATCATCATATTCAGTATTTTACCTTTTAATTTAACGCAATCAAAGACTTTTAAATATTTAATTCTGTTAAAGCCCAGCTTAAGATCTTGTTATGTTCAGCAATTGATTCGTACGCATGCCCCGGACATAGTTGTTTAATATTCTTTGACTTGCCAGTAGTATTTAAGTCATATTTAAAGCATTTCTTGATTATACCGGTAGCTTCCCAAAAATCTTTGAGTTTCATTACATAACCTTCAAACGGATTGTTATATCCAAAATTTTTAATGGTCAAAGAGGATCGTTCAAATAAAGGTGTATCCCCCATAGGCGAGATGCTGCTGGTATGAACATACACTTTGCTACGGACTATAGGTAATTCTCCTTCATTTCCTCCTCCCATTGGACGATACCCCCCATGTCTGTATTTGAGGAAAAATAGGGAAGTTTGTCCTACCCGGTATTCATTCCATCTTTTTCCACAATTCCATTCCTTGAATTTCAGGATTGTGATAGATTCTGAATCATGATTAATACTACCGTACACCTTCACCTCGATTACCGATTCATCCACACATTGGATTTCACCATAAAGGATTTTGTCTGCTTTCAGAATCAAATCATTTAGCGAAGGTGTTATATAGTCTGCTTTTACGGTATTGCTTAGTAGAAGTAGTAGTACGATTAGTAATTTTTTCATAATTAGTGCTTACCTGCCAAGGTTATTATTTAGTCACGCCTTGAGCGTCTTGGTATATAGGTTTAGGAAAGGGTGTTTTTTCAGGTGGCAAGTTTAGTTCTGCTAATATTTTATTCAATTCCATTAGTGAATCTTTGTCAATCAATTCCGTATTGATTTTCAATTCCATTTGTTCTGTTTTCAACGTATAATCTCCGGCAAATTTTTTAATCCAATTTATTTCATTCAGGATTATTTTTTTTCTGAATCCATAAAGTCCATTTTTTCGAATTGCTCCGTTTTCGATAGTCAGATATTGATTTGTTAAATCATACAAGTAATGTCCAACGTACAAAATTCCGATGACCAAATATCCGTAATCAGTCCAACGAAGTTCATCATTTGTTACGATGCTTAAAGTTCCGAGTACAATCCAAACTAATCCGAGAATTAAATTCACGCGTAGTATTTTCTTTTTAAATTTTATTTTCATATCTCTACTTTATTTAAATGCTCGCCCACCATTATAAATGTTACCCTATTTACTTTGTTTACCCAAACTTCATTGAAAAGGTAAAAGGAATATCTGCAGGGTTACCTTTTTTAATTCCCGGTTCCAAACGGGGTAATTGGTTAATTGAATTGATCATCTTCTTTTCGTATCTTCCTGTTTTGTCATTACTTTTTAGAAATTTAATGTCCTTTATTTCTCCGGTTTTTGAAATTGTGAACTGCACAACCAACATTACGGCTGGATTCCCATCCAGTCGGCGATCAATTTCAATGGTATTTCTCAGATGTCCATAAAGGATTTTACCAAAACACTTACTTCGTCCTTCAGCGCTTTCAATTTTCCTGCATTTTCTAAAAGTGGGGTCTCTTTCGATTCCAAATTTTGGATTGGTTTTGTTAATCCCATTTTTAGGAGTTATGAATCTTATGCCATCTCTTCTTTGTATGATGTCTTTTTCATAATTATTATTAAACAGTGTTGAATCTTGGGTATAAGCAGAAGAATTTAGAAAGAATATGGAAAGCAAAAGAATAATTTCATATTTCATTTAGTGCTATTTATATTAATGGTATTGTCTTTAAATTTATTCCGTTCCAGGTATCAAGAACTTTTGTGCCTTTAGATGTTTATAGGCGTTGCTTGACAACGTTTTATTAATTGCTTATTGAATTTACTCAATAGTAATATTCAAAGAGCTCGATTTTAGCAGTAATCCATCTGCCACTCTTAATTCTATTTTTTTTATACTTCTTGTTGAAATTTTTTGTTCTTTATCTTCTAAAAGATAGCCATTAATATAAATATCACTATCAGGATCTAACCCGAAAAATGAGTTTAGTTCCACCTGGGTTTTAACCTCAAGGTCAACTTTTAAATCCGCATAAATAATCCCATTTGATTTTTTGTCTAGGGGGAAAAGATTTTTTGGACTCAATTCGTCATCTTTTGAGATAACCAACTGTATCTGATCATCAGCTTGTACTTGTTTTAGAACTTCTACACCCGCTATAATATCACCATTGATAACCACCAGTGGTTGTTCAGATTTTGAATGATAGACATCTATTATATTCGGTTTTTGAGCAACTGAGATACAACTAAAAATCAAAGCTAAAGTGACAGTAATTTTTTTCATGGTTCAATAATGTTTACAATTTTCTACAACGGCTATAACTATAATATTATCGTATCTGTGGGGAGACCAACCGTCCACCTCCGGGGTATTACTTTTAGCTATTTTTGTACACAGTTGTTTTTAGTGTTCTTGTCCTTGATTTTCACTATTCATTTCTTTAACTTTTTGTCTTTGTTCAGCCAATGTTTCCACTCCATATTTAATTCGTTCGGCATCTGATATTTTCGTAGTGTCTATCTCAGCAAGTTTCCAAGGTTCATCTGCCTTCTTACGGTATTGTGTTCCATAGATTTGTGCTTCGCCTTTACTTAATAAATACCTGTCTGTTGTAGCAGCAAGAAGCCATTTGTTGGTAGTCGAATCTAATTCAATGGCCTTTTTCATTAATCCAACAGCTTTTCCATAATCAGATGAATCGTTTCCATGCTGAAAAACCATTGCAGCGTTTTTAAGATCAGTTGCAGTTTTAATTTTATTGGAATCTAAAAGTTCATTTACTCTTATTCTTCTCAAACTATCTCTTTTACTTACTTTTTGCCAGTTTATGTTTTCTTTTTTTCGGCCATTTTGGTCGCTTTCATAAATTTCAGCTAAAAATCGATACTAAAAAGATCAGGAATAATATTCTATTCATATGAATTGGTTCGGAAAATACTGTCCTTTTTTTCTTTTAATTTCAATGGCGCTAACCCTATCGAAATTCGGTTACTATCAACCTTTTCTAAGTCCTCAATCATATTAGCATAACTTCCACCTTGAGCACCATAAGTTCCATAAATCTGTGGTTCACCGTTGTATAAATAGTACTGGTCAATTAATGTTCCCAGAGTTCGCGGTGACGCACTTCCGTTTTTTACAAACTCTTTGACTTTCGGTACAAAGTATTTCATTCGAATACTGTCGTCTGTATGCAGTAATAAAGTTCCAACGTCAAATGCGTATTCTCTTGTGCGCTGTCCTACAATTTTTTCTGATGGATAGCCAATAGTTTCAAAAATCTCAACCAGTCTCTCCTCGTGAAGTTTATCGATGCTGTCCTGTTTAACAATATTTTCTTGATAATTGCTATTTCTATACATTTGGTCAGCAGTATGCATTGAGATCAATTCGTCTCGAAGTTTAAAGTCAGCTTTTGCTTCAAATTCTTTTCTTAGATTTTCATATTCAGAAATGAATTTCTGTCCAAAATCAGATACTAGAAATTCACTAAAATTACCGTTATTCTGAAACCTGTTTAATTCAACACCATTTAGAACCTGTTTTTTAGCATAGTCATAAGTAATGTCGAACTTTTTTAAAATCGCCGAACTTTCGGTAAATTTTCCAATTTCATTAAAAGCGGCAGTGTTTTTTGCCTCGCAGGATTTAAAAACATCTTGATATAATTCAAAGGCTTTTTCATAATTCTTTGTTTCAAATTCCAAATCCGCTTTGTAGACAGTTGGGTAATAATCAGTTATATAATTACAATCAGATTTATTTTCGGTTTTACACCCAAAAACAATGATTGAAAGCAGAATTAAAACTTTTCCCATGAATTTTATCTCCAATTTGGCACAGCTCCTGATAAGTACACCTTTAGTCCCGGTTTTATCCAAATTTAACCACCACCTAAATGTATTGCTATTTCCAAAAAATGGTTTATATAAAAACCATAACTTTTTTATGGTTTTACTACAACCTAGTCCCTGCTTTCAATTACTTTTCAGGGGTACTATATCCCTATAGGACCTGCAAACAACAATAGAGGATCTTAATACGTTGCAGCGCTTTTGCAGCCGGCCCAAATATCTTGGGCAGCTAACAGCATTTCCACTAATGGTAATCATTTTTTTGTATAATGAAACAGGTTTTTCCCAAAGAAATCCTTGAAAATACTGCCGAAGTACACCAGTTTAAGCACAGTACAAAAAGTAAAAGCATATATGGTATCATCCTGCTTCTGCTTATAGCTGCTTTTATGGTATTGCCTTTTATAAAAGTAGATGTGGTATCCACGGCCAGGGGGATTATTAAACCCAATAAGGAACGCGTGGGCATCAGCCTTATTAGTTCCGGGCGAGTACTTTTTAGCCATTTGGCAGCCAATAAGCTTGTGGCAAAAGGCGATACCCTGGTCGTCCTGAATAACGAGGCGGCAGAGCAGGAGCTTCAACTTGCGGCCTTTAAAACCCGGGAAACCCTTTCTTATATTAAAGACCTTAGCCTGCTTTTGCATCAGAAAAGGATACAAATTACTGAGCTTGCTTCACCCAAATACCAAAAGGGGTATCTGCACTACCGCCAAAAACTACGGTCACTTCAAATTAGGGTAAACAAGACCAGGCAAGATTATGAACGCTATCAACTTTTGTATAAAAAAGGGGTGGTAGCCAGGGTAGAATATGAGGATTATAAATTTGAACTGGACCTGGCCCTGGCTGAAATGGTACAGCATAGAAAGCAACAACAAAATTCATGGCAGGCAGATCTTTCGCAGTACAACAACACCCTAAACGAGTTGCAAGCCGGCAAAGAACAGCTTGTGCAAAATAAAAGTCGGGCTGTAATTACCGCCCCCGTTAGCGGCACCTTGTTTGATGTAAATCAGTTAGAGGCGGGGAGTTATGTTGCTTCCGGGATGGTGCTGGCCCATATTTCCCCTAGTACAGACCTGTTGGTAGAGTGTTATGTAAGTCCGGCAGAAATTGGTCTAATTCGGGAGAACACCCCTACAAATTTTCAGATAGACGCCTATAACTACAACCAATGGGGCTTGGCATCCGGGAGGGTGAAGGAGATAGGCAGCGACATAGAAATGCTGGAAGGCAAAGGGGTCTTTAAGGTGCGTTGTAGCCTGGACCAGGAATACCTTTTTCTGAAAAACGGCTTTAGAGGAAACCTTAAAAAGGGGATGTCGCTTAATGCGAATTTTAGATTAAACAGACGAACGCTGTTTCAATTGCTTTATGATAAAATGGACGATTGGTTAAATCCCACTACTCAAAAAAATTAAATAAGTTATCATGCAAGGGTTGTGCGGAGAAAAGCATGAATTTAGCTGGTAACATATCATCCAGGTGCGCAATGGAGGGTTATTAACATAATGTGTAATTAAAATTAAATAAGATGGAAAATTTAAAAGAATTGAGTTTATATGAAATAAATAATATACAGGGGGGATTTGCCGGGGCGCCACCAAGGTTTATTACAGACACGGCGGTAGTTGTTGGCAGAACGGTATCTGCCTGGTGGAGGGGTTTTAAAAATGGGACGGAATTGTTCTAATTAAATTAAATCACAAATAGTATGAGAAATTTATATAAAAATGAATTGAAAAATACAGCTGGCGGTTATAAGCCTGCCTGGTATGAATTATTGGCTTTTATGGCCGGCGATATGGCGGGGAGAGGCCTCGATTTTGCCCACGGTTTTTGGGATGGAATTAATGGTGTAGAAAGGCACTGAAAAGTGGAATTAAATAACTATTTAAATTTAAAAATAATGGAATTAAAACATTTAAATATAAATGAAGTAAAGGCAATCAATGGCGGCACTAAAAAAGACTATGGTTTTGGCCATGCAGTTGGCAATCATATCAGACATGGAGTCCAGACCTTTGGTAATATTGTAGATTGGGTTTTTGGTCTTGTTCACGGTTAACAAGATCTATGACTCTAAAAGTCACTCCGGTTATTGGAGTGACTTTTTACAATTCAATCCTTATCCTCTTTGTAAATATTAATTATATTAAAATCAGCGAAATCTTAAATTTAACAAGGATAAAAGAATATTAGTAATAACCTCTGATTATGAATAATCAAGAAAAAATCTCTTTTAAGGAAATTGTACTTCGGAAAGTAATAATAATATTGAATTTCGTAAAAAACCCGGATAATAAGCTGACCAGATCTTACGATTCAATAAAGAATCTCAGCGCTATTCTTACATTTTATTTGATCCATTTATTTTTACTCATACTATGGGTCACAATAATATTTATCATATCAATTGATTTAGACAGTCCTCCTGCGGTTAAAATCAGGGAAATGATGTCACCACTGAATTTTATGTTGTATGCTTTGATTGTTGGGCCTCTTCTGGAAGAGTCCACATTGAGATTGTCACTTGTCTTTAAGCCAATATATTTATCAATTTCTATTTTACTTCTTTCCTATATCCTTATCTCCAGATTGGGTTACGGAGTAGGACATCTGGATATCGAAGAACATTTATGGGTTAGAATAATCACTTCAGTTCTAATAGCCGTATTTACTTATTTTATATCTAAAAGGTATTCGACAAATTTTTCAAGTTTTTGGGATGCAAATTTCAGATGGATCTATTATTTTTCTATAATAATTTTTGCATTGCTCCATTTAGATTTTACAGAATTAACGCTTAGCAAATTCTTGTTTTTTCCATTACTAACATTTCCTCAGGTAGTATCCGCTATCATGAGCGGTTATATAAGGATTAAATACGGGTTTATATATGCTTGCCTATTTCATGGCATGAATAATATTTTGCCTGCCCTATCAAACTTATAATATTATCATGTATTATGAGGAGTTTATGCAGTGAAACCAGTGATCTTAGCACTCAGGGACATCCAGGTGCGCAATGGGCGTTAGAAGTATATGTTTAATTAATTAAATAAAAATTATGACG
>NZ_CAMYKG010000054.1 GCF_947258925.1 uncultured Eudoraea sp. | reverse complement strand
GATACCCCACAAAATGTTTGTTCCATGGCGCTCATTGTCCACGGTTCGTGAATAAATGCTTCCGGCACATTAGCCAACTCTGGAACCCATTTTTTAATGAACACGCCATAAGGATCATGTTCTCGGGAATTTTTTACGGGATTGTATAAACGAACTGTATTTATACCTGTTGTGCCAGCTTGCATTTGGAATTGGGGGTAATGTATACCGGGCTCATAATCCAAAAACTGACGTGCCAGGTGATACACGCCGTCTCGCCAATCCTGATCTAGGTTAAGTGTTAAAAAAGAGACGACCATTGCTCTCATTCTAAAATTAATCCATCCTGTTTGTGCAACAGCCCGCATACAAGCATCAATTAATGGATATCCGGTTTGTCCCGATTTCCAAAACTCAAGGAACGCTTCATTCCTGGTATGTTCCAGCAATTCATAGCCTTTATTAATACAATGCGTTTCGTATGTACATTCCACTTCAAACTTTTGGATAAAATGACAATGCCATTTCAGACGTGTTAACATTCCGGAGAAGGCCCTGTTATTTCCTTTTCTGTTAGGATGTGTGCCAACAAAACGGAAAACTTGTTTTATGCTAATATTTCCCCAGGCCAGATAAGGGGATAACCTACTACAAGACATCCTGCTTTCGGCAGGTTTAGAGATGTGTCTGTTATAGTTGATTCCTCTTTCCTGAGTGAAAGACTTAAGATATCGCCAGGCGTTCTCTTCGCCAGGCGGCTGGTACTGTTTCGGGTATTCGTTTAGCCCGAAAACCAATTCTGAGGGCAAGGTGAAAGGATGTGTGACCGGGCTCAGCTTTGAAATTGAATACTCATTTTTAATTATTGGTGACTGCATAGTGGCATACCATTGCTCATTCCAGGTTGACCTGTTTTTAAGTCCTCTGATTATGCCATCACGTTGAGATTCAATCCAATTGATATTGTTGTCAAAGCAAAAGAGTTTCAATTGTTTGTCGCGCAGCCATGTGATTTTTATACCACTTTCCTGGTAACTGAATAGCTGTCGAATACTGAAGTTTTTATTGAGAAAAGCAAAAACATCGATTGCCTCTCCATAAAAAACTTCAACTCTACGGTTGTATTTTTTTAATCTCTTATCAAGTGATTTTATAGAGTGGTATACAAACTGTAAATGCCTTTGACTTGTATCCTGATATTCAATGATACTCGGTTCAAAAAGATATAAGACTATATAAGGAATGCCTTCCTGTTCGGCTTTATGCAAAGGTGCGTGATCCTGCAATCGAAGATCGCGTTTAAGCCATACAATATTGATAGCTTCTAGATTCAAAATGTAATCTCTTTTTTACACTTTTTCCAAAAGGCAAAGAAGGACGGATAATAACCACTCACATTAAACATCCAGTCTCGTGATTCCTCTTTTCCCTCATAATGTCTGTTTAATGGATGCTCTTTAAATCGAATATCTTTGAGGTTATAATCATTTTTTAAAGATTGGAATTCACCGATATAGACCTGGACATTATTTATGTTTTTTGAAAGAGCGAACGCAAAATCCAGACTTTGTTTGGAAATGGGGTATTGTTTAAAATGCGATGGCTCAAACAGTAAGATGCGGTTTGCCGTAATCTCCTCATTCCAATGAGGATCCAGGTTATAAAAGTTATAAATGCAGGTTGGGATGTTTTCGTTTACACTTAGGGCCTCCTGTTCAGGTAAGGGTGTTTTTAAATCCAAGATTTCTACATTTAGCAATGTATCAGGGATTTCAAGATTCTTGAAGGCTTCATACGGGACATCTAAGAACGTATCTTTTTGATTCGTATAGCAAAATTTATTTATGTTATCCTGATTGGCATAGTATTTTTTATTGCTATTGGCTCCGGCCACCCATTGCCAACTTAGCGCATTACTTGCCCAATCGGCATCGAGCAGGTGATAATACATCCACTGCGCAGGAACTTTCCAATGGCTTTGGGCCACATTACATGCAATTGAGGCAATATACATTCTAACGTGATTATGGAGGTAACCTGTTTTATAAAAATTTTCAATAGCCATATCTATTGCTTTAACACCGGTATTTGCGTTAGGGATAGCCCCGGGAATAGAGTAGTTGGAAACAGGTGCCTGGACGTTTTTCAGATCAGAATTTATGGCGTCGCCCTTGTTTATCCAGATTTGCTGCCAGTAATCGCGCCATGCCAGTTCCTGAATGAACTTTTCGATAAGATCAGTTTTGAAACCTTTTTTTAAAACTTCGGCAAGTATAAATTTTGTGGAAATGACACCACGTGAAATGTAGGGTGAAAGATAAGTGACTGCGCCATCCAGATAGTTTCTTGTCGGGCCATAAGCCACCGGATCTATTAAGGCTATTCGCTCTAGTATAGCTTCATAAGTTGTTGGAAAATGTAGATGATGTTTTTCTTTTATCATACATTAACGCTTACTTATTTTATTGCCGGAAATAGCCTTTTGCCTCGAACATTTAAAACGGGAAATTTCCGGATTTCGTTTTTTTAAATGCTTTTGGCTGACACCACTATTAACCCTTTTTCTCCAACGTTTAAAACTGGATGCCTTAAGATTACCACGCATCAATTTTATGACTTCTTTTTCCGGCAAGCCAAACTGAAATTCTATGGCCTCAAAAGGCGTTCTGTCTTCCCAGGCCATTTCAATGATCCTATCTAATTGTCTTTCTGTAAGTTCTTTTTCTAAACTACTTTTTCCCATATTTGATCAGTATTTAGACAGAAACTTCCAATTGCATGAAAATTGCATTGATCAGGAGCTATAATGGATAAAAAAGTCTCATCATTATCTCTTCTGTATAGATGATAGACCTGGCCAATTACGGGTTCAAAGCTAAACTTGGCTTTATATATCAGGTCGTTATATTCAAATTCCTGCATTAATTGTTCATACTGCTTTTTTATTTCCTGAAATCGAGTTTGAACTTTATGGTTCAGTTTATTAATACTCCTGTTTTTCCAGGCAATTGTATCCGAGGGAGTGATTTTCGGGGCCCCAACATTAGTCGAATAAGGTTTTAAAAAAGCGTCGTATTTCTGATTTTTGGTATCAAAAACAACACTATCCGGTTTCTTTTTATCCTTCATCAATTAGGTCAATGTCTCTATTTTTTTCATGATTTCCTCTGCCTCAAAAGTCTTTTGGTCGCTTAGTCTTCTGTTGGAAGTGGATAGACTATGGGCCTCCTTCAACAATTTTGCATACTGTTCCTGAAGTTTTTCTTTTTCTGACTTTTTTTTGAATAAACCAAACATCTTTTCGCGTATTTAGATTGATTAGAGATTCTTTTTTTTGACCTCCTTTGTCGTAAAAATACAAATTGTCTAAAGAATAACACATAACATTAAACAAAAAATAACATTTGATTAAGAGTTTTTGGGTAGAGCTACTGGTGTAACCTTGGCTGTTTTACTCACTATTCTTACAAAAGGCCTGTGCAAACAACGGTTTAGACTAATACTCAGTCCAAATTGACTTCATATCGCAGGAAAGACCGATTATGCTTCTATTTCTTTCGGACTCACATTAGGCATATGCAACGGAATCCTTAGAATTTCAGGTTCCTTTGCTACTTTTGATTTATCCAACCAAAGGCGGCTTATCAGCAATAAAAGGCTGCTGATAATCAATGTCTTATGTTTAACAGAAAATTACAAAAGAGCATGAGAAATATACTGAACATCAATAATGTAAGTGACTACCTGGCACTTCGAAAACAGCAGGTTGGTCATTCCGTCAAGGAGTTAAGGTTGTTGAATTAGTATTCAATAATAACACATGCTCGCAACTAAAAATGCCGTTAATAACAACAGATGAGTAAAATAGGTAGTATCCCATCAATAACTCGGTTTTTTTAGGATAACGGAGGACAATGCTTCTTGTAAATACCGATAGATTTTACTTCCGATTTTATTTGTAACCGTTTTTTATTCCACCTCTTTTTTATTGTTCCGATTGAGAAATTCAGGACTTATTTTTATTCTTTCTAAATGAATATTATCGTAACTTTCTGTTGTTTGATTAGATTGAATATTTAATAACTCCAATTGTAGTTCTATGGAAGATAAAAACCAAGGATCGGACCCCAAGAAAACAAAATCCATAACCAGACGAAGTTTTCTCAGAGGCGCCGGATTATCTACTGCAGGTAGTGTTTTGTTGACTACAAATACTTTTGCTTTAGATTATAAGGAACAGCTTGCGGCTGGTAAAGAATTTGGACCGGAGGCCATGACCATTAAAATGAAGGTCAATGGTATTACCGAGTCACTTAGCGTGGAACCCAGAACAACATTAGCTTCTGCATTAAGAGACCATCTGGAACTTACTGGAACTAAGATCGTTTGTGATCGGGGTTCCTGTTCTGCCTGTACCGTTTATCTGGATGGTAAACCGGTAAACTCATGTATGATGTCTGTATTTGATGTGGGCGACAAGGAGATTACGACGATTGAAGGCATTGCACAAAACGGTAAATTACATCCTGTTCAGGAAGCTTTTATCGAGCATGATGCTACCCAATGTGGCTATTGCACTCCGGGAATGGTCATGTCTTGTGTACACCTTTTGGATACTAACACCGATATTAATTTAGAAGATGTAAAAAAAGCCACCCGAGGTAACCTTTGCCGTTGTGGCACCCATCCTCATGTGTTTAAGGCTACTTTATCCGCATCAAAAAAAACGACATAAGATGAATACTAAAAAAGAAAAATTCCCATACGGTATTCCCGGGCATAATTTAGGTGAAATAGAGAGGGAAATCCCTATTGAAGAACCGCCGGTTTGGCCAGTCAATGATAAGTTAAAAGTAATTGGAAAAAGGGTCACAAGAATCGATGCACTCGATAAAGTAACCGGTAAGGCAAAATATACTTCCGACATGAAATTGCCGGGGATGCTTTATGCGAAGATGTTACGTTCCAATGTGCCACACGCAGTTATAACATCAATAGATATTTCAAAAGCGAAAAATCTCACAGGGGTACACGCTATTCACTTAATTGAGAATAGCCCGAAAGAGGGAGAAGAAAATACGAAGGGTAAATATCCAATGGTAAAATATGTTGGTCAGCCGCTGGGAGGTGTTGCTGCCGAAAGCCTGGAAATTGCCAAGGATGCCATTGCACTTATTAAAGTGAACTATGAGGAGAAGCCTTTTGTTATAGATATGGAAGCCGCAATGGAAATTGGGGCACCTATAGTATTTGATGAACCCATCACCCAGCAGGAAGATGGCGGCGATGTTGGTGAAGTACATGATGGTAGTAAGGGCCAAGGCAATGTTAGGGGACCATCGACCAGCAGTTTTTTTGGAGGACCACGAGGTGACCTTGAAAAGGGATTTGCGGAAGCGGATGTGGTAGTGGAAAGAACATATCGCACCCAGGTTCATACACATATGCCGCTGGAGACACATGGTGTCGTTGTAGACTGGAAACCGGACCTTATGATGGTTTATACATCTACTCAAAATACAAACAATGTTAGAAATGAGATGGCGAGTATCTTCAATTTACCAAAAAGTAAGGTACGCGTTGTCTGTGATTTTATGGGTGGCGGATTTGGTGCTAAACACAGTGCCGGAAGTTTCGGGCCTATGGCTGCAAACCTTGCTAAAAAATCAGGAAGACCGGTCTGGTTAATGCTGGACAGACAGGAGGAACACCTGGCAGAGGGGAACCGGCCCAGTTCAAAACAATATCTGAAAATAGGGGCGAAGAATGACGGTACTTTGACAGGTATACAGCAGCGTTCCCACGGAACTGCAGGAGTAGGCCTTGGCGCCGGTGTTGGCCGGATTGCACAGATCTTATATAGCTGTCCTAATTTTGCAACAGAGCAATACGATGTATTGACCAATGCGGGGCCCGGAGCAGCCTGGCGTGCACCTGGTAATGTGCAAGGCGCTTTTGGGTTGGAACAGGCCATTGATGAATTAGCTGAAAAACTAAAGATGGATCCTTTAAGTTATAGGGATCATATTGATAAAAGTGAAGTGAGAAAGGTGGAGCGCCAACGCGGAGCAGCACTTTTTGATTGGTCAAGGCGCCAACCCGCCGGTAGTGGCAAAGGGGTAGTAAAGAAAGGCCTTGGGGTAGGTCAATCTACCTGGCCGCGATTTGTGACCCTGGATTCTTCCGTAGAAATCAAAATACATAACGATGGTGGCGTTGAAGTACGCTCTAGTGTTCAGGATATAGGAACAGGGACTAAAACCATTCTTGCCCAGGTTGTTGCCGAAGAATTAGGCCTGCAAGTAAAAGATATTAAAGTCAATATTGGGGATACGTTTTTCCCTGTTGGGCCAGGTTCTGGCGGAAGTGTGGTAACAGGTTCAATTACGCCTCCAACCCGTAATGCAGCTTTTGAGGCTAAAAAGGAATTATTAAACCTTGTTGCAAAAAAATGGGAAACAGATGCGGCGGAATTGTTTATTAGTGACGGTCAGGTAGGTCATAATACAGACACGGAACTGAAGATGTCATTTAAAGAGGCAACCAAGTTAATGCGGACTAGCCAAATCAGTAAAACCGCAAGTCGTTCAGATGATTACGGTGGATTTCAGCAACCTTGGGGATTGGCCTATGGAGATTTGGGATCCGTTCAGTTTGCAGAAGTCAGTGTTAATACCAATACGGGATTTGTTAAGGTAGATAAGATAGTGGCGGCTCACAGTTGTGGTAGACCACTCAATATTGGTCAATTAGAAAGTCAGATAAATGG
This sequence comes from uncultured Eudoraea sp., assembly GCF_947258925.1. Taxonomy (GTDB): domain Bacteria; phylum Bacteroidota; class Bacteroidia; order Flavobacteriales; family Flavobacteriaceae; genus Eudoraea. The sequence continues at coordinate 3,297 of NZ_CAMYKG010000054.1, read as the reverse complement.
AGGTGTCATCCAAGGTGTATCTTACGCATTATATGAAAATAGGGTGATGGACAAAAGCACCGGGCATATGGTAAATGCCAATGTGGATCAGTACAAAGTACCATTTTCCATGGAAATTCCTGAAATTGAAAGCATTATTGTAGAAGAATATTCGGCACGTTCATCAACGGATGCCTATGGTATAGGTGAGCCGGCCAATATTGCAACGGCGGCAGCTATTGCTAATGCCGTTTATAACGCTATTGGGGTTAGGATTTATGAAATTCCCATTACTCCATCGAGCATTCTTAAAGCATTAAATAAAGTCTCTTAAATATAAAGACATGAATAAATTTAGTTGGTACGAAGCAAAATCTGTTGAAGATGCTCTTCAGCAAGTGAATTCAACAGTATCTGAAGAGCTATATCAGCACACAAATAAGGCAACGGTATTTAAATCTGGTGGCATTGATGTGTTCGACTGGGTAAAAGAAGGACTGCTTCAACCCGAAAAAATTGTCAATATTCGGAATATCCCGGGTCTTGATAAGATTAGTTATGATCAAAAAAAGGGTTTGAGCATAGGATCTAATGTAACTTTGGAGGAAATAGCGTCCAATCCTGAAATTAAAAATAATTATTTGGCACTTCATCAGGCGGTAAATCATGCTTCTACGCCCCAATTGCGAAATATATCAACCCTGGGAGGGAATATAGCGCAGCATAACCGCTGCTGGTATTTCCGTTCTGTTGATCATCAGTGTCGCCGCAAAGGGGGAGATCGTTGTTTTGCCCGTCATTCTGAAACCGGCGAAAATGAAAATCATGCTATAATTGATAATAGTTCATGTGTCAGTGTTCATGCTTCCTCAATATCCACGGCACTTATGGCCTTTAATGCCAGCGTTGTTATAATCAATAGTGAGGGGGAAAAGAAAATAGTTTCTATGGATGATTTCTTCGTTTCTCCTGCCAAGGATATTGGTATGGAAAACATCCTCACGGCAAAGGAACTTATTACCGAAATAATTCTTCCGGCCCCTTCAAAAAATTCCAGGAGTGCTTATATTAAAGAGGTAGCTCGTGAATCTTATGACTGGTCACTCGCTGATGTAGCAGTAGTTGTTGAGGTTAGTGGAAATACTTGTCGTAAAGCGAGTATTGTCTTGGGCGCGGCTGCTCCCGTACCATATCGTTCTTTGGAAGCCCAGCAGGCTATAGAAAATAAGATAATCAATAATGACAATGCCGTGGCGGCTGCGAAAGCGGCTATGGCAATAGCCAAACCACTTGCTAAAAATGGCTATAAAGTACCTATGTTTACATCGATTATTGAACAGGCTATTTTACAAACTACTTAGATATGGATCCAATTAAACCAAGTAAAAATAATATCTGTAAATTTCTTCGTGCCAGAAATCCCTATGGAATGATGGAAGGAGGCGAACATCCCTGGCTCTTATTGGATGATGCCAACACAATTTGCTGGTGTATCACTTCTTCAGGAGCTATGGGGCCGGATAATGGTTTGGTATCCCCAAAGCATTGTAAGGAGGGGCGGAGTTGTTTTGTTTCCGGGGATGCTGATGTTTTATGATCCCATAACCACTTCAATTTAAAAAGGATTCACTTCATGAATCCTTAAAAAGCAATCCCGGGCAAGCATAAAAACCAACACAAGCTGGCGCTTGTTCGTTTTTTGATCCCTCGCTCTATTTTGGTTTTACTTCTGCTTATCTAACGAGACACTGGCAATAGAAACAGGATCCATGCACAAAGTTTTGATAAGAGGATTTGGGACAGGTTAAAATTCCAATTAGTTCCAAAAATGATTGCTTTATGGAACTTTCTAAAAACCAGGATATATATAATGGTAATGTGATGGCAAACAGGGCCTAATAAAAAGTTAATCATACTGATCTTCATCATGTTATAATTTATTTTTCGATAGTATTTTCGACCAATAATTAGTATATCATTGGAAAGTTTATCCTATTCTTTCCAGTTCTCCCATTAGATATCGAACAGAGTCAAACCTATAAACTAGTTAATTGTTGGATTTGTAATAACTAAAGAACTATGAAATATAATACGATTATTATCGGAGGAGGCTTAGCCGGCCTGACTGCCGGAGCTACGCTTTCAAAATTTGGAAAGAAAGTACTCCTTTTGGAGCAACACTATAAACCTGGTGGTTGTGCAACTACCTTCAAGCGAGGCGATTTTATCATTGAAGTTGGCTTGCATGAAATGAGTGGCCTGGCAGAGGGCGGTACTGTTAGGAGAATTTTCAAAATGCTCGATGTAGACAAGCACGTTCAGTTTGAGAAAGTACCCGAATTCTATGGTATACTTTCAGATAATGAGGACTTTGTTTTTCCACATGGTTTTGATGAAGCTACTAAAGCCCTTGTGAGCAAATATCCTGATGAGAAAAAGGCTATTAAGAAATTTATGAAATTGATAGCAGGCATTAGAAAGGAAGCACACAGTTTGCCTCGTAATCCATTGGTAAGCAAATTGATATATCCGCTAATGCCCTTACTTTACCCCAACCTGGTAACGGCAACACGACACACGGTGGGGTCCTGGTTAGATAAACACATCAGAAATGAAGGTCTAAAACTTGACCTTACTGCGCATATTGCTTACTGGGGCGATGATCCGTACACCTTGTCAATGTTCTACTTTGGCCTGCCGTTCTCTGGTTTTATTGAAAGCGGAGGTCATTTTATTAAAGGAGGTTCACAAAAGCTCTCCGATCATCTCGCCGCTTATATTGAAGCACATGGCGGTACTGTACTATTAGGGAAAAAAGTTGAGAAGATCATCACTGAAAATGGTAAGGCCTCGGGAGTCACATTTAGAGAGGTTTATAACAAAAATGAAGAGCCTATTACTATTACTTGTGATAATGTAGTAGCTAACGCACCCATGCCAACAGTGCCTGCTTTACTGGATGAGCCTTACGCAAGCGCTCTTAAGGAAAAGATCGGTTCGAACCCTGATTCAGTCTCATTATTGTGTATGTACTTTGGCTTTAAGGAAAAACTAGATCGATTTGGTGTTAAATACTATTCAAATTATATACAAGGGGAAGATATAAAAAGTCTCAAAGATGTACATCCGAATCAGCTAGGTGATTGGAAAAAACGTAGTTTCATCTTTGTAGATTATGAAAAGGTCGATGCCGGATTGGCACCATCGGATAAAGCTGCAGGTGTGATCTGTACTGTAGCTTATCTGAAAAACTGGGAAAACCTTAGTCATGATGACTACAAGGCAAAAAAAGAGGAGGTAGCCCAGATCTTACTGAAG
>NZ_CAMYKG010000053.1 GCF_947258925.1 uncultured Eudoraea sp. | reverse complement strand
AATGATTTGGATCAGCTGTGCTTCAGGCAAATAATCAGATTGTACGAAGGATAAAGCAAAAATTAAAAGGTTCTGCCGCTAACTGAGACAGAACCTTTTGTTTCAATAACAACTACATATTACTGGTAGCCGCATTCAGATAAACCTATTGTGGATACTAGAGAAACTCACCATCTTCATTTACCTTAACCCTCATTGTTTTATCCCCATTTTGCAATTTAAGTTTATAAAGTTTTTTGGCACCCTTTTTATCTGTATAGGTAACCCTGTAAACATCACTTACTATTTCCCAATTTGGAAAACGATCTAACAATGCTGCAGAAACAGCTGTTGGGAGTTTAACATTATCAAATTTTTCAATAGTCCTTAAAATCTTACCATCAGAATCATAAGCTGCTACTATTTTACCATCGGGAATATAGAATTCTACGGTATAGTAGTCGTAGTCATCCTGATAATAATCTTTTGTGGTAACATCATAAGCGGCAACTTTGCGCTGCAACATTTGAACGGGTATGGCAGCTACTTTGTTATCCGTTTGATTTAAATACTTGTAATTCACTGCTGTAACTACAACCTCAGAAAGTTCTTCTACTTTTGTAATTTGCGAATATACCTGGCTAGTCAGGCCAATTACCAATAAACTTAGAATAAATTTTTTCATAACTACAGATTTAGATGTTGATAAATTTTACGCTTTACTTTGTAGCGTAACTCTGGTTAAAAGTATAAAAGTCAAAAGTACTGTGAAATGATCTTGGTCAGTTCAATTATTGGGGTCAAATAATATTACCTGGTATGAATAATCCATCAATTCCCCATCAATTTCCACATCATTAAGGACAATTGTATAAGCGGTATCTGCAGTTGAATTGGTGTTGATGCTTTCAGGTATCCAAACAATGGTCCGGTCCCCATAAGAATTACTTAAGGGTTCAATTTGCAGGTTAATATTATTACCGCCTTCATCCTGCATGGAAATTGTAGTATTGGAAAAATTGGCTCCTGCTATAGAAAATGACCATCTGGGAAAAACAAGTCTATTTGGGACATACCCTTCAGGAGGCCATGAAATAAATTCGGGGGAGTCGGCCGGCGGGGAACCGGCATTTCCCAATACCCATATGGCATTAGACCTGTTTGTGTTTCCAATGCCTATTTCCTGTAATCGGGGCCATAACAACCACCTCCTGTGACCAACAGGGCCATTATCTGCTCCTAAGTCTCGTATATAGGAATCAATTGCTTCGGCATTTTTACTCATGGTCAAAAGAGAATTCCCGGCACCTTCGTTTCCCTCATTGGTATAACATTTCCATGAAGAGGGTGGGTCGTGATCCAGGTCATTATTTGCGTTCATCAGCAATGCTGCCCATTGGGCTTTATCACTTTTAGAGATATTCTCAGAGATCACATTATTTAATCCGACGGCATTTCTATAATATTCAATACGTTGTAAAATTTTAGTCTTCGTGCTTTCGGGAATTGTTCCGGGATCACAGGAAGGTTCATCCCCTGTCCATGCCATATCTTCTGAGGAGGTTTGAGAAGCAAGGTAATAATTAGAATAAAGATCTTTGGCTTCTAAGCGGGCAACATTATCAATTGGGATTTCTTGTTCATTTTCGGACTGTTGCAGTTCATCCTGCTCAGAGACTTCCTTGCTGCATGAGGTATTAAGTATAAGAAAGCAACAAATAAATAGGTAATAGCAGGCAGATAGGGAGGACCGAATTTTCATAGGAATGACTTATTACTTTTCCAGTAACGCATCCCATGCTAAAAAGGTATTTATTTTTCGATGAACGGAGAATGCATTTTTATTAGTCTATGTTTGGCGCAATTTTGGCAAGGGTATCTGTACCTAAATATGTATCATCTTTGTTGTAGTACCAAGCCCTTATTTTTGGCATTTTAACCCCATTAATTTCTTCCAGGTCACTAAGTATGATGTATTCTCCATCATTTTTTTCTTCATCATGGTAAAACTGGTAAACTTCAAGGGCATAGGTTTCAGGATCAAAATAAAAGTACCAGGTATCATTACCCACAGGTTCCTTATAGGCTACCTTAAGAACATCATAAACTTTACCTTTAAAGTTTTTCTTATATACCTTTGGATCTAATGGTGTTCGCTGGTCTTTTAACTTCATAGGCAGCCCGTACAAATAGGTGTAATAGTTCTTCATCATATCGGTACGCTCACAGGTTAGTCTGTGCTTTTTAGCTTCGTCTTCTGATATTTTATCGGATCCATTAAACAAAAGTTTGCAGTTTCCTTTATCCAGGATTTGTTCTGTGGTAATATCGTCTTTCTTAGCAACTAATTTAAAATATTGTTGGGGTAAATTAAGCGTAATCTCACTTAGCCTATCGCTGCTAATAGGTGTCTTCATGGTGATAAATAGCTGCCCACTAAAATCAGCCCATTTTTCTTGTGGATCGTGGAATGCTATCGCTTTGTTAAGTAACTGAGAAGCGGTAAGATCCTGCCCCAAAACAAGAGTTGTATAAAAAGCGCAAAAGAGCTGAAAAAAAAATTTTGTCATGATTTGATGATTTTGGCTATCATAAAGAAATGCAATATCTTAAATTTACAAAAAATTAACAATTTGTTTACCTAAATTAAACAAGTCATTGTACATTAAAAAATGGAATACGGAATTGCAGATATTTTAAAGTTAATAGGTTCTCTTGGGTTATTCCTATTCGGAATGAAAGTAATGAGCGACGGATTATTAAAGCTTGCGGGAAGTAGAATGCGAACAATCCTGGCAACAATGACTTCGAATCGATTCTTAGGCATAGCTACAGGGTTTCTTATCACCTCTGTAATACAATCTTCTTCTGCGACCACGCTAATGGTGGTAAGCTTTTCCAATGCTTCTTTGTTAACATTGCCTGAGGCCATAAGTGTAATTATGGGTGCTAATATTGGAACCACTATTACAGCTTGGTTAATTACCCTGCTTGGATTTAAAGTAAGCATGAGTTCCATTGCATTGCCATTAGTAGGTTTTGGATTTCTATTTACTTTCTCCAAAAAAGAACAAACCAAAAACTGGGGTGAATTTATTATCGGATTTGCCATTTTGTTCATTGGATTGCAGTTTTTAAAGGAGGCCATGCCCAATATTAATGAGAATCCCCAAATTCTTGAATTTCTTTCAAGGTATACGAATGCCGGTTTTTGGTCGGTGCTCCTTTTCTTATTTATTGGTACTCTTTTAACGGTGATCATACAATCTTCCAGTGCTACAATGGCCTTAACACTGATAATGACGGCTGAAGGATGGATTCCATTTGAACTAGCCGCAGCCATGGTTCTCGGCGAGAATATTGGCACTACCATTACGGCCAACCTTGCGGCCATTGTAGGCAATTATCAAGCAAAAAGAACTGCCAGGGCACATCTTATATTTAATGTTCTGGGTGTTGTTTGGATGCTCTTATTATTTTATCCATTCTTACAAATGATAAGTTGGTTAGCACAGCAATTAGGTTCTCCATCTCCTTATTTGGTAGCAGCTGCTATACCAGTGGCCATTTCTTTATTCCATACTGTTTTCAATATTCTTAATACATTTATCCTGGTTTGGTTTATTAAGCCCATAGCACGTCTCGTAGAGAAAATGGTGCCGGAGAAAGTACTCCCGGAAAAGGCCATAGAAGAACCCAAATATTTAGATGAAAAAATGTTAAAATATCCTGAGACGGCCATCGCCACCCTTATTAAGGAGTCAAAATTCTTGTATAAAAAAGCAATTTTTGAAATTGTGGCACATGCCCTAAATATTCACAGATCAGACATAAAGTCCGGGGTTAAAGCAAAAAAAATAATCCAACAATCAACAGAGAATTTTAAAACAGATGTCCGCGAGTTATATATGAGAAAAGTAAAAACCATATATGGTGAAATCATAAAATATGCAGCCATTACCCAAAGCACATTGGATTTAACTGAAAGTCAGAATGAAAGGGTTATGCAAATTAAATTGGCTAACCGGAAAATGGTTGAAATAATTCGAGATGTTTTGGAGTTGGGTAAAAATGTCTCCCTGTATTCAGAATCGGATAATCCACATATTAAGAAAGTGTATGATAGTTTTAGAAAGAAGGTGGTAAAAGTGTTACGTGTAATCTATTTATTCCGTACGGAAAAAGATAGAGAACTTTACCATCAAAAACTGTTGATACTTAAAAAACATACCAATAAAGATATCCAAAAGAGTAATCGGGAAATTAATCGTTTAATTCGACAGGACCTTATAACCATCAATATGGCATCTTCATTAGTTAATGATGTGGATAACTTAAATGATTTAATTAAACTTTTGATTGAAGTGGCAGAAATTTTATATGGCGATTGGAAACCCCTGGAAAACGAGGATAAAGATCATGCAGCAACAGAGCCGCAAGCTGTTGCCTAGCGAATGAAATTCACCTAAATAAGGAAGCCAGTGGACTTAATCAAAGAGATAGATGTTGGCAGACAAAAAGCTACTGTTCTATAGTAGCAGGTTCTATACTGCTATCATATCTTTCATAATACATGTCGAGCAGATTCATTATTGCGGTCATCAAGTCTTTCGTTTCGATTAAAAGAGAAAAATAAAGAGTTGTATTTTTCGGACTGGATTCTTCAGTACGAGTTCTGGCAACCTGTTTCTCTACCTTTTGAGAAACCATTTTGTAAAGCTCTTCTTTGCTGTCTATTATGGAGCCAATTTCTTCAAATGAACGATTATCAAAGGCCTGTTTGGATCGGTTTAATAAAGTTTCCAATTCCATATTGATCTCCGTTAATTCTTTAACCTGATTGTATTTTAATTTCTTGTGATTATTATTAACGTGTTTATGGCTTATTTTGGTAATATATTCCAGAGATTGCGCAATATCTGTTAAATAGCCTAAAATATTAATGTAGAAATTACTGGCTTCCACACTGCTATCGTCAAGATTTTTAATAAAATAGAACAAATTATCTCTAAGGTCATCTATTTCTGTAGATAACTTAACAACATTATTCTTGTTCTTTTTAAGCACATCAAGATCCTGTTTTGCCAACCCATCAATACTATTTCTATAAAGTTTCTTGGTTCTTTTTATAACGTTAGAAATGTTATGCGCGCTCTCTTCAATAACGCCTTGTATAGAACTGCTTTCTGATCTTATCAATCTGTCTTCAGCACGTATAGCTTTTGCTTTACGGTTATATGAAATATAATTCCGTGCTAACAATAAGATGGCAACAAATAGTAATACCGCAATGGCAGCCCCTTTTCCAAAACTTATAATCGCAAGGATAGTACCTGCAGCTATGAAGGCAATAATGGCTGTTGCAAACCAACCACCAATCACATTCAATACGCCTGCTACCCTATACACAGCACTCTCGCTGCCCCAGGCTCTATCTGCAAGCGAGGTTCCCATAGCCACCATAAAAGTAACATAGGTAGTAGATAAAGGTAGTTTATAGGAAGTAGCAATTGAAATAAGGATACCAGCAACCATAAGGTTTACAGCCGCCCTAACCATGTCAAAAGCCGCATACTCATGTATTTTTCCTTTTGACAGAGCAAGTGTAGATTTTTTAAATTGTTTGTTAATCTTATCAAGTAAAGCATTTGGTATTACCGTTTCCGTGTATTTGGATACTAAAATGGTTAACCTTACTAAACCTCTCGATAAATTATTTGGTCTAAACCGTTCTCTTGCCTCTCCCTCTCTTGCCAGATTAATCTCTGTATCTGCCACATAACGGGCTTTTTTTGAAAACCATAAAGTGACAACCATTATCATACCGGAAATGAACAGTAATATAGTAGGTGTAGGAACTTTGGTTGCTAACACTTCCATGCTAAATTCAGTGGCAGCTACTCCCGAAACTGTCCATGCTTCATAAGACTGATATGCCGCAATAGGTACACCTATAAAGTTTACAAGATCATTCCCTGCAAAAGCCAAAGCCAAAGCGAAGGTCCCAACACCGATAATCAATTTATAAATATTTACATTGGCTAACTTTATTAAGATATAAGATAATATGGACCAAAAAATAAAACTCACAACTATAATTGAGAATACCTGATTTTCAAGGAATTCTGAAATTTTCATTCCTCCTATTATATCAAAGGTTTGCCCTGCATATGGAGTTCCCTTGATACCTTTCATAAATATAAAATATGTAATGGCGGACAAAGCTGCCCCACCAAATAGTGCACCAACCCATTTTGCCTTTTTTTCAAAATCGAATGACAATAATAGGCGTGAAATCCATTGCACTAGGGCCCCAATTGAAAATGCGACCACAACAGATAACAATATCCCCATAATTATCTGAAATGCTTTAGATGTATTGATGTAATTTACAATTTCAGAAAAACTTCCGCCGTCTGCTATAATTTTTATCATCGACATGGCTACAGCAGCACCTAACAATTCAAATACAATAGAAACCGTAGTAGAGGTAGGCATCCCCAGGGTATTAAAGAAATCCAATAGCAGGATATCTGTAATCATAACAGCCATAAAAATGAACATAATCTCATTGAAGTAGAATTCTCCCGGGTTGAAGATCCCCTTTCTTGCTACTTCCATCATTCCGCTTGAAAATATCGCCCCACAGGCAATCCCCAAACTAGCTACAATCATGATAGTTCTGAAGGAGATTGCCTTGGAACCAATTGCTGAATTTAAAAAGTTTACGGCATCGTTACTCACCCCAACTACCAAATCTGCAATGGCTAAAGCCGCCAGAGCTATTATCATTATTAAGTAAATATTATCCATAATATTTTAGAAGGATTAATTCGTAAATATCTAATGTATGCTTTATAAATGTATTAACTAAAGGTTATTATTTAAATTAAAAATGGAGGTCTACTTGTAATCTGTAAAGTAGAACGTCCGTTTCTCCAATTATATCCAAAAAACTAACATCTGTTTGAACTTTTAATTTATGGCCTACAATAAATTTAGAAATACCAAAAGTATATTGATCTGATTTGTTGGTACCCGTAATGCCCACATCAGGGTTTATATCAGAAAACCTAAAGGCCAATGCCCAGTTACTCTTAAATACATATCCGGCAGCAAGGTTTAAACCATTGCCTACATTAACAATATCCCCTGTCTCGGTACCATCAGAATTTTTAGCTATTGCATCTTTAGCAGTCCTATTTGCATATTCCCCCATAAAGGAAAAACCTCTGTATTTGAACATAGCATCTATGAAAAGGGTATTTATAGTGGTTTCATAAAGACCTACATCATTATACATAAAGTTGCCTAAATTACTTCTTGTTCTAACTGCGTTGGAATTTATATCGTAAGTGCCTGACAGCATTAATTTTGGCTTTTCTTCTCTTTCCAGATCACTGCCAGAGTAATCCCCTTTATTTTTAAATTTTCCAAATGGGAGTAATTCCAATCTACCAGTATATTGATGGCCTCCCAGGTTTCCAAGAACCACATTTCTGCCTTCACCTTGTGAAAATGCAAATTTCTCCCTTACCAAGAATTTATCTGAAAGATTAAAATGATGTCTTAATTGTAAGCCGATATCGCGATCTATATTATAGGCGGCATTTAACAATGATCGATCAACCAATTGTAAATTCCCCGATGAAATGACCCGCTCAATATTACCAGGTAATTTAGTCTGTCCTGCCCATAACACGAAATTTCCAGCAAAATTCCACATTATAACTGCATCCAATATCATTCTAGGCGCATTTCTTGTAAACTCTGATTGTCCGGCCATATCCCTATTAGAAAGGCCCAATTCAATTTTATATTTCAATTTTGGAGAAAAAGCAAAACCATCAAATTTGAGTCGCGCTCTTCGAATTAACATGTTAGATTCAGGATTAATCCAACCACCTTCCGGTCCTTTTTCCCAATCAGCTGATCCTAGAAATTGCATACGTGCGCCAAATTTCATGCTCCAAGTACTATCCTTACCGACTAAATTCAAAATACCCTTACCAAAAATGGGTGCGTTGGTTTCCTGAGATATGGCTGTAGAAAAAATGGTTAAAATAAATGCAAGCGTAAGAAGTATGTTCCTCATTTAGAATTAGTTTTTGTCGGGAACAAATAACTAAAACAGTTGTTAATATAACGTTAACACAATATTAAATTATAAAACAAAAAAACTGCCTTGGCCAAAGGCAGTCATTAGTATTCATAATTGCTAGTCGACAAAAACTAATATCAATATGAACTTGCTAATTGTTGTGTTTAAACACATAACAAATCTCAAGAAAAGTTATGATCTATATGTAATGTGAAGTTTAAATTATCATTAATGTGTTCTTAAGAGGTGAGAATGTAAAATACTATAATACAATGTTTTACGTTTTATATGTAAAATTAATGTTAGGAGAAGGTATATTTAAGGTTAAAAATATTTATCTTTATTCTAAGAATTAAGGAATATAAAAATGACAAAGATGAAAAAAGCGGTTATATTTTTGGCGATGACGTTTGTCACTGTACTTGTGTATGGACAAGAAAATAAAGATCAGATATTTAATAAAGAAACTAATTTAATAGAAGTTACCGACTATCATGATAACGGAATAATCAGCCAGGAAGGCACTTTTAATGTAAAAGGCGAATTACATGGCGAATGGATTAGTTATGACGCAATGGGAAATAAGATATCCCAGGGCAGCTATGAAAATGGTGACAAGACAGGAAAGTGGATTTTTTGGTCTAATAATACCATGAAAGAAGTTGAATACAGCAATAACCAAATTGCCAGTATTAATGGCGTTAAAAATTCCTCTAGAGTAGCCGACAATCATTAATATATTATGGTATTAATCATAACTAAAACATCCCACCGAAAGTGGGATGTTTTTAGTATTTATATATGATCAAAATAATTCTATCGTGGGCTTTCCTCAGAACTGGCAGTACTATATGCAGGTTCTTCCGAATTTCGCTTTAAACCGGCAATATCTTCTAAACTTATTTTTTTCGCTTCCAGTTCATTAAGCACCGTTGTAGTTTTATTTTCCTCAATAGTGATTGGTATTTCTAAGGTCTCATAGCCCAAGTAACTAACTACGAGGATATGGTTTCCGGCTTTAATGTCATGTAGTTCAAAATTCCCATGAAAATTAGTCTGAGTACTTTTAGTGGTATTTTTGAGTTGCACATTGGCAAATAGCAGAGGCTCGTTAAACACTTCTTTGTCTAGTATGGTGCCAACCACAGAACCTTCTTGCTGTGAAAACAGCAGTACTGAAAAGAGAAGAGAAAATACCAAGGCCAATTTTTTCATCGATCATTTTGATTTCATTGCAAAAGAAAGACCTCAATGTAAAACTAAGGTTAACCACATATTAATTTTTAGTTTTAAGAAGCGTATATAGAAATAAGCCCGGGTATTCCCGGGCTTATAAGTTGAAGTATTTTTTAATTTTGGATTAATTAACACCTACTGTCCAACCGGAACCCCAGGAAGAAACATCAGTTCCAGTACCATTACCATCACCTGATATAAAATCGGCTTCCGTAAACGTATATCCGGTATCATTCTTCAGTTTGGTGGTAACATTGTTAAAAGTAACGTCGATAACACCAAGATTTCCGTCCAGAACACCCTGACCTGTGGGGTTGTCTCCTGTATCTCCATCTAAGTCAAACCCTTCATCAAAGTCATTAAGTACAACATTGGTAAATGTCCCCTGAGTACCGGCCCTAAGCCTAATTGCCTCACTGGCATCATCTGCGCCGGCGACGGTTAAATTTATTACATTTGGAGCTGAAAAATACCCACCTTCGTTACTAAAGTCCGTATTGTATCCATCACATTCAAAAGCCTTATCATGTGATGTACCGTGCTGTATGTAAACATCTGTTACTGTTCCGGTATAGCCTTCAGTCCAGTCCATAGAATCATCCTCGGCATTTACAATGACAATATGGCTGGCATTTACCGTACCGCCAAAGAATTCAATACCATCGTCTGAACCTTCAAAAACCTGTACATAATCAATTGTTGTTCCACTACCAACCGCATATAATGACAAACCATTTAGCTCAGCATTTCCGTCAATAGCTCCACCCGCATATTCAATTCTAACATATTGCAGGTTTCCCGAATTATCTGCAGGGGTATTACCGCCATAGGACAATCCGCCAACTTCTGAAGTTGCTGTATCCTCCGAGCCATCCGGAGTAGAATTAATGGGCGCTCTGCCACAAATGACCAAACCACCCCAATCTCCTGAAGAAGGGCTATTTGCTTCAGAGGTCAATACTATTGGATTACTGGCTGTACCCAGAGCATTGATTTGAGCTCCCTGTTGTATAGCTATATAAGCATTTACACCTACAGGTTTTGCTTTAATTGTCAGACCAGCCGGGATGGTCAAAGTAGTGCCATCTGCCATCAAAACCGGGCCGGTTACTACATAGTCAATCTCGGAATCCAGAACAAGATCTTCTGTATAGACACCACTCAAATTAACTGTGGTTTCTGCCGGTGGTTCGCCTCCTCCTCCTTCTGTGATGTTTGTGACACTGTTATCATTAATAACAATATCCGGGGTATTGTCCTTCTCACATGCAAATAGCAGTGCTACGGCTATACCTAAAGATAAAAACTTGTTTTTCATTGTTTTAAGAATTAAATAGAATTAAAATTTATATTTGAGGGTTAGCCCGAAGTTAACCCCGAGGCTATATTCTCTTATTATTATATTTCCAACACCCGTATTTTCCCTCACAAAGGAAATATCCGGGTTGAGTATGTTCATAACAGATGCATTTGCTTCAAAATGCTCACCTATTTCGTTTCTCCAAATGAAATTGAGCGTTGGAACTGCCTTTTCTACTATATTACCCAGACTTCCCGCTCCCAGGGAAAATATACGATCAGAAAAATATGAAAATGCCACGGTAGCCTTTGGTCTGTAATTACCAAACTCCGGGCTATAATTAAGGTCGGTATTAATTATAAAAGGGGATGCTCCTTCCAATTCATCCGAATCGCGGTCAAAAGAGGTCCCAAAGGTATTCTGATCACCTGCCGGGATGTCTTTTAGATCCTGTTTTGTATTTGTATAGGCCGCATTCAAACCAAAAGATAAGACTGGAATATCATCAGAATTGGATAACAGGTTCTTGCGGAATTCTAGCTCTACGCCTAAGATATCTGCCTGATCCCCTGTTCTGAAATATCGTTGGGTCCCTGTAGCATCTGCTGCCACGACCCGGTTAACAGGATTTTTAATGGTTTTTGAAAAGGCAGCTAAGGAAATTATTTCACCTTGCTCCAAAAACCATTCGTATTTTAGATCGTAGCTGTACACGTCGGAATACGTAGCTCCCGTACCATTTAATCCACCTAAAAGATCCGGATTTCCACCATATCGTATGGTAACGGCTTCATATACAAAGGGAGCAGCTTCTTTAAATTCCGGAAACGATGCTGTTTTACTAAAAGCGAAACGCAAATTGGAATCATCATTAACTGCATAACGGATATTCAAACTAGGTAAATAGATGTTCTCATAAACCTCACGGAAACCCGGATCATCTGGTCTTATA
>NZ_CAMYKG010000052.1 GCF_947258925.1 uncultured Eudoraea sp. | reverse complement strand
TTTTCAGAGCTTTTTGGTTTACGGTATCCTTTTGCGATTTTTCTGTAAGAGCCAATTTTGCTTCAATTTTCGCGGCCAGAGGTATAATATCTGATATTTTCGGAATGAAGACAACAGGTTTTTTTTCCTGACTTTCTAACCCATCTGATTTGCTAGTTTCCTGTCCGTAGCCCTGTTGTAAGAAACCTGTGCCTGCTAATACAAGAATGAAGGCGGTTACCACTTTTTTAAACCCCACAAAAAGAGATGAATTTTCAAAGATCCGGCCCTTAGACGTCATAATTGATGTATTTAAGTAAAAGCTAAATTACGAATTTAAATGACTGGATATTTCGTTCTGAAAGTTTTCTAATTAATATTTAAGGTAAAATGTCTCAATTGCGTTTATTGTATATTGGACCCATTGAATTGTTTTTGGCAAATAACATCGGTAACAAGAGCAGGTGTAGAATATATTCATGCTGTAAGCCGGAATAAAGCCAGTAAATCTGACGATAAAGGTCGTTTACAAGCATTGTTTTATTATGGTTTCTAAGGAGAGAAATAAATTCTTTGACGTATAAAATCACCATTTGTAATTAATTTAATTGTATAGTTTTCTAAAATCATTTAGGAACATTAACTTCGGGAAAAAATTGATCAATTGATTTTAAAAAGAAGTAAATATTTCGCCTCTCTTACGACTAAACCTTCAGACAACTACCTGTTTTTTGCTATACTCCCATTCATCATATTGACTGCCTGTAACGGGATAGAGAAAGAGACTTATGTTAAAGTAGCGGAATCTTATCACGAAGCTTCTTTTGTAGGATCAGCATCGTGTATAGAATGTCACAAACAGGAATACGACTTATGGCAGAACTCGCACCACGACGAAGCAATGAAAATTGCGGATTCTACTACTATTCTGGCCGACTTTAATAATACAACCTTTACGCATAAAGGGGTTAAAAATTCCTTTTTTATAAAAGAAGGGGATTATTATGTAAATACGCAAGGTAAGGACGGTAAGTATGCCGATTATAAAATTGTATATACATTTGGCTATACCCCATTACAACAATATATTGTGCAATTTCCAAATGGAAAATACAATTGTTTACTTACTGCCTGGGACACTGTAGAAGAAAAATGGTTTCACCTGCAGCCGGATTATGATTTAGATGCAGACGAATGGATTAACTGGTCCGGTGGGAGTCAACGCTGGAATACCATGTGTGCAGATTGTCATTCTACCAATCTTCAGAAAAATTATGACGAGCCAACAGATTTATTCAATACAACGTTCAGTGAAATAAATGTCGCCTGTGAAGCCTGTCATGGTCCTTCAAGTGCCCATGTGTCATACTTTAAGGAGCAGGAGGAGAATGAATCTAATGGCATACTCCCGCCGGAAATGTATATGGGCAGTTCCGCCTCGCCAAAGGAACTTGTGGACAAATGTGCCAGGTGTCATTCCAGGAGAGGTAACCTAACACCTTATTTTGATTATACGGGAGATTTCATGGATCATTATTATCCGAGGATGTTAGAAGAACCTTTATATGAACTGGATGGGCAGATACGCGATGAAGTGTATGTATATACTTCATTTATTCAAAGTAAAATGTACGAAGAGGGAGTATCTTGTAAGGATTGTCATGATGTACATTCCCTTAAACTGAAGAAGGAGGGTAACGACCTTTGTATAACTTGTCATGTTCCTGATAAATACAATACCCCGGAGCATCATTACCATGCAATGAATACAGAAGCGGCTTTATGCATTAATTGCCATATGGACGGTAAATTGTATATGGTGAATGACTACAGAAGGGATCATAGTTTTAGAATTCCCAGACCAGATCAATCTCTTAAATATGGGACGCCAAATGCCTGTAATAAGTGTCATACCGATAAATCGGTTAATTGGGCGAGCGACTTTATAGTTGATAAATACGGCCCGGAGAGAGCTGACCATTTTTCTGATCATTTATTAAAAGGCTACACAGACGATCATCAGGAATTCAAAAAGGTTTTTTCTAACAAAAAATACCCGGAAATAGCGCGGGCAACTGCGATAGGCCTCTACGCCAATTCGCCAATATCATACAAAGAAATGATGGATCTAACGCGCTATTTAAATGATTCCTCCGTTTTTGTCAGAAATCAGACCATTCGTGCTTTAGAAAACATTGGTAGTGCTGATTTTGCGCCTCAGGTTACGCCTTTATTAAAGGATTCAGTACGCGCCGTTCGTATTTCTGCTGCGCACTTTTTTAATTTTGTTGATAAAAGTAGTGTGGAGTTCTCCGAAGAATTTAAAAAAGCTAATGAAGAATATTTAACGGAGTTAAAAGTGAATTCTGATTTACCGGCAGGACTGCATCAATTAGGTGTATATCAACAAAACCTGGGGGATTCTGATAAGGCCATTGAGTATTTTGAAAAAGCGGTTGCCGAGGATAGTTACAATAACCGGTCGCGTATGAACCTGGCATTGATCTATTTTCAAAAAGGCAGGGTGGAAGAAAGTGAAGCTACCTACCTGAAAGTTATTGAACAGGAACCTGATTATAGCTACTCTTATTACATGCTGGGTTTGTTATACAACGAAACCAATCAAAGGGACAAAGCTCTGGACTATTTGGCCGCGGCCTGTAGCAGAGAACCGGCTAATCCGAACGCGTATTACAATTATGCCCTTATGCTTCAACAAAACAATAAGAACAAAGAAGCTGATGATGTAATAGAAACCGCTTTAAAAACGTTTCCTTATGATGAAAGAATACTTTATATAAAACTGCTTAACGAAATTAATTCTAATCAGCTAATCCGTGCTAAAAGCACCTGTGGTAAGTTACTTCAAATCAATCCAAATAACCCTGATTATATTCAGATAATGCAACGATTACAGCAGGGGTCATAATTAAATTTAACAGATGCTGACTGAAATTATTCTTCAAACCACCCTGAAATGATCAAGGCAGGTGTCTTTTTTTAATTCTTAACTATTCCTATTTTAATGCAGGTTACCTGCAATGTTCAATTTTATCTCCATAATAGCATAGTCCGGAACAAAATAAGCCATTAGTTATCTGTTGTTCCTGTCCGCTCCTTATTACCTTTATGTATGAAAGGCATAAGTAGTATTATTCAGGTCATTTTTAGTATATTTATTAAACAGACAACTTACTTCCTCATGCGATACAGAATAAGCCTCACTTTACTTTTTTTGGCTATTCCGTTGACTTTTATCTTCGGTCAGAAATTTCGTTATGTCCTTTATGAGGGTGAAAATGTGCCTTTCCAAAAAGTGAACCAAACCATTGAGGATTCCAGGGGTTTTATGTGGATCGCATCAGATCAGGGCCTTTACCGTTTTGATGGCACTGCCTTTGAAGATTTTAACACCAGTTTAAAAAGTCGTTACATCAAAGCTATGGTGACAATATCAGATGGTTCTATTCTGTTTACGAATGACACCGGGGTTTATAGCATAAGCTATTCTGGAAATACCGTTGAAATAAACCCCTGGCAGGAAGCAGATGATACTGAAAACAATGCTGGTTATCCCGGAAATCTTTTTAATGATAGTCAGGATAGATTATGGGTAGGGCAGTTAGATGGCTCGGTTCTTTTATATACCAATGGGTCCGGCAAACCAACGAAATACCCACTAACAAATGGGGTTAAAACGACTCAGATTTTTTTTGGAGAGGATAAATTCCAAACAGTCTGGATCTTACTGCCTGGTCAGGGGCTCTTCTATTTTAAGGAGGCATCAGACAAATTTGTTGAATTTGGAAATTTCAAAAGTGCAGAACACTTTTTGATACAGGAAGATCGTTGCTATTTGGCCGGTAAAGGCTTGTTAGAGATTCGGTTTGGTTCAAAGCACAACTTAAGGAGCACTGCTACCCTGGCCGGCAAGGATACGGAATTCCATTATATTACAAAGGATAATGAAGGATTGTTATTTCTATCTTCAGAAAACAGGCTGTTTACACTTTTACCGGGAACCAGGGCTAAGCCACGTCAGGTTTTTGGTTCCAATGATCCACATCGGGTAGAAAACCTTCCGCTTACAAATATTAACCATATCTATTTTTCTTCGGATCAGCTGAGCATGGGGGGTAAGATTTGGGTAAGCACTTCAGATGGTCTTGGACTTCTTTATTCCAGTTTTTTTAAAGGGGTGACAGGGATGGCGTTGGATAATGTGCTGTCTTTGGGGACCACGGGTATGAATGAAGTATTGGTGTCTCAGGGAAATGTGTTTCGCATATCCAATGTAGTGGGTGTTGACAGATTTGAAGAAATGAGTAACCTTAATCGTGTTACCGGTATAGCAAGCCATAAGCGGAATACCTGGTACGCTACCAGAGAGGGCAAAATTGATCAGTACAGGGGTAGGGAGTTCGTTAGAACATTTGATATTTCTGATAGAGGAGGTGGTGTTTTTTATATGTTTGCTGATCATCTAGGAGAGGTTTGGCTGTGTCAGGCTCCTTCTGACAAGCCTATTGTTGGCATCGCAAAAATAGGCCGTGATGGTGAGTTCAGGGAATATGGGGAGTTAGAGGGATTAAATTCTCGTATCCTGGTGCTGGACGAAGGCGGAAAAAATGAATTGTATGCTGCTGGTATTGGCAGTGAAAATTACCTCTATAAGTATAACCGATCCACAGACCGTTTTGAGAACCGAAGTGTTCAGCTGCCATTTAAAGTGAGTAGTAATTTCGAAGTACACGATCTTGCTGTAGATAACAGAGGAATGGTTTGGATGGGTACAACTGATGGCCTTTTAAAATTTGACACAGAACGTGTTGAAAGAGTTGAACTTGGCGATTATACCGAAATTGAAATTAGATCTGTTGTTGCCATGCCTAATGGTTCTATATGGTTGGCCACCGATACCAGTGGGATGATTCACCTTGACACAGATGGAGATTACGTCAATTTTGATGAGAGTAGTGGCACCCCTTCCAAAATAGCATCTTACCGGGCTATGGCTTTGGATAAAGCCAACCGATTATGGATAGGAACAGCAGAAGGTGCCGTTTATTCTGCCCTGGAACAACCTGGCCCACTGAGTACAAAAACCCCAATATTGAAAAAAGTAATGGCCAATGCCCGGGATTATGACGCTCGTGGCAAGTATCATTTTTCCAGAAATGATATTTTAGATTTTTATTTTACTTCTGTTGCCTATCCCGGCCAAGATAATAAATACAAATACAAAATCTATTTGCGTAATCTTCCTGAGGACGAAATTGAAGATATCCCCTGGACCAACGCTACCCAGGATTCAAAGGTTCGCATCAGCCCGGATGATTCGGGTCAGTTTGGTCTTATGGTTCAGGCTCAGAAACCAGGTGGATATGCCTGGAGCGCTCCAACTATCCTGGAGTTTAATATTAAGAAAGTTTGGTATGCCACTTGGTGGGGGATCCTTTTGATAGTGGGTGTGGGACTGTTCGTTTTCTTAATGAGTATCCGATATTTTAGTAAAATCAGGACCCGGCAATTGGAATCGCTCTTGTTCAGAAAAGAGAAGGAATTAAGTGTTAAGGAAGAACTATTGAGTTCACAAACTGTCGCCATAAAACAAAAGGAGGAGGCCATTAAAAGTGCCGGAGTTACTAATTATCTGTTGTACAGGCTTCTCCGCCAGATACCGCGAAGGGCTAAATGGGCCAGGGTTATTCCCTTACTTTCAAAATTGGTAGAATTACCCACGGGTATGGATGCCTTTGAACTAGGATTTAAAAGTGGCACAGTTATCAAATATTTAGGGTATAAAAGAGGGGTAAAAGGAATACAGGAAAGGGAGGTTGAATTTAATATCAAGGAAAATTTAACAAGCTTTACAATAGCACAAATGAAATCATTGCTTATCCAGGATCATGACCGGGAATCTGATCAGTATATCAATTTAAAGGATAATCGTTCATACCAGTCGAGGTTGTATGTGCCTTTTGAGCAAAGTAAAGGAGCAGTCGCAATTTTATGTGTGTATGGAAAAGAAAAAAATATGTTTTCTAGTCAGGATAAGATCAGCCTTCAAATTTTAGCTACTTTTCTATCCGCTAATGTTACAGATGAATTGAAATAATGAAGATGTTGAATTGCTTTTTTAGGGGAATCATTTTTTTTCTGCTGTCACTGTTGATGATGGGTTCCTCGTTCGCTATGAATAAATCGGATACACTGTTGGTTGGCGTACATATTGACCCCCCTTTTCTTATAAAAAATTCAGAAGGGTCTTATGAAGGACTTTCTATGGATTTGTGGAATTATATTGCCGGGGAATTGGATAGACCCTATAAGTTTATTGAGTTTAGCGACGAAATTGGCATCATTCGGGCTCTTGATTATGAGGAATTAGACCTTTCTATAAATCCCTTAATCAATACTCCACAACGAACGAGAAAGTTTGAAGTGACCCAACCGTTTTATATTTCACATATAGGGGTGGCTGTTTCTACCTCAAGCCAAAGTCAGTTCCGCATATTTGTTCAGAACTTCTTTTCAATGGCATTTCTAAAGATAATCGCCATATTATTTCTTATTCTACTGACCTTCGGAACCCTTTTATGGCTATTTGAACGAAGACATAATAAATACCAGTTCAGAGGGGGGTTCCTTGGTTTGGTCGATGGTCTTTGGTGGGCTGCAGTTACTATGACAACTGTGGGTTACGGTGATAAAGCTCCTAAAACAAATGCTGGTAAAAGTATTGCCATTATATGGATGTTTACTGCGGTCATTATTATATCCAGTTTTACGGCGACCATAGCTTCTACGCTTACGGTCAACACCCTGGCTGCAAGTATTAAGGGGCTGTCCGACCTTAAAATAGTTGAAAAAATTGGGATTGTTGGTGCCTCTGGCAATGAAGATTTTCTGGCGAGGCACAATATGAGTGCCCACTATACGTATCGAACCCCGGCACAGGCCCTACGAGCACTGGCCAGGAAAGATATCAACGTGTTGGTTCATGATAAAATTGAGGTAGAATACCTGATCAAAGAGAGCCAGTTGGACAACAAGGTACAACTTCTCACAGTTGGCTTCGAGTATCGCTACAGAAGTTTTATGTTGCCTAAAGGTCACCCACTGATGGATGAGCTAAACCTTCGTTTGGTTGACCGTATTCAGCAACCTGCATGGAAGGAAAGTCTAAGAAAATATACGTCTAAGGGGGAATAGTTAATTTGTCTGCATGCATAGTGCCCTAATGAATTAGCGCCATGCTGAATATCTTTTTGAAGATCTGTATGCCAATTTAAAGATGGGCTTTGGATTACATATGACCTTTAGAAAGTAAACTCCATATGGTAATCTATGTCCTCAAAAATATTGTTTAATATATCAGTTTCCCATATGAAAAACTATAATTATCAAGGACAAAACCAAAAAACTGAAAGCCGGGATTGACTTTTTAATGGGATCATTTATTTTGAAATGCATAATTATAGCACCAAGCATCAGTATTGCCATACCCGCGGCAGCAGGGATAGCCAATTTTTCATACCAGATAGACACTACCAGAAGGGTGGCAAATAATACTTTTAGACCACCTACCAGATATAACATTGGTGCGGGCAGGCCATAAGCTTCGAATTCTTCTTTCATGGAAGTAGCGTTACCGCCTCTCCAATCGGTTGATTTTCCAAATCTGAAAAACCAAACGTTAATTATACTCAGAAAAATAAATAACTTGACTGCAATGATAAAATAATAATTTTCCATAATTGTACTGCTTTAATTTCTACCCCGTGTATCTTTGATTTTTATTAGGATTTAAAATTGAAATTCTTAAAGATTGTATATATCTTCAATGTTGTTAACATCACTAATTTTAATTTCCGCTTTTGGCTTTATTTGGTATGGGCTTAACTGCTTATTCAGCAAAAAAATGCACCGGGAATTCCAACGCTTCGGCCTAACCAATTTTCGCAAGCTTACAGGCATTCTTCAACTTCTGGGGGCTACCGGTCTTCTTATAGGTTTCATTTATCCCTTAATGACCGTTATTGCCTCTGCCGGTTTAGCAATTCTCATGCTATTAGGCTTTTTTGTCAGAATTAAAATCAAGGACGGCCTATTGGTATCATTCCCTGCTTTTGCGTTCATGCTTATTAACCTTTATATTTTCTTAAGCTCATACTCAGGTCTTTAATTCGTTGAAATTGGATATTTCCCTATTCAACAAGTGGAAAGATACAAAAAATTCATAGTACAAAGCCATTAGTGAGATCAAATATTGTTTAAACTTTAACATATATAGATAAACAAAATCAGTAATTTTACACTCTTAAATAGTTTAGCATCAAAACCGGTTATCAATGAAAACTTTAGAAAGAGTACGAATAGTTACTGACAAAACAGCAAATAGGAGAAAGAAATCAATTTATGATATTAAAATCAACGGATTAGATGGTAGTCCTATTTCACTTTCTGCCTACAAGGGTAAAAAACTATTATTTGTAAATGTTGCCTCGGAATGTGGATTTACTAAACAATACAAAGACCTGCAAAAATTAAGTGATAGTTATTCAGACAAATTGGTGGTCATCGGTTCACCGTGTAATCAATTTGGCCGGCAGGAGCCCGGTAATGCTTCGGCAATTCAAACCTTTTGTGAAAGGAACTTTGGTGTTACATTTATTTTGACTGAGAAAATTGATGTCAAAGGAAGTAATCAGCATCCTCTTTATTCATGGCTTACTTCTAAAGAACTTAACGGTAAAAAAAGCTCCGGTGTAAAATGGAACTTTCAAAAATACCTGGTTGATGAAAAAGGAAACCTTATCGATTATTATTATTCATTAACCAAACCTATGAGTTCAAAAATTACCAAGCAGCTGTAAATGAGTATTGATTTTATAAGGCTTATTATAGATTTTGGACTTGTTGTCTTAATCTGGACAGTTCAACTTGTTATCTACCCAAGCTTTTTATATTATCAAAGAGAAGACCTTCTTATTTGGCATCGAAAATATACCTCTCAAATTAGCCTGATTGTTATCCCGCTTATGCTTGCCCAACTTGGTTTATCAATAGTTCAGGTTACACTTACCAGCTCATTTTTGGCAATTTCGAGTCTTGTTCTTGTTCTTTTAATTTGGATCTTAACTTTCTGGCAGTTCGTGCCCATTCACAATAGTATTTCCGGAAGTATTGTCGATACCAAAATGCTCAACACTTTGGTTAAGAAGAATTGGATACGAACAGTTTTATGGACTGCCATATTCCTGATGAGTATTTTTTTTCAAAAATAAAACCCGGGCACATTAAAAATGACTGGTTTAAATGAGCATTTTTGTTATTCTTGAAATAATCAATGCGCAATTTAAAGCGCTATGGCACTAACCTGGCGAGAAATATTTCTGCATTTTCTAGATGGTTTTCTCTTTTCTCTTGGGGCATTTTGTCAAACATTGTTACAAGCATACCCAACCTGGGATTCTGCTTGAAAAAGGAGCGGTGTTTATCCATAAATCGCCAAAAAAGCCCATCCCATGATTTTTGCCAATCTCCTTTTTTGTAGTTACTCATTTTCATTAAGTAATTGCTGCCGCTTATATAAGGTTTTGAGGCCATAAGCCCACCATCTGCAAATTGACTCATTCCATAAACATTAGGCACCATTACCCAATCATAACTATCTATAAAGAGTTCCATAAACCAGCGATATACTTCATCGGGGTCAAATTCGCACAAGAGCATAAAGTTTCCCAGGACCATTAAGCGTTCAATATGGTGGCAATAACCTGTCCGCAATACTTTTTTTATGGTTTGATCTACCGGATAAATACCTGTTGTTCCATCATAAAAACATTTAGGGATCTTTTTGTTAAAACCCCAAAAGTTACGGGTACGTTCATCACTACCCCGACTTTCATACATGCCACGTATAAACTCACGCCAACCTATTATCTGACGCAAGAAACCTTCCAGGGAATTGATAGGGATGTTATGCCCTTTTGCGAATTCAATACTGTGTTGAACAATCTCTTTTGGTGTAATCATACCCACATTGAGCATTGGGGTTAATACACTGTGATTTAAAATAGAATGCTCTGCTACTATGGCATCTTCATAGGTGCCAAATTCTAAAAAACGTTGTTCCAAAAACTGTTGAAACCATTTTTGAGAAGCTTCAAAATTTGTAGGGTAAAGAGGGTTTTCTGAGAGTTGACCTATGTTATTGGAAAAATTCGTTGCTACGTAGTCGCAAGCCTCCTTATAAAAGTTATCCACGTCCGGAAAGTGTATGGCCGGAGGTGTTTTTTTTGCAGGATATTTTTTTCTGTTTTCAGTATCGAATGTCCATTTTCCACCTATAGGTTTCCCCTCATTATCGAGAAGAATATGCCTGGTGGTTCTTTGGTCTATATAAAAGGAAGTTTGATGGTACTTCTTTTTATCAGTTCGAAAAAAGGGTTGCAGGTCTTCTTTGTTATTTAAGAATAAAGGAGAATCCAGGACATTCCTGTCAATTGTAATATTGGAGCATTGTTCCTCAATTCGGGTTTGAAGCCAATTGTCAACCGGGTCGATGTAGTTTATACATGTAACACCCTTTGTTGCCAGATATGGAATAAAATTGCGGATATCAGAAATTTCATTTATTGATTCTATGTAGACAACATCAACTTTTTTTGAGGTGAGGAAATCTTCATAATACCGCATTGAAGCTCTGTGAAATGCTAATTTCTGTTTGTGAAAATTGTAATGATTAAAAAATAGATATTC
Organism: uncultured Eudoraea sp.; assembly: GCF_947258925.1. GTDB lineage: Bacteria > Bacteroidota > Bacteroidia > Flavobacteriales > Flavobacteriaceae > Eudoraea. Next base: position 1,097 of record NZ_CAMYKG010000052.1, on the reverse strand, counting down.
TTCAATTAGGTAGCAGGTAAGTCCATTTTCTATAAGTGGAGAACTTTTAAAAAGTTGATGAGGAAAAATAAGATTAACTGCTTTCATTTATGTTTTATTTCTTTTGCAACGTTCACTACAGTACTTAACATCCTCCCAATTCCTTTTCCATTTTTTGCGCCAGACAAACGAACGCTGGCAGGAAACACATATTTTTTGGGGAAGGTGTTGTTTTTTCATTGACTAAAAATCAGGAGCTTCAGTAACCCTTGCATAGGGATAGCGAGCTATTTTTTTTAATTCATAATAGCTGTTTAAACCTGAAATACCAACACTATTGGTTTGTTCAAGATCAATATCATCATTTACAAATGCTGTTTCGGGAATAATAAGATGTTCTATTTCACCTATCACAAGTATAGTTCCATTAAGTTTAATATTTATGGCTTCTTTAAACTGCATTCCCATTTTAAATTGACTTTCACGTACAAAAGGTGCTTTAAAATCAGCGATATATTCTTCCGATAAACCGCAACGGTCAAACTCCGATATTTTCTTATCAAATTTGGCGGAGGTGTAATGTGCTTTATCAGTAAAACCAGGATGTACATGGTTTATGGTATAACAGCCGTTCTCATTAATATTGCTATATGTATGCCTCGGGATTTCTGCAGTTGGTCTTAAAATAAAACCAAGTAATGCGGGATTGCTGCCAAGATGAACAATAGAACTAAACACCGCAACATTTGTTTCTCCGGTATTGGATACCGTTCCTATGAGGTTAGCCGACTTTATTCCGGTAACGGAATTTATGACTTTTATCCGATTCACCCGATTCATGGCTTTGATATCCTGGCTTGTATAATGCATTTTATTTTCTTTGGTTTACGTGTGTTGCTAATATCCGTTTCTTCTCTGCCTTAACCATAGGATGCTTTTTATGCCCCCATATTTTATCTCTGGCTGTTTTCGCACTAGTTTTTAGGTCTATTATCGGTGCCGGATAGTCTTTGCCAATGGATACCCCACAAAATGTTTGTTCCATGGCGCTCATTGTCCACGGTTCGTGAATAAATGCTTCCGGCACATTAGCCAACTCTGGAACCCATTTTTTAATG
>NZ_CAMYKG010000051.1 GCF_947258925.1 uncultured Eudoraea sp. | reverse complement strand
TAAAAGAACTATAGCCTCAAAGCTTGATTATGTCTAACTGGGGAATAAACAGCAGAGCATGCAAATTAAAGTCCATTTGTGTCAATCAAATATTTTAAAGTAAGAAGATATTTAAGGGGATGGGCTATTAAGTTGGACGGAACTACTGTTAAAATGTCCGAAAGTGCCTTTTTAGTTACCAAAGACTATCCAGATAAACCGTTTTAAACTGAAAATTACCGGTTTAAAGTGTAATTCTGGTTAGTTTTTTAGAATTCAATAAAGAAATCAAGTGCTTATCTGGGTTCGAGAACTACAAATGGGATGATCATTTCTTCGAGAGAAACACCCCCATGCTGATATGTATTTCTGTAATAGCTTACATAGTGGTTATAATTATTGGGGTATGCAAAAAACAGGTCATTCTTTGCAAATATAAAAGAACTGCTCATGGTAATACTTGGTAAATAAATATTAGCCGGGTCTTTGGCCTCTATTACATCATTTTCATTATAAGTCAGGCTTCGGCCGGTTTTATATCTAAGATTAAGACTGGTCTCTTTGTCTCCAATAACTTTTGAAGGCTGTTTTACATTTATCGTACCATGATCTGTGGTGATAATAAGCTTTAACCCCATGCTCTGGGCTTGTTGTATGATCTCCAGGAGTGGCGAATTCTTAAACCAGCTATTCGTTAAGGACCTATACGCCTTATCATTGGAAGCCAACTCCTTTATAACATCCATTTCGGTTTTAGAATGTGAAAGCATGTCCACAAAATTATACACAAGAACCGTCAGGTCATTTTTCTTTTGTGACCGAAAGTTTTGAGAAAGATTTTTACCTTGTTTTAAACTACTAATTTTATGGTACTCCCATTTTATATCAAGCCCCAATCTTTTTAATTGTTCGCCCAGGAATTTATTCTCAAATAAATTTTTCCCACCTTCATCGGTATCATTCTTCCACCATTCCGTATATTTTTTTTCCATTCCAAGCGGCATAAGTCCGGAGAAAATTGCATTTCGTGCGTATTGAGTTGCCGTAGGCAGAATACTGAAATAGGGCACTTCCTTACTTTTCTTATAATAGGGGGTTAGCACATCTTCAAAGGCAAACCACTGGTCATACCTCAAATTATCTATCACCAATAAAAGGGTGGGAGTATCTTTTAGCTCAGGATGAATTAATTCCTTAAATAAAGTATGTGACATTACCGGGCCATCACCATCACGAAACCAGTCAGCATAATTTTTTTCAATAAATTTCCCAAACTGATTATTGGCTTCAACTTTTTGAGATTCCAAAATTTCAAACATTCCGGAATCTTCTATTTCTTCCAATTGTAATTCCCAGTAAATAAGCTTTTTATAAAGATCTGCCCATTCCTCATAAGAGTTCACCATTGACAGGTCCATCGCTATTTTTCTAAATTCCTGCTGATAGTTGGAAGTGGTTTTTTCTGAAACCAAACGTGAGTGATCCAAGTTTTTTTTGAGAGACAGCAGTATTTGATTCGGATTAACCGGTTTTATTAGATAATCGGCAATCTTTGAACCAATGGCCTCCTCCATGATATATTCTTCCTCACTTTTCGTGATCATTACCACGGGAAGAGAAGCATCAATCGTTTTAATTTCGGTTAGTGTTTCCAATCCGGAAATTCCTGGCATATTTTCATCCAGAAAAACGATATCAAAATTCTCACTTCTGATTTCTTCTAAGGCATCCTGGCCACTTTTGCAGGTTACTACTTGATAATTTTTATCTTCCAGAAAAATTATATGGGGCTTTAACAAATCTATTTCATCATCTACCCATAGGATTGTTATCTTCTTCATTTAGTCCTTATCTTTACCGTTGAAAACAATAGCTATTTTGTCCAAATCAAACAAGCTCAAAATATTCAACGATCCAATTTACGGATTTATTAGAATTCCAGATGCACTAATTTTTAACCTTATAGCGGACCCTTATTTTCAAAGACTTCGCCGTATTTCGCAAATGGGACTTTCATATCTGGTTTATCCCGGGGCGCATCATACTCGTTTTCATCATGCGCTGGGCAGTATGCATTTAATGCAGGAGGCAATACAACTACTTCGTTTTAAAGGGGTTGAGATTACCGAAAAGGAAGCTCAAGGACTACTCTGTGCCATCTTGTTACATGATATTGGCCATGGTCCTTTTTCGCATGCTATGGAACATAGTTTGGTTGAAGGAATAAAACATGAAGCAATTTCACACATTTTTATGGAGGTTCTTAACCATAAGTTTAACGGAAGTTTAACTTTAGGCATAGAAATATTCAAAGGCACTTATAGAAAAAAATTTCTGAATCAATTGGTCAGTAGTCAATTAGATATGGATAGACTGGATTACCTTAAACGAGATAGTTTTTATACGGGTGTTGCAGAGGGGAATATAAATGCTGAGCGCTTAATAACTATGTTAAATGTGGTCGACGGTGATTTGGTAGTTGAGGAAAAAGGGATCTATTCCGTGGAGAAATTTCTAATGGCCCGCAGATTTATGTATTGGCAGGTTTACCTTCATAAAACCGGATTAGTGGCCGAACAATTGCTAATAAAGACACTGCAGAGGGCTAAGGAATTGGTGGAAATGAATTTTGAACTGACTTGTAGCCCACCACTGATGTTCTTTTTAAAAACCAAAATTGACAAAGGAAATTTTAATAGGGAGGTTTTGGATCATTTTGCCAGTCTTGACGATACTGATATTTTGGCGGCTATAAAACAATGGCAGCATAGTTCTGATTTTGTTTTGTCCAAGCTTTGTGCCATGATCCTGAATAGAAGACTACTCAATATAAGGCTCAGAAATCAGCCTGTAAAGGATAGTAAATTTGAAACCCTCTTTGAGGATTTTAGGGGAAAATATAAGTTAAGTGAAGCGGAGGCATCCTATTTTGTATTCCGTGGAATAATAGAGAATAAGGCTTATAATCTTGAAAGCCAAAATATAAATATTCTACGTAGCAATGGCAAATTATTAGATGTTGCCAAGGCTTCGGATCATTTGAATCTGACCGCATTATCTGAGACGGTAACAAAATATTATATCTGTTATCCAAAAGATGATCTTTAGCAATAATATTCTGAATTTTACATCCCACCAATTTCCTAAATGCATTTATAAAGTATTAATACGCTAACATACAGGAGTTTACAGGGAAGTATTTGACGTCATATCATTAATCAAATTTTCTTACTTTTGTCTGAGTCTAAGCCAAGGGTAAAATCATTTAAAAATTTGAAATTTACAGCTAGTCAGATTGCAGGCATTTTAGAGGGTGAGATAGAAGGCAACCCGGAGGTTGCTGTGCATAAATTAGCTAAAATTGAAGAAGGAGAAATTGGTTCATTAACTTTTTTGGCTAATCCCAAGTACACTTCCTTTATATATAGTACTGAAGCTTCCATAACTCTTGTAAATAAGGATTTTGTACCAGAACAAGCCATTACCACGACATTGATCAAGGTTGATGATGCTTACGAATCTTTTTCCAAGTTGCTAGAGTACTACAATCAGGTTAAAAATAACAAAACAGGTCTTGAGAGACCGGTATTTTTATCGGAGTCTGCTTCGTATGGAGAGAATTTCTATTTGGGCGCTTTCTCATATCTGGGGAATAATGTAAAGATTGGGAATGATGTCAAAATATATCCTAATGTTTATATTGGTGATAATGTGACAATAGCGGATAACGTGCTCATTTTTGCAGGAGCCAAAATTTATTCTGAATCAATTATCGGAAAGGGCTGTGTTATTCATAGTGGCGCTATAATAGGTGCCGATGGTTTTGGATTTGCTCCTAATTCCAACGGAGAGTACAGCAAAGTACCTCAGACCGGAAATGTGATTCTAGAGGAAAATGTAGACGTTGGTGCAGGAACTACAATAGACAGGGCAACACTTGGATCCACAATTCTCAGAAATGGGGTCAAACTAGACAATCAAATTCAAATTGCTCATAATGTTGAGATTGGGGAGCATACGGCGATAGCTGCACAGACTGGTATCGCAGGATCTACAAAAATTGGAAAAAATTGCAAAATCGGTGGCCAGGTAGGTATTGTTGGGCACATAACTATCGGTGACAGGGTTCGGATACAGGCTCAATCAGGAATCGGCAGAAATGTCAAGGACGATGAATTTCTACAAGGATCACCGGCCTTAAATTACGCAGACTACAATAAATCTTATGTTCATTTTAAAAACTTACCAAAATTAGTTAACAGAATTAATGATTTTGACAATAAGAGTGAAGACAAATAAAGTATGGCAAAACAACGTACAATAGCAAATGAAGTAACCTTAACTGGTGTGGGTTTACATACCGGAGAGAACGTTACTATGAAATTTGTTCCTGCTCCAGAGAATCATGGCTTTGCTTTTAAGCGTGTAGATCTTGAGGGGGAACCAGTTATTGAAGCAGATGCGAATTATGTGGTGAATACCCAGAGAGGAACAAATTTGGAGAAAAGGGGGGTTAAAATTCAAACTTCAGAACATGTTCTTGCCGCATTGGTTGGAATGGAAATAGATAATGTTTTAATTGAATTAAATGCTCCTGAACCACCTATAATGGACGGATCTTCTAAATTTTTTGTAGAGGCTATTGAGAAGGCAGGAATAGTAGAACAGGATGTCGATAGGGAAGAATATGTAGTTAACGAAGTTATAACCTACAAAGATGAAGCTTCCGGAAGTGATATAACACTTATTCCTTCTGAGGATTACGAAATAACTACGATGGTGGATTTTGGCACCAAGGTTCTTGGAACTCAGAATGCTACCCTGGAGAGAATATCAGATTTTAAAAAGGAAATTGCGGATGCCAGGACATTTAGTTTTCTACATGAATTAGAAATGTTATTGGAGAATGGACTTATCAAGGGAGGTGATTTAAACAATGCCATTGTCTATGTTGACAAGGAAATTTCTGAATCCACAATGAAGAAACTGGAAAAGGCATTTAAAAAGAAAAAATTATCCGTAAAGCCAAATGGAATATTGGATAATCTTACATTACACCAACCAAACGAAGCTGCCAGACATAAACTTTTAGATGTAATTGGAGACCTGGCTTTGGCCGGAACGAGAATTAGGGGTAAAGTAATTGCCAATAAACCCGGACATTATGTAAATACGCAATTTGCTAAAAAGCTGTCCAAGATAATTAAACTGGAAAAGCGCAATAAAGTTCCAAAATTCGATTTAAATGGACCTCCTTTAATGGATGTTACCCAAATTATGAATATGTTGCCCCACAGGCCGCCATTTCTATTGGTAGATAAAATCATTGAACTTTCGGATTCCCATGTTGTTGGTTTGAAAAATGTAACTATGAACGAACCATTTTTCGTAGGACATTTTCCCGGAGCACCTGTTATGCCCGGTGTTTTGCAGGTAGAAGCAATGGCACAAACCGGAGGAATACTGGTTTTGAGTACAGTTCCTGATCCTGAAAATTATCTTACTTTCTTTATGAAAATAGACAATGTAAAATTCAAACAACAAGTTGTTCCCGGAGACACATTAATCTTTAAGTGTGATCTTATTTCACCCATTCGAAGAGGAATCTGCCATATGCAGGCGTATGCATACGCAAATGGTAAATTGGTGTCCGAAGCTGAATTAATGGCCCAAATCGTAAAAACAAAACAAAAGGATTAGTATGAATCAACCCCTTGCCTACGTTCACCCAGGAGCTAAAATTGCAAAAAATGTGGTTATAGAACCATTTACCACGATACACAATAATGTGGTAATTGGCGATGGTACCTGGATAGGCTCTAATGTCACCATTATGGAAGGTGCCCGCATTGGGAAGAATTGTAATATTTTTCCGGGTGCCGTAATATCTGCACCACCTCAGGATCTTAAATATGAAGGAGAGGAAACCACAGTAGTTATTGGGAATAATACCACGATAAGAGAGTGTGCTACTATTCACAAAGGTACACGCGACAGAATGAAAACGGTGATTGGTAAAAATTGTCTAATAATGGCCTATTGTCATATTGCTCACGATTGTTTTGTGGGTAATAATTGTATTTTCTCCAATAATTCAACCCTTGCCGGGCATGTAACTATAGGCGACAATGTTATTCTTGCAGGTCTGGTTGCAGTACATCAGTTTGTCTCAATTGGCAATCATGCGTTCGTAACCGGGGGATCTTTAGTTCGTAAAGATGTTCCACCCTATGTAAAAGGAGCAAGAGAGCCAATGTCTTATGTAGGAATAAATTCTGTTGGACTGCGAAGAAGAGGATTCGATTCTGATAAAATTAGGGAGATACAGAATATCTATAGAATACTATATCAGAAGAATTATAACAATTCTCAGGCTGTACAGATCATTGAAGCAGAAATGGAGGCTACTCCGGAGAGAGATGAAATTTTACAATTTATTCGTGATTCTCAAAGAGGAATTATGAAAGGTTATTTTAGTACAAATTAATTATTTATGGCAAATACATCAGATATTAGAAAAGGATTGTGCATTAAGTACAACAATGATATTTATAAAATTATTGAGTTTTTACACGTAAAACCTGGTAAAGGGCCTGCTTTTGTGCGTACAAAGCTTAAAAGTCTGACTAGCGGAAAAGTATTGGATAATACCTTCTCTGCAGGCCATAAAATTGATGATGTACGTGTGGAAACTAGATCCTACCAATTTTTATATTCTGATGGGACTACTTATCATTTCATGAATACAGACGATTACAACCAAATCTCCCTCCAGGAGGAAATACTGGATGCACCCGAACTTCTCAAAGAAGGAGAAATTGTTACCATAATGTTTAATACGGAAGACAGCATGCCTTTAACAGTTGAAATGCCGGCTAGTGTAGTTCTTGAAGTTACTCATACTGAGCCCGGACTAAAGGGAAATACGGCAACAAATGCTTCCAAACCGGCGGTTGTTGAGACCGGAGCAAAGGTAAATGTACCGCTTTTTATCAATGAGGGAGATAAAATTAAAATTGATACTGAAAAGGGTTCTTATATGGAAAGAGCTAAATAATAAGTTGCTGTATATAAATACATTACAGTATTTTATATTTAGTTTTAATTTATATATAATTTTGATAAATAATTTGTGAAATTTCCTAAACCATATTCTTTAAAGCAAATTGCAGGGATTATTAATTCTGAATATATAGGAGCAGATGACTTTTCTGTTCTTGGGATGAATGAAATACATGTCGTAGAAGAAGGAGATATTGTATTTGTAGACCATCCAAAGTATTATGATAAGGCACTAAATTCTAAGGCTACTGTAGTTTTAATAAATAAAAAAGTAGATTGCCCCGCTGGCAAGGCGTTACTTATTTCAGAGGATCCATTTAGGGATTTTAATGTTCTTACCGATTATTTCAAACCTTTTGAAAAATCAGATTTGATGATTTCCAAATCTGCCAAAATAGGAAAAAACACGCATATACAACCTAATGTGTTTATTGGTAATAATGTTGAAATAGGAGATGATTGCATTATTCATCCCAATGTCTGCATATATGATAATTGTATTATTGGAGATCATGTCACTATTCATGCCGGAACAGTCCTTGGAGCAGATGCTTTCTATTATAAAAACAGACCGGAGGGCTATGATAAATTGCTTTCAGGAGGACGTGTTGTAATAGAAGATCATGTAGATATTGGAGCTCTATGTACAATAGATAGGGGTGTTACGGGAGATACAACTATTAAGAAAGGTAGTAAGCTCGATAATCAGATTCAGGTTGGCCATGATACGGTTATCGGACAAAAGTGCCTGATTGCTTCACAAACGGGAATTGCCGGCTGTGTTGTTATTGAAGATGAAGTTACCATCTGGGGGCAGGTGGGAATAATAAGTGGTATTACCATAGGAAAGAAAGCTGTTATTATGGCCCAGGCTGGTATTGGAAGATCTCTGGAAGGGGGTAAAAGTTATTTGGGAAGTCCGGCTGGTGAATCTCGTGAAAAATTCAGAGAACTAGCCCATCTGCGTAGTCTTCCGTCCATATTAAAAGAATTAAACAAACAATAAGTCATTAACCACCTAAAAATAGTTTTCAAAAATATATTTTTGCGTAATTAAAAGATAAACCGACTATGAGCGTATTAGTAAATAAAGATTCCAGGATAATTGTTCAAGGCTTTACCGGCAGTGAAGGGACTTTTCATTCAGAACAAATGATAGCCTACGGCACAAACGTGGTTGGCGGGGTAACGCCAGGCAAAGGGGGTCAGGAACACCTGGGAAAACCTGTTTTTAATACCGTGGAAGAAGCTGTTCAAGGGGTAGGGGCAGACACTACAATCATTTTTGTACCGCCAGCATTTGCGGCTGATGCAATTATGGAAGCGGCCAGTGCTGGAATTAAAGTTATAATAACAATCACTGAGGGTATTCCTGTAGCCGATATGGTTAAAACCAATAATTATATTAAACACAGAGATTGTACTCTAGTTGGACCAAATTGCCCTGGAGTAATTACTCCGGAAGAGGCCAAAGTAGGTATTATGCCCGGTTTTGTATTTAAAAAAGGAACTATCGGCATTGTTTCTAAATCCGGCACTTTAACTTATGAAGCCGCTGACCAGGTAGTCAGACAAGGATTAGGTATTACAACCGCTATCGGTATTGGAGGTGACCCAATAATTGGAACCACTACAAAAGAAGCCGTAGAATTACTTATAAATGATCCTGAAACCGAATGTGTGGTCATGATAGGCGAAATAGGAGGGCAGTTGGAAGCAGATGCGGCCAAATGGTATAAAGCCAGCGGAAGTAAAAAACCAATAGTTGGTTTTATAGCTGGTGAAACAGCACCTGCCGGAAGAACAATGGGCCATGCCGGGGCAATTGTAGGAGGGACAGATGACACTGCTCAGGCAAAAAAACGTATTATGCGTGAATGTGGAATTAATGTAGTGGATTCCCCTGCAGAGATTGGTAAGAAAGTTAAAGAAGTGGTAGGATAATTTGTAATAAACCACAATTATCCAAGGTATAGCTTATAAGAAAATCCCGAATTAGTCGGGATTTTTTATAGCCTTTATCTTAAACAAAACTTATATTTGGATTACCAGTGTGCAAATAATACAACGATATGAAAATATTAGAAGGAAAGATAGTAATAATAACCGGTGCGAGTCGGGGAATAGGAATGGGTATAGCGAGGATATTTGCTGAACACGGGGCGAATGTTGCTTTTACCTATAGTTCAAGCGAAGCCCCGGCTCTTGAGCTTGAAAAGGAGCTTAATTCAATGGGAGTTAAAGCCAAAGCATACAAAAGTAACGCGGCTAGTTTTCAGGATTCTGAAGATTTAATTGCGAAGGTTCTTAAAGATTTTGGTGGCATAGACATATTAATTAACAATGCAGGAATTACAAAGGATAATCTGTTAATGAGAATGAGGGAAGAGGATTTTGACAAGGTTATTGAAATAAATCTAAAATCTGTTTTCAATATGACTAAAGCTGTACAGCGGACGATGTTAAAGCAGCGCAAGGGATCAATAATAAATATGAGTAGTGTTGTTGGTGTAAAAGGGAATGCAGGTCAGGCCAATTATGCTGCTTCCAAAGCTGGAATCTTAGGCTTTACAAAATCTGTAGCTCTCGAACTTGGTTCCAGAAATATTAGGTGTAATGCTATTGCACCGGGCTTTATTGAAACAGAAATGACAGATAAACTAGATGAAAATACAGTACAGGGCTGGAGAGATGCAATTCCATTGAAACGAGGTGGGACACCGGAAGATGTAGCCAATGCCTGTTTATTCCTGGCATCCGATCTTTCCGCATACATTACCGGACAAGTATTGAATGTTGATGGGGGAATGCTGACTTAACCGGGAGGTAAGGCACTTTAACAAATACTATATAAATAGCTTATTGGGGCAGACTGTAGTCTTTGGCGTCTGTCTGAAAAATTTCATGCAAATACAAACAGTATTCTTTATTTTACTTGCTGCGATCCTGGCTGTAGTGCTGGTAATTTATCAATATTACTATAAATCCAAAGGTAAAGGCTTTCTATATATCACCCTCTCCTTCTTGAGATTTGTAGCTTGGTTTGCTTTGTTTTTACTTTTAATTAATCCTAAAATCACAAAGGATCAATATTCCTTGGAGAAAGCCAATCTAATTATTTTATTAGATAATTCTTCATCTATTCCGCTGTTAGATGGTGCAGAGCAACTATTGCGGATAAAGGACCAAATTAAGAATAATACTTATCTGAAGGAAAGGTTTACTATTTCAGAATTTGCCTTCGGAACAGAATTAAATACTTTAGACAGCTTGTTATTTGAAGAGAAAGCAACCAATATAGGACAAGCTCTTTCATCACTTAACGAGATTTATGCCGGCAGCAATACTGCAATATTGATGCTGACAGATGGTAATCAGACTTTAGGGGAGGATTATGAATTCTATGCAAGACAACAAAAATTCCCAATTTACCCATTGGTTGTAGGTGATACAACAAGTTATCGGGATATCAGAATAGATCAGGTAAATACAAACAAATACGCCTTTTTAAAAAATAAATATCCTATAGAAATTTTCGTTTCCTATCAGGGTAAAAATCCGGTTTCAACTGTTCTTACTATTACTGAGGATGGGCAGAATTTATATAGAAATCAACTCGATCTGAATGAGATCGAAAATTCCAAAATTGTCAGTACAGTACTTGATGCTGCTACCGTTGGAATAAAGAATTTAAAAATTAGCCTTAGTCCTTTGGAAAATGAAAGGAACATTACCAATAATACCCGGCAAATAGGGATTGAAGTCATTGATGAAAAAACCAATATTGCATTGGTTTCTAATATACTTCATCCGGACCTTGGTGCCTTAGAGAAGGCAATTGAAAGTAACGAACAAAGATCGGTATCAATTGTAAAACCATCTCTATCACTAAATGAATTAGAACAATTTGATCTTTTTATAATATACCAACCAGACACTTCTTTCGAAAAGGTATATGAGTATATAAAAAGTAAAGGCGCAAATATTTTTACGGTAACTGGTCCTAAGACCAATTGGACTTTCCTGAACAAAGTTCAATCGAGTTTTCAAAAAAACAGTTATGATCAGAAAGAAGAAGTAACACCTGTTTTAAACCAGGGATTTACCCGTTTTGATATTAGTGATATTGATGTATCTGATTTCCCCCCCATAGAGACCACTTTAGGGGAATTGTTAATTACAGCATCTTTTGAAAATATCTTTAGCCAGCGAATCAAGGGAGTGGATCTGAATGAACCTCTTTTGGCAACCCTTGAGACCAATTCAGGCCGCGAGGCTATCCTTTTAGGTGAAAATATATGGAAATGGCGCATGAAGACCTACAGGGAGGATCAGGAATTTAAAAAATTTGATGATTTTATTTCAAAGGTTATTTTATATCTGGCAAACACTAAACCAAGAAGTCGGCTTGCATTGGAGTATGAAAATATTTATCTGGGATTAAATCAGGCAACGATAAAAGCTACTTATTTTGATGAAACCTTCGTTTTTGACAATAATGCAACCATAAATATATTGTTGAATGGCGTTGGGAATAATATAAGCAGGCAAATCCCTTTATTACTTAAAGACGGTTATTACGAGGCGGATATCCGAACACTTCCTCCGGGGGATTATAACTTTACAGCCAATGTAAAGGGTGAAAATCTAACCCAAACAGGAAAATTTACAATTTTGGACTATGATTTGGAGCAGCAATTGTTATCCAGTAATTATAAGAAATTAGAAAGGCTAGCCAAAAGCACCAAGGCATCACTTTATTATCCTTCCCAGACTTCAAAAATCGTTGAAAACTTGACAAAAGATAATAGGTACCTACCTATCCAGAAAAGCAAGCAAAATGTCGTATCTTTGATCGATTTTAAAATTCTGCTTGGAATCATTGTAGCAGCATTGACTGCAGAGTGGTTTGTCAGAAAATATAACGGATTAATTTAATTTTATATCAAATGGATAAATTACCAAAAATAGCACTGCCAGCAGTGTTTATTATTATTTTATTGATTATACTGATTTCAAAATCAGCAATTACCATTGGCTCTGGTGAAGCAGGGGTTTTGTATAGGACTTTTGGAAATGGAGTGGTGACTGATGAACCTCCTCTGAATGAGGGCTTTCATATTGTGGCACCCTGGAATAGAGTTTTTGTTTATGAGGTAAGGCAACAAGAAGTTTTTGAAAAGATGAAAGTGCTTTCCAGTAATGGATTGGATATTCAGCTTGATGCATCTGCCTGGTTTCAACCCGATTATGTTGATCTAGGCAAATTACATCAGGAAAAAAGTGAGCAATATAAAGAGCGTATTCTTCTTCCTGCAATTAGATCGGCTGCTCGTAG
>NZ_CAMYKG010000050.1 GCF_947258925.1 uncultured Eudoraea sp. | reverse complement strand
TAAAAACACTTTACGACATTGTCGAAAAAGGACTTGGAGGAAAGGTAAAAATATCAATCGAGGTGTAAAAAAAAGTACGTGTTACAACAAAGAACTGAGTTAAAATCCAAAGGAAATTAACTTAAATTCGAGACATAGTTTTCATCATAAAATAATCCTGATTTAGCTACTGCAAAAGCCTGTTTTAAGAGCTTATTAATCACTGCTATTAGGGCCAATTTTTTACTTTTTCCCTTAGCTACAATTCTTTCATATAATTCACGACAAGCCTTGTTATATTTACAGGCAGAGAAAGCACATAAAAAGAGTAGGTTTCTAAGTTTTTGATTACCCATTTTACTAATTCGGCTTTTACCTCTAACAGAGGATCCAGACATACGTATAGTAGGTGTAGTTCCTGCGTATGAACAGAGTTGTTTAGCGTTTTCAAACTTTGTAAATCCATCCGTAAGGACAATCAAAATTATGGCTGTTTTAGTTCCCATTCCTGGAATACTCTTAAGTAGTGTAAGTTGTTTTTGTTGATGTGATTTAACGAGTTCTAACAGCCTATTTTCCAATAATTGAATTTCCTTTTGGAGAACTTTTAATGATCGATTGATTGAATGATATACCGTTTTAGAGGGTTTGCCCAATATTTTTTCACCATGTAACTTATTCTTTAAAGCAGTTCTTTGTTTAAGATAAATTTCAATGAGACTCATCAGTTGAACGCATTCTGCTTGATTGGAATCTTTAGAAGTAAAGATGGGAACTTCATTCAAACTGGCATATTGACAAATCGCAAGAGCATCAGATTTATCTGTTTTGATTTTAGATAGTTTCATTTGAACAAAACGTTTTACTGCCAGAGGATTCACAACCGATACCGTATAGCCAAGATCATACAGATATTTGGCTAAACAATAATGATAATAACCAGTAGCCTCCATAACGATTAGGTCTTTTTTAGTAAGATGTTTGGTCAACTGATTAAAACCTTTTGAGCTATTTTTAAACTTAAAATGTTTCCCTTGGGAGCTCATAACATCGAATACATCTTTGCTGATATCAACACCAAAGATTTGATTATATTTAAACATAAGAAAATGTTTTTTGAAAGGACAATCTACTTTGCTTTCAACAACTTGAAATCGAGATCTAAAAGTCTCACAGAACTGAACGAAATTGAAGTAGAAAAAGAGAGGGGATTATCATTGTTGACGAGATCTCAGTCTCTACGGCTATATTAACCTTAATCCTCTCTTTTGTTCTTTCTAATTAATTAATGAAATAAAGATATTACAAACTTAAGATGGCTATAATTCATCTATATCACCTACCCTACTCATAAAATATTTCCTACATTAGAGTATACAAATCAACACTTTGAAATGTATTTTACACTATGTTTCTGAAGAAAATATTTACGATTTTATTTTTTTTCAGTGCTCTATTCGCGCAGTCGCAGTCGAATAGCACAGTAGGTGAATACTTTAAAAAGCTTGGAGGGGAAGAACATCTAATTGAATACACCTTGACATTGCGTGAAGACGGGACATTTACTTTTCATTTCCACCGGGATCATAAAGCCAGCATTCCGGTAATAACTAATAAATATGGAAAAGGAACCTGGAGTATGGATGGGAAAGTTGTTTCTTTTTTTGCGAACGAGCAAGGAGACTTTGACGAAAAACATACCTTGGATTTCAATAATTCCCGAGCAAGATTTATTACTAAATCTCCCCGTGACAAGACTGACAGGGTAATCAAAACAAGACTTAAGTTTTTTGAATCTGAAATCTTTTGGATCGAAGGACTAGAGATTATTAAAATTTAATACAGTTAAATACAGGGCTATAATTCATCTTACTTTTCGTTGTTCGGGTAAATCCTTACTTTTAAACGGCGTAGTTTCATAACTAAAAACTATGACCATCGCGCTATCTTATACAGCCACCACATTGTGCTTCCCAACGCGATCAGTGCCTAACCTTTAGGAAAAATTTAAAATGGAAAAGTATAAAATATATTTAAGCTATTTAATGTCCCTCGTATTGATTTCAACCATCATGTTGATTTCCTGCAAGCGGAATTTTGATCGGATAGCAAAGGAAGAAAACAAGTATGAGCTTACCACTGAAGTTAATTTAAAAGATAGCTCTTACAGTCAAAAAATTGAAGACTTTTATGATAGCGGGAAGGAAGGTTTTTTTAATGGGGAAGCTGATGTTCAAATATATTATCGAATATTTGAGCAACCGGACACCGAAAAAGCTATTTTAATTTCATCAGGCAGAACTGAAGCTGCAATAAAATACAAAGAACTTATTTTTGACCTTGCTAAGAATGGCTATGCAATTTACATTCTTGACCATCGAGGACAGGGGCTATCCGGCAGAATGACGGAAAACCCTGATATGGGCTATATCGATAATTTTCAGTTTTATATAGACGATATGAAATATTTCTACGACCATTATTTAAAACCTGAGAACTATAAAAACTCCTACCTGTTAGCCCATTCCATGGGAGGTGCAATAGGCATAACCTATCTTGAGCAGCATCCTAATGATTTTACAGCTGCTGCATTCTCCTCGCCAATGTTGGGATTAACACCCTCAATTTGCAGTATTGTCGAAGCATTGGTGGGTGATACCCCAGAATTTGCATTAGGCGAGTCAAAACTTCGTTTGAGGGGAATACCTTAACAGGTTCTGAATTGCGATACGATAGAATGATTGATGCTTTTGCGAAGGAACCTAAAGCAAGACTTGGGGGTGCAACCTATACCTGGGTTTATAAATCTTGTCAACAATTTGACTATTTATTCAGCCATATTGACCAATTAAAGACCCCTTTCATTCTTTTTTCGGCAGAAAACGAGGAAATTGTATATCCATATGCCCACCAGAAATTTGTAACTGCCGCTAAAAACCTGGGAAAAGATTGTATGGCTTACGAGGTTGAAAACGCACAACATGAATTACTCATTGAAAAAGACGAACAACGGATAGAAACCATAAATGAAACCCTGAATTTTTATTCCAGGTACGATTAGCCCATCAACAAGTGATGCTGGAAATGAAATGTTTCAACACTTTACGAAAGAAAATTTAGACGGAGCAAAACTACTGGCTGTAACCTTAATAAAACCGTTGTGTAAAAGAAGAACAACTTATATTGAAATCAAGGACTGATGAATCGAAAAAGAAACAGAATAATTTATTATTTAGCTACTGGCTTACTAACTGTATTAATGCTCCTGTCTGCCGGAATGTATTTTCTAAATCATGAAATGGTTGCTGAGACTTTCAGCAAATTGGGATATCCAAGCTATATTATCTATCCCCTGGCAATTGCAAAGATTTTAGGATTGATCGCCATATGGTCTAAAAAATCTAACCCTTTGAAAGAATGGGCATATGCCGGATTTTTCTTTGATTTTGTCCTTGCCCTTTCAGCACACTTGCATATTAATGACGGAGAATTTGGGGGAGCACTAGTTGCCATTATTCTTTTACTGGTATCCTATGTATATGAAAAAAAATTGGGGACGACAGAAACATGATATTGTAAAAGACAAATAACAATTTATGGAGATGTTGTCAGCTAAACATGGCCAAGCCCCATACACAAGAACGCCGGCATTCAGATGACAACCGAAACCTAAAATAGTAATGAATAAAAAAAATAGTGTCTTTATTGCCACAAGTCTCGATGGCTATATCGCCGATAAAAATGGTGGAGTTGATTGGTTGCATTCGATACCAAATCCGGATAATGATGATATGGGATATTTGGAATTTACAAATTCTATCGACGCTATTGTTATGGGAAGGACCACTTTTGAAACGGTTTGCGGATTTGATGTGGATTGGCCTTATACTAAACCCGTATTTGTCTTGAGCAATACTTTGCACGAAATCCCGCAATCTTATAAAGGAAAAGCTTATTTAGTGAAAGGAAAATTGACAGAAATTTTGGAAGAGATTTATGCAAAAGGACTGTTTCGACTTTACATTGACGGTGGAACCACAATACGAAACTTTTTGAAAGCAGACTTAATTGACGAGATGATTATTACGACAATTCCTGTTCTATTAGGCGGTGGAATTCCATTGTTTACAGAACTTCCAAAATCCTTGGACTTTGAATGTGCAGCTGCCAAACTGTTTTTGGGAAAGGTGGTTCAAAATCGATTTGTTAGAAGAAGATAGCAATATAATCCCTAAAAATGTTTCTGGTACATTTACCGTTTATTCAGGTTTCTTACTCTTTTACTATGTAAAATCCCTTTGACTTCTTTTTTGTATCTTACTTAGGATCAACATAAACCAGATGAAAGAACTTAAAGTTAATGCCCGGTTGAGAATTCAGCCGGGAAAAATAGATGAATTTAAAAAGCTGGCAGACGCCTGTGTGGAAATGGTTAAACTAAAAGACAAAGGAACGATTCAATACGATTGGTTTTATAATGAAGGCAAATCAGAATGTATTGTTCGGGAGTGTTATGTGAATTCTGAGGCGGCGCTGGAACATATTTCCAATGTAGGTGAATTGTTGGGAGAGTTATTGGCCATTTCAGAGATTTCATTAGAGGTTTATGGAAGTCCATCCCAAACGCTACTTAATGCCCTGGAAGGGTTCGATGTTACCTACTATGAGTATGGTGTGGGTTTAGCTACTATTTAAGAAAGGAATGAAAAAGTAAATCTGTCCCTATAGAAAAAACGAAGGAAAATAATCCCGAAAATGGCTATTAGCATATTTTACTCAAACAGTTGCCTTAAGATTTAAGGTGGTTGATTAATAAAAAACTGGAGAAGCCTACAAATGTTGATTTTGAGAATAATGCTTCAGGTGAAGCCCCGGATGGTTGGGTGTCCTGGACTAAATTTCAGCGATTAGGAGCAAACATGATCATAAGTAATAAAAATCCTTATAATGGAACTAAGTCCGCAATGTTACATCGTACAGAAGGTCTTAAATATGGAGAAATTGCCCTTACTCCTAGACAATATATAGATGCAACACCATTCAGAGGAAGAAAGATACGATTTAGGGCAGCAGCCAGGGCTGAGTTGGTTGAATCCGACTTTGCCTTCATTAGATTATCAATTGATCCTGAGCCTTCGGACGATGAACACGAAGGACTTCCTCCGCTATCTGACAGTCTTGATAACTATCGTGTGGAATCATCGGAATGGAGCATGTACGAAATAGAAGCTAAAGTTCCCGATAATGCCGATATCATTTCCTATGGTATTTACCCAGGGGATTTTGGAACTGCCTGGTTAGATGCCATAAATGTGGAAATTGTGGAATAAAAAACTATTGAATTAGAACATAAAAACATTTGATATATTAAATTTTGGCTAAAATTGACTACAATGAAAGAAAAACAGATTATTCGGAATGGTGAAGGCAAGAATTATAACTACTCCCAGGATCATTGTTTCGTTAAGCTTGCTTCCCCTACTACGCATGGTGAATTATGCTTTGTAGAAGACCTTTTAAAGCCCGGTTTTTTTCTTAAACGACATCATCATAAGATCATGACTGAGGTTTTTTATATCCTGGAAGGTGAATTGGTGCTTATCTTTGACGATGAAACTATAATTTGCAAACCGGGAGATACTATCACCGTTCCTCCAAATGTATGGCATGCCGCAAGATGCGACAAAGGCGGAAAAATGTTGACCATATTTAAAAACGGACAATTTGACCTATACCTGGAGAAACTTTCAAAGATGACTGACCTTGATTTTAAAGATAAAGATTTGATGAAATCGGTTTCAGCTGAGTTTGATATCTATGAAGAATAAAAAATATAATGAATCCGCTATAATCGAATGGTAATATGACAAAAGAACAACTCCAAAACGAGGGACTTCAGAAAATAAAAACCGACTTTCAATATTTGGTATCGCTATTTAAAGAAATGCTTATTTCCATAGGTGAAGAGGATTTGGTTAAAGCCCTGCCCTTTGGCAATGGGGAAACTACCATAAAAAACACCCCTGCTAATGAAAAGTTGACGCAAGCCATCGGGATCTGTTTTGAGTTATTAAACTTAGCTGAAGAGAATGCCGCTACCCAGTACCGCCGAAAAGCAGAAACGCAGTTTGGGTTAGAATCAATCCGGGGCTCTTGGGGAGAAACACTTCATGAATGGAAAACTGCGGGAATAAATGAGCAAAAAATAATCCAAAAGTTAAGGGAAATAAGGGTAGTACCGGTTTTGACCGCTCATCCAACCGAAGCAAAGCGGCTTACGGTCTTAGACATCCACCGGGAGATCTACTTGCTACTGGTCGAAAACGAAAAATCTAATTGGTCCACTTCTGAAGCATCCGGACTGAAGCGAGAAATCATCACTTTAATGGAACGCTGGTGGCGTACAGGCGAAATTTACCTTGAAAAGCCACGCCTGGAAGACGAGAGGAACAACCTGATGCATTACTTTGTGAATGTATTTCCGGAAGCGATACAATTAACCGACCAACGCCTGCAAGATGCCTGGACAACCTTGGGTTTTTCTCCGGAATTACTGAAATGGCCGGAGGATTTTCCTATAATTCAATTGGGGAGTTGGGTAGGTGGTGACCGGGATGGCCATCCGTTCGTTACAGCTGAATTTACCGCCTCCACCTTACAATTGCATCGCCAGGCTGCTTTAGAATTGATACACGATCAGTTGTTTAACCTGGCATCCAAACTCAGCTTTTCCATTTATAGATTTTCTGTCCCGCAAACATTTTTGGATGACCTTCAAACGAAAGCCGAATTATTTGGAGAAGACGGACAAAAGGCATTAGATAGAAACCCTTCCGAACCTTTCCGTCAATTTATAAATTTACTCTTGCTTAGATTACAACATACCATTGTAAACGATCATAGGTTGGGAGATAAAGGATATTTTAAATCTGCAAGCGATCTGTCATCAGAATTAAAAAAATTAAGAGAGGTGCTCATCAGCATAGATGCAGCCCGAATAGCGAAACAGTGGTTGTTCCCATTAGAACGCCTAGTACAGTGTTTTGGTTTTTATTTTGCAAAGCTAGATATCAGGCAAAATAGTGCCTACCACGAAAAAGCAATTGGTCAAATTTTAGCTGCTTCGAATTACAAAGATTCAGATTATGCAAATTGGGATGAAGACAAGCGATTAGCTTTTATCAATAAGGAACTGAAAAGTAAACGCCCATTCCTGGTGGCCGGAACAGCATGTGGCCCGGAAGCTGATAGTGTTCTTGCTTATTTCCGTGAGGTGAAGAACTATGTAAGTCTATATGGAACAGACGGTATTGGCTCTATCATTGTCAGTATGACACGTAGCCTAAGTGATCTGTTATTGGTTTTCTTATTCTTAAGAGAAGTTGGCCTTCAGGATACCTATCTTCCGGTGGTTCCATTACTGGAAACCATTGATGACTTAATTGCCGGACCAGAAATCTTAACTGCTTTCCTGGAACATCCGGTCCTTCAAAAACAACGAAAAGTCATACAACCTTTTACCCAGGAAGTGATGTTGGGATATAGTGATAGTAATAAAGACGGTGGATTACTTACAAGCCGATGGAATATCTACAAAGCAGAAGAAAATCTCACCAAAGTGGGCAATGATTTGGACGTAAAACTGTGCTTTTTTCATGGACGGGGAGGAACAATTAGCCGCGGGGGAGGAAAAATTCATCGGTTTTTGGATAGTATGCCTCCCGGTTCCCTGAGTGGTCAAATTAAAATGACCATACAAGGGGAGACTATTGCCAACCAATTTGCCAATCGGCTTACGGCCACGTATAACCTGGAGATGTTTGTTGCCGGAACCGCAAGACAGGCTATGATTAATAGTCCCAAAACCAAAAATGAACAGCTCTATGTGGTCATGGACCATTTGGTGGAATTAGCAAGGCGAACTTATCGAAAGTTACTGGATGATCCCGACTTTATTGATTTCTATACGAATGCAACCCCAATTGATGTTTTGGAACAAAGCAGCATTGGATCCAGGCCAGCACGCAGAACTGGTCAACGTTCCCTGGATGACCTTCGTTCCATACCTTGGGTTTTTAGTTGGAACCAATCCAGATTTAACCTGAGTGGCTGGTTTGGTGCGGGAACGGCATTGAAAGAATTTCAGGAACAATATCCACATGAATTTGAGCAATTGAAGCAATTATCCGTAGAATGGCCCTTCTTAAAATACAGCCTTATTTCAATTGAATCCAATTTATTGAATTCGGATACCAGTATTATGAATGCCTTTGCGGATCTGGTGCCGGATAAACAAACCAAACAAAAAATAATGGATTTGATTCTGACTGATTATAAGACCAGTCTGGAAAAAATAGAAGAAATAATGGGGGCTTCTGCAGAAGTTAGACGAATCTCAAAATTGGAGAATAACAAATTAAGAAACGATGCCTTGAAACTACTTCATGAGATTCAAATAGACTATCTCATAAAGTGGCGAAGCATCTTAAAGACGGATAAGAAGCGGAACGACCAATATCTGTTGCAACTATTACTGCTGGTAAATGCTTTGGCAGGTGGGTTAAAAAGTACAGGATAACCAATATCGGACAACGGTTGCCTCTGGCCTTTTCTTTACCTGTAGATGAGTTAATCAGGCAGCTAATATGATATAAATAGTGTTATGGTTTATAATAGATACATAAAATTAGCCACATTGCTGCTTGTGACTTTAAATGGGCTCCGTGGTCTTGCACAAGAAGCAACTTCAATTGATTCCATAACCTATGAACCCGTTGATCAGGAGTTATTTGATACCATAGTGGCTATGGACAAAGCCTATTTTGATGCGTATAATACCTGTGATATGAAGAAACAGGCTTTGCTATATGCTGAAGACCTGGAGTTTTATCATGATAAGGGAGGTCTTACGACTTCAAAGCAGGATGTTCTGGATGCCATCGAAAAAAATATATGTGGCAAGGTGCAAAGAACCTTAGTAGCAGGAAGTGTTGAAGTGTACCCCATAAAAGATTTTGGAGCAGTGGAAATAGGCTATCATAAATTCTTTAATAACGAGGAACCTAATGCCCAATCTAAGCCAGGTAAATTTATCATACTTTGGAAGCAGACTGCTGAAAATTGGAAAATTACAAAAGTAATAAGCCTACATTAAAAATAATGCCTGCCGGTAAGAAGGACTGCAAGTCATCACCCAAAAATGCTGAGAAATCATAATCAACTGGTATTCCTTAGCATTTTATATAGTGGTTGGACAATTTTACCTTACCCTTACCAGAGCCCTTCCAGCTTTTCGATTTTCAATATGTAAATGTGCCTTGTCAATTTCTTCCAGATCATAAATTTCGCCAATGGCCAAACCCTGCCAGCCTTCCGCCAGGGCCTCTGCCAAATCCCGGGCTGCTGCTCGTTTGGAAGCATCACTAAAATCATCACTTCCCAGGAAGTGTATTGAAATATTAGAAAAGACCAATGGCCAGAAAGGAATGCTGGCAGGACTTTCATTAGAAGCATATGTTGCAATTGTGCCGCCCTGTTTTAATATGGCCACATCAGTGTCGATATTCGCTGCAAATGCCACTTCTACGATATGGTCTACTCCTTCCGGGTATGCCGCTAAAATATTCTCTTTTAGTTGATCATTAAGCAGAAAAATTTTATCGGCCCCCGCAGAAATTGCAATACTAAAATCATCCTCTTTCCGAACAGTAGCTACTACAGTTGCCCCGGATTTCCTGGCCATAGCAATAACACACTGGCCTACAGCCCCGCTTCCGCCCTGTATAAGAACCACCTGATTTGTCCGATCTTGCCTGACTTCACTCCCTCCAACATGAATTGACCGATGCGCTGTAATCCCGGGGATACCCATTTGAGCTGCTTGTTTCAAGTCCACATGCCCGGCTACCTCAACTACATTGCTAACCGGAACGCAACAATACTCGGCTGCTGTTCCAAACTGTCGATAGGATTGCGCACCAAAACAAAGTACCTTTTTGCCAATCCATTTTTCATCTACCCGGCTGCCGACTTTACTTATATAGCCGGAACCATCGCTATGCGGGATAATCTTATTATATGGCATTCCTACACCATAGGTATCGGCTCGCTTTTTTACCTCACCCGGATTAACCCCTGAATAATGAATTTCAATTTGGACTTCATTTTCAAGTGGATGAATTTCTTCCATTTCCTGTATCTGCAACACTGTTGTTGCCGGACCTTGCTCTGTATAGATAGCTGCTTTCATGCCTATAAATGTACAGAATTATAAAAAGGGTTTACCTTCGGGCCAATTCTTAGCCGTGACCGTTAGTTATGCCTTTATTTAAATTGTTGGTTAGTTACTTGGAGAGATCTTCCATATCCGTACTTACCTCCACTTCCTTATTTTTGATATGTTTATCCAGGAAATTGATCAGCCGGCTATTGATAGCATTGAACTGTGTGGTGGTTCCTCCTGACCCGGGTGCTAAGGCCGGTGAATTGTAGGTGAAGTGATTCCCTTCTGCAACCAGCAGTCCGTAACTGGGCGAAGGCGAATTTGCATAACAGAAGGCAGCATAAACATTGTCCCTGTCTGCATCTACCGCCTGCAGGTATTCAACGCCTCCGTAAAAATAGGCTGTTGGAAACTCCAAATTCTGAAAAAAGGGCGCCTCAAAATAGCGGTTGCCGGTAAAGAGCCAGTTGAGTTCTCCCATTGAAAATACAAACATCGCATCTGGGTTAAGTCCGGCTTCCATCGTCTTCATCACCGTCCAGCCGCCCATGGAATGACCGCCTAAAACCAATTTTGAAGTCAGGTTAAATTCCGTTTTTGACTGTAGGGCACTAACGACTGCTTCTGTTTCACCTATTCGGTATTCGTAGTCGGTTCCATCACCAAAAGGGTTGTCACTAAGGTATTGTAAGGCCTCTTCTATGGTCCCGGTAGACGGGCCTTCTACACGTACGGCCAGTACGGCATCCGAATGGTCAACGGCTGCCACAACATAACCTGCCCTTGCCAGGGCTTCGCAGATCTCAACTGAACCAATACCACCTCCGGAAAATCCATGAGAATAGACCACCAAAGGCCAATCCCCAAATGCAGTGGGTGCATTCTCAGCTACAAATCCGGTGATATCAAGGTCGGTAGCGGCTGTATTATAGTTATATGCTGTTTCGGTCTCGGTGGTTGGGTACCAAATTCCTACCCACAGATTTCCCGCATCAGGATCTGCTATTTGCAGTTTTTGATAGCCTGCATTAATTTCTTGCGGGGTCTCCTCTACAACATCGTCTGAATTGCTGCAGCTCAATAGTAAAGTAAAAAAGCAGAGAAAAATACAGATTTGGACTTTCATAATATAGGTGTTATTGCTTAGACTAATAAAACGGGAATTAGTTTAAAGAAGTATATAGGTATTTTCAGGTTTTCCCAATTTTAGATGTTTATAGGTTTGTGTTCTTATGTAAACCATAAAAAGCTTATGGTTTTTTTATAGGACCATCTTAAGAATAGTCCATACATTTAGGTGACTTTTGAATTGGGGCAAAATTTACTGTAGAATCTACATATCCGCATAGGCTCTAAAGATATCAGTACTGTACATAAAAGAAAAACGTGTAATTTATCCTTGTTAAATAAAATCTTATGAAAAATTATAATCTCTTTTTAGGTTTTGGACTGATCCTCATTGCTATTGCCGCGGTCATTTATTTGCTGCTTGAAGATAGCGACAGAAATGCACTTATCTCTGGCGCCCTGGCAGGTTTGGGTTTTATCTCTGCTCTTATGGGTTTAATAGGTAAAAGAACTAAGTAAGGCTGAATAACAAAGGTGATAATCCAAGCC
Organism: uncultured Eudoraea sp.; assembly: GCF_947258925.1. Classification (GTDB taxonomy): domain Bacteria; phylum Bacteroidota; class Bacteroidia; order Flavobacteriales; family Flavobacteriaceae; genus Eudoraea. The sequence goes on along the minus strand of NZ_CAMYKG010000050.1, from coordinate 15,974 downwards.
GGATGGCCAGGATCATCGCGCTACGGGCATAACGAAATTATAGCCGAAGCGTTAACGTTCATTAGGGGAAAACAAAATTGAATCAATAAGAACCTAAACAACAATTGAATGGAAGAAAAAAAGACGAAAAAAAGTAAGACGAACTTCTATATAGGAATCATTGTGGGAGTTGTCTTATACAAATAAATATTTGATGTTCTGTTACCTATGCTAAGTTAAAAATGAACGACCAAATTTCTAAAAATACCGGATGGCAACGAATAGTACTTCTCGTCCTGCCTTATATTTTCATAGTTGGACTCTTCGGATTTTTTGGTATTATGGTTGCTGAAATTGACGTAACCAGGGACATTCAACATGCAACTCCCATACAACGGCTAACTCTTGGAATTTTTGATTTTATTGGCACTTTTTTACTGATTTGGATTTTCATGAAGTATGTGGACAAACAAAATTTCATTGAACTTGGATTTCACACTAAAAATAGATTCAAAGAGTTTTTTGCCGGAATAATAATTGGTGGATTGATAATGAGTTTTGGATATCTGACTTTGTTTGGGTTAGGAGAAATTAGCTTTCAAAAAATTGTGTTTGATCCAAACCAACTGCTAATTGTGACCTTACAATTTGCAATCGTGGCTATTGTAGAAGAAACACTGTTTAGAGGTTATATTTTAAAAAACTTAATGGTTTCATTCAACAAGTATTTAGCCCTAACTATTTCTTCCATTCTATTTGCCTTGGTGCACAGTTTCAACCCAAATATCAGTTGGTTTGCACTTTTCGAATTGTTTATTGGCGGAGTGCTTTTGGGACTAACCTATATTCACACAAAAAACTTATGGTTTCCAATTGCATTGCACTTTAGCTGGAATTTATTTCAGTCGCTTTTAGGATTCAATGTCAGTGGAATAGATTCTTATTCCATTGTTGAACACCAGATTGTTAATGCCAATTATGTTAATGGAGGTCCATTTGGATTCGAGGGTTCAGTTTTATCTTTAATTGCCCAAATTTTATTGATTTTAGGAATTATATTCTTTTATGCTCCAAAAAAATCTAAACAGAGTAAAGGCTATAATTTATAGCTGAACTATTATTTGCAATTTGAAAATACAAACAAGATTTATGAAAAGAAATTTTTGCCAAAGAATAATAACCTTAAACTACAATAAGGTCAGCCAGGATCTTTTTTCTGTGTCTTTTTTTTAGACAGCCTTTTGGAATCTTTAAGACTTTTAGTAATGATCCATTCCAGTTGTCCATTTACACTACGAAATTCGTCATCCGCCCATTTTTCAACTAATTTGAAAATTTCAGGGTCTATTCTAAGTGCGAATGACTTTCGTTTACTCACAGATTAGGAATTTAAAGTACCCGCGTTAACCACTGGGATTGCTTCTTTGTCCCCGCAAAGAACCACCATTAAATTACTAACCATGGAAGCTTTTTTATCATCATCAAAATCAATGATACCATCCTCTGAAAGTTGTCTTAACGCGTCTTCGACCATACCTACTGCTCCTTCCACAATTTTCTTCCTGGCTGCCACGATGGCCACGGCTTGTTGTCTTTTCAACATTGCATTTGCAATTTCAGGTGCATAGGCCAAATAACCAATTCTAGCTTCCATCACCCTGATTCCCGCAATGGCGAGGCGCTCAGTTATCTCATTCTCCAATGCTTCATTTACTTCATCCATCCCGGACCTCAATGTTAATTCTGCCCGCTCGTCATCAAAATTATCATAAGGATAAGATCCAGCCAGTTTTCTAACAGCTGCATCTGTCTGCACCCGGACAAATTCTTCATAATGATCTACATCAAAAGCCGCTTTATAGGTGTCATCAACCTGCCAAACCAGAATAACATTAATCATAATTGGGTTGCCAATCTTATCATTGACCTTTACCCTTTCACTGTCAAAATTCCTTGCTCTTAAGGAAATTCGCGACCTGGAATAAAACGGGTTGGCCCAGAAAAATCCGTTATCGCGTACTGTCCCCTTATAGGCCCCAAACAGTACCAATACTTTAGAGCCGTTTGGATTGACAATAAAGAATCCTCTGATTATAAGAATTATTAAGAATACCAGTAATAAGAATACAACATTACCGGCTGTAACCAATCCTGCAATCATGGTAAACAAAAGGGCAAATAACACTACTAACATCAAATATCCATTAATAGGCTTTATAGTTTTTTCGTTTTTCATACAGATATCATTTTGATATCATAATAATACTATATTTTTTATAAATATCAAAATAATAAGTAGCGAAAAAAAATTTGGATAAATAGTTTAGAGATAGTAAGAAGTAATAATACAATCAAAACAACCACCATTTTACATGGGGGAGTTAGAAATCATTGAGAGTTTTCGCTACATTTAACTTTAAAACTAAACCGGCATTCAGACCATATAGCAACAGATATGGCTTCATCAATAACAATTCTAAAATGATTCATCTATGAGATTACTAAGAACTATTTCGGCAAAAATGATGCTTTTGGTATTAACTTTCATCCTGATTGGTTGGAATTTCAGTGAAAAATTTTCTGATACGGATGCCGGGGATAATATAATTGTACTGGTAAAATATAAAGCTCAGCCAGAGAAAGGGGAAGAAACAGTTGCCGCTTTAACCAACCTGATCAAAAAAGTAAAAACAGAGCCCAATTTTGTGCTTCTAAAACTTCATGTAGACCCAAAAGACAAAACCAATATTTTACTTTATGAAGAATGGAGTGATGCATCTTATTATAACTCAGCGCATATGAATACTCCTCATTTACAGGAATTTATTGCAAAATCCAGAAACTTCCTTGCCGGGCCCCCGGAAATTTCCTTTTGGAAAGTTGAGGGTGATTTTAAAAAATAATGCCCTTGCTGGCAACGACAAAGTACTTTCCACCGGCAAGTAGAAAAAGCCTTCACAAAAATAAGAGAATACTAAAAAGAAAAGTTAGTGCTTAATTAACAATTTAGACCAAAATACTATGGAAGAAAAAAAATATCCGAGATCGTTTTCACACATTGGAATCACAGTTCCAGATATTAATAAAGCTGTAAATTTTTATCAGGAAGTAATGGGATGGTATACCATCATGCCCCCATCGAAAGTCAGGAAAGAAAGTGATACAGCAATAGGGGTAATGTGTATTGATGTTTTTGGTGAAGACTGGGAAGAATTCGAAATTGCTCATATGTCCACTTCAGATGGAATTGGTATTGAGCTGTTTTCATTTCCGCACGGAATTAAAGAAGCGCCGGAGTTTAATCCGTTCAATACGGGACTTTTTCACTTTTGTGTTCAGGATCCGGATATTGAGAATTTAACCAGGAAAATAGTGGAATACGGCGGTAAGCAACGAATGCCCATACGTGAGTATTACCCAAATGAAAAACCATATAAAATGGTATATGTTGAGGATCCGTTTGGAATTGTATTCGAGATTTACACCCACAGTTATGAATTAACCTATTCTTCAGGGGCCTATCAGGACTAAAAAAGTTGTGGAACAACGGCTATATCACATCACGCCTGTGACATGGTTAAATAAATGTCCAGACATTAGCAACAATACCAATAAAGAAGGCTAATATCCTGTTTCATAGCTTAGAGAACCGTATATTTATTTTGGATTTAGGAACTCAGGGATACACTGCTTCAGTTTGGTTTTAATCCCTGATTCCAACATTATATTTTATTGCTATTTATATGAAAAATGTGCTAATCTGTGGTGCAGGAATGTCGGCGACCGATCTGATTTCCTATATGCTTAAGCATGCTGAAGAATACAACTGGTTTATTACGGTTGTATACTTTGATTGCTATGATGATACCATTATGGAGCGTTATATTAAGGATGCAGACATTGTAATCTCTTTGTTGCCCCCCGGAATGCATGCTGCTGCCGCAAAAATTGCACTTCAGTATAATGCGCATGTGGTAACTGCTTCATATGCCAGTCAGGAGATGATTGATATGCATGAAGAAGCAAGAGAAAAAGGACTCACATTTCTAAATGAATTGGGGGCTGATCCGGGGATTGACCATATGAACGGTATGCGTTCCATAGATAAAATCAGGAAAAAGGGAGGGGAGTTATTGGCATTTGAATCCTATTGCGGTAGTTTGGTTGCCCCCGAGAGCAATGATAACCCCTGGGGCTACAAGTTTACCTGGAGCCCAATGAACGTAATCCTGGCCGGCAGTGCAGGAGCTTCTTATTACAAAAATGGTGCTTTGCGTTGCAGGCCCTATCACAAATTGTTTACCAATCCAAAAATTATTGGGGTCCCTGGTTTCGAGGAGTTTGAGGCATACGAAAATCGTGATTCCGTAGTGTATAGAAAGAAGTATAAGCTCGATAATATCCCAACTTTAATAAGGGCAACTTTACGTTATCCGGGATTCTGTGAAGGATGGAATTTGTTTATTCAATTAGGGCTAACGGCCGATAACTATCAAATTGAAGGCAGTGAAAACATGACTTACCGGCAGTGGGTAGCAGCATATCTGCCTGATGATGGTGACGCAAGTCTTGAAAATAAACTGGCAGACACCTTACATTTGGAAAGGGGTGGTAAACTTCATGAACAATTGCTATGGACAGAACTCTTGTCTGAAAGACCAATAAAAAGAGTAAATGGAACTCCAGCGGAGATCCTATTGGATTTATTACTTGATAAGCTTAAATTTAATCAGGACGATACGGATATGCTCGTTTTTTATGAGAGGATAGAATACAAAGTCGAAGGCCAATTATATGAACACCTATCCTACCTGGCAACAAAGGGCTTAGACCATTGGCATACCGCTATCTCCCGTACCGTTGGATTACCTGCAGCTATTGGTGCGAAGTTAATCCTTAACGGAGAAATTAAAAGTCGTGGGGTGTTGTTTCCATGGACTGCAGAAGTTTATGACCCGGTATTGAATGAACTTGAGGAACTGGGCATTGCTTACACCTCGTACGATAGCAAGATTGAGCGTTCGCATTATGAATAAAGGGTTTGGTAGCAGGTTATTGCTGTTGATGCCGGTACAAAAAAGGTTGGTTAGAGCACTATTTTATCCCCATGGAGAATTACTTTAACGGCCTTGATAAAGCTCCTGGATAAAATAAATTTATATTTGAATATACCATTAACAAAAAAGGAACCATATGAAATTAGGGGCATTTTCTATTAGTCTTAGTGTTAAGGATATTAATGTATCCAAAGCATTTTATGAAAATTTGGGGTTTGAAGTATTTGCAGGAGAGATTGAGAAAAATTATTTGATAATGAAGAATGAAAATTCCCTCGTTGGGCTCTTTCAGGGGATGTTTGAAAGCAATATCCTTACTTTTAACCCTGGCTGGGACACGGATGCCAATACACTTACAAATTTTGATGATGTCAGAGAAATTCAGCAGACGTTAAAACAAAAGGGGATGAAGTTGGAAAGTGAAGCTGATGAGAGTACAAGCGGGCCTGGTAGTTTTGTCTTGATTGACCCCGATGGAAATACCATCCTTATTGATCAACATGTATAAAAGTAAAGATTCTTAATAATAATCCTAATCCTAAAACCAATGCAAAAAATCGTCTTAATTTTATCCGTATTTCTAATCCTCCAAAGCTGCACAAATAAAGAGGAAAAGCAAAACACCAGTGTTGAGAAAAGCAGTTACCTGGATTATTCTGATCGTGATGATAAATTAAGTGGAGGGGTAAAAATGATTCCGGTTCAAACCTCAGCAGGTGAATTTAAAGTCTGGACAAAAAGGGTTGGTAATAACCCCAGGATGAAGGTACTTCTGCTCCATGGCGGGCCAGGTGCAACTCATGAATATTTTGAAGTATGTGATTCGTATTTCCCCAATGCTGAAATTGAATATTACTATTATGACCAGCTGGAATCTTCCTACAGTGACCAACCCAATGATAGTACCTTATGGAGTGTAGAAAGGTATGTGGATGAGGTGGAACAAGTGCGTAAAGCCCTGGGGTTAAATTCCGATAATTTTTATCTCCTGGGAAGTTCCTGGGGAGGCATCTTATGTATGGAATATGCTTTAAAATACCAACAAAATCTGAAGGGCCTTATCGTGTCTAATATGATGGCTTCAATCCCGGATTATGTTGCCTATGCCAATGATGTTCTTGGCCCGCAATTGCAACCGGAAGTATTGAAGGAAATCAGAGATCTGGAAGCAAAAGGAGATTATGCAAACCCAAGATATTCGGAATTGATCTATACTAACTATTATCCCGAACATGTATTGCGTATGCCACTGGAAGAATGGCCAGATCCCGTAAACCGGGCTTTTGCAAATCTAAATTCAGACTTGTATGTTACCATGCAAGGCCCCAGTGAATTTGGGGTTGTAGGAGATGCCAAACTAAAAAACTGGGATATTAAAGCAGAACTTTCAAAGATTACAGTTCCAACCTTAACTATTGGTGGTGCTTATGATACCATGGATCCAAAGCACATGGAATGGATAGCTTCAGAAGTTCAGAACGGCCGCTATTTGCATTGTCCAAATGGTAGTCATTTAGCTATGTATGATGATGCCGAAACCTATTTTAAAGGTTTGATCGAATTTATTAAAAAGGTAGATCAGGAAAAGGCGAAATAATGCCGAATCATTATAAAGCTATACATATAATATATCCCGCTCTGGTCTTAGCGCTTACCCTTTTATTTTCAGGCTGTAATTCCCATCCCGATAAAAACAAAAATCTTTTAAAGGTTACAAGGCAAATGGGTGAATTTGAGGAAATTGATGCGCTTTGGTTAATTTGGCCAACTACGGATCATAAATCAGGGGAATCTGTAGAAGAAGTAACACTAGCAATTATTGAAGCACTGGTGAGCGACCTGAAAATAGTTATCAGTTGTGCTGATGATAAAGTTCTTGAAAAAGCCAAAAGCATCTTGAATGAAAAATATCCTGCTTCAGAGAACCTGATTTTTAAAGTAATCCCGTCTATGGAAATCTGGGCGAGGGATATGGGGCCATCCTTTGTTGAACTGAAAAACGGAAACCATGCCATTGCCGATTTTAACTTCAATTCATGGGGATATGCAGACACTTTAGATTTTGCGGCTAAAACAGAAGAAAAATTTGACGAAAGGGTTGCTGAAATCCTAAATCTTCCCCTTATTTCCAGCGCTATGATAAGCGAAGGAGGAAACCGTGAATTAAATGGTAAAGGGACCTTACTGGTTTCCGAAACTGTGGAACAGGGAAGAAACCCCACTATGACCAAAGCGGCTATGGAAGCTGAATATCAAAGGTTGCTTGGAGTTAAAAAGGTGATTTGGCTTCAACATGGGTTATTGGAAGACAGTCATACTTTTCTTGGACCCTTAACCACTGCAGATAATTCTAAGGCATATACGGTAGTAACTACCAATGGGCATGTAGATGAATTTGCCCGTTTTGTAAATGATTCAACCGTCCTTTTAGCAAGTGTGGACAGCACTGACATGCAAGATCCGATTGCCGGGGAGAATCATAGGCGCATGGAAGAAAACTTTAAAATCCTTTCAATGAGCACTGATCAGGATGGCAACCCCTTTAACATAATAAGAATGCCTTTACCTCCAACTATTCTTTCTACTATGCAGCCCGGAGACTATGTATATGATTATATCCAAACCCTTGATTATCAAGATGGAAGCCAGTTTCCGAATGGGGAAGTTATAACTGTAGCAGCAGCTGCCAGTTATCTGAATTTTATTATAACTACAGAGGTTATTGTGGGCCAAAAGTATTGGCGAAAAGGTATGCCTGATGAAATCCAAAGAAAAGACGAGGAAACCAAAATGATCTTAGAAAGTGTGTTTCCAAATAGAAAAGTAGTCATGATAGATGCCTTAGCTGTTAATTTAGGGGGAGGTGGTTTGCATTGTATAAGCATGCATCAACCCGTATTGAACGGAAACTAAAAAAGAAATACAAAGAATTGAAATAGGATTGGCCAATAGAACAGATGCTGAACATATTGCCTTGTTCCGCAGCGAAATTTTCAGGAGACATTCGGGCATTACTTTAGAGATAAAAATGATCTTTCTAATCGGACTGGTTCTGGTTGTCATTAGAACTTTACCTTAAACTTTGCATTCCTGGGAGAAACGGAGCAAAGTAGCTTGCGGCAGTCGCTTTTTGGCCATAAACATGTATGATTTAACCGAAAAAAAGTATCTTGTCGCCTCAGGCGTTTTTAAATTAAATCAAACTAATTGAAAGAAGAATATTCTAAATGGTATTCCCCAACTTTAAGCAGGGAAATTGAAATGTTGGTTTTTGGCCACGCTGGCTATCCTGTTATTCTTTTTCCTACCACTTCCGGGCGATATTACGAGTGTAAGGATTTTGGACTGATAGAATCTGCCAGGTGGTTTCTGGAGCAGGGCATTGTTCAAATTTATTGTCCGGACAGTGTAAACGAACTTAGTTGGTACAATAAGGGTATCCATCCGGCGGAGCGTGTTAAAAACCATATTTGGTATGATAAGTTTATCCTTGATGAAATTGTGGGCGCTATCTGCCACCAGAAAGGTATTCCTAAAGTCGCAGTTGCAGGGCCAAGTTTTGGAGGGTTCCAGGCGGCAAACTTCGCTTTTAGACATCCTGAGAAAGTGAGCCATATGTTCAGTATGAGTGGCTCCTTCGATATCAAATCATTTATGGACGGATATTATGACGACAATGTGTTTTTCAATAATCCGGTAGATTACCTGCCCGGTTCTAACCATCCGGACCTTTGGAATATGAAGATCGTACTAGGTGTCGGCGAGTGGGATATCTGCCTGGATGCAAACAAGCACCTGGCTCGTATCCTTGGTGAAAAGAACATCCCGTTTTGGTGGGATGAGCGCAAGTGGGCAGAGCATGACTGGCCAATCTGGAAACAGATGTTTCCGGAATACCTTTCAAAATTATAAGTATTTAAAATCAGTATTATGAAAAAAATAGGAATCTTATTCGGTAAGGAAAACTCCTTTCCACAGGCGTTTATTCAAAGGGTAAATGAAAAAGGGGTTAAGGATATTACTGCCGAGGCGGTGAGTATAGATATCGTAGAGCAGGCTAAACCCACAGAATATGCGGTCATTATTGACAGGATTTCGCAGGATGTTCCCTTTTACAGAGCCTATCTAAAGAATGCAGCCATTACAGGGACTGCGGTGATCAACAACCCATTTTGGTGGAGTGCAGATGAAAAATTCTTTAATAATGCACTGGCAGTAAATGTAGGGGTTCCGGTACCAAAAACGGTTATATTACCGTCTTCATTTCGTCCTGATGATACGGATGAAAACTCCTTTCGTAACCTGAAGTTACCAATGAACTGGGATAAAATGTTTGAATCTATCGGTTTTCCTGCCTATATGAAACCTCATTCCGGTGGAGGCTGGAAGAGTGTTTACCGGGTTGATAATCCTGAAGACCTCTGGGCAAAACATGCCGAAACAGGTCAGTTAGTCATGATGCTTCAGGAAGAAATTCAATTCAAGGAATATTTCCGTTGTTATGTATTGGGTACAGACAATGTACATATCATGCAGTATGAACCACGGAATCCACATCATTTGCGTTATGTAATTGACGGTCCCGAAGTAGATCCGGCAATTCTGGATACTGTTAAAAAATATTGCATTCGCCTATGCAAGGCTCTTGGTTACGACTTTAATACGGTAGAATTTGCGGTTCGGGATGGTATTCCATATGCCATTGATTTTTGTAACCCGGCACCCGATGCAGACATTAATTCTGTGGGGCAGGCCAACTTCGACTGGATTGTGGAGAACGCGGCCAATATGGCCATTGAAAAGGCGCAAGCCTATGAAAAAGGCAAGATGAATCTTACCTGGGGAACTTTTGTAAAAGACCAGATCACCGGAAAAAAAACCCCTCTTAAGTAAGAGATCGCTGTGAATTTTTTAAGATGAATATAAAATACCCAAGCGGATATGGAATTTACACTAGGGATTGAAGAAGAATATCAGGTCATTGACCCGGAAAGCAGGGAATTAATTTCTCACGATCAGCAGATTGTCCTGGAGGCTGAAAAACAACTGAGTGAACAGGTAAAGGCAGAAATGCACCAGGCTGTGGTTGAAGTGGGGACCAATATTTGTAAAGATATTAAGGAGGCACATGCTGAACTTACGTTTCTGAGACGGTCCATATCCGATATCGCTAACGGACTGGGCTTTAAAATTGGTGCGGCGGGGACCCATCCATTCTCTGAGTGGGAAAAACAGCTCATTACACCAAATCCAAGATATGATGAGATAATATTGGAATTGCAGGATACCGCCAGGTCTAACCTTATCTTTGGCTTGCATGTGCATGTGGGTATTGCAGATAAGGCACTGGCACTCCATCTTACTAATTCTATGCGTTACTTTTTGCCGCATTTATATGCTCTTTCCACCAATTCCCCTTTTTGGGAAGGCAGGAACACAGGTTTCAAATCATATCGGTCTAAAGTGTTCGATAAATTTCCAAGAACAGGTATTCCGGGTGTCTTTAATAGTTTAAGTGAGTATGAGAGCTATGTAAATTTATTAGTGAAAACGAAATGTATTGACAATCCCAAGAAGATCTGGTGGGATATCAGGATACACCCATTCTTTCCAACCCTGGAGGTTAGAATCTGTGATGTGCCCTTGACCATAGAGGAGACCATAACCATAACCGCTGTAATACAGGCATTGGTGGCCAAATTGCATAAGCTGAAGTCACAAAACCTTAATTTTATCCTCTATCACAGAGCGCTAATCAATGAAAATAAATGGCGTGCCGGCCGTTACGGCCTGGATGGAAAAATGATTGATTTTGGTAAAGAATGTGAAATTCATAGACGACGTAGTAGATGACCTTGGATCGCGGAAAGAAGTTGAAAATGTAAGGGAAATGATGAAACGGGGGACCGGTGCAGATAGGCAATTAGCAGTTTATGAAGAGACCAAAGATCTCATAAAGGTAGTAGACTATATCACCGAGCAAACTTTACTGGGAACTTAAAAAAATATGTAAAATGGAGAAATCCAAAAGGAAAATAGCAGTTTTGGATATGAATGCAAATGTCCCAAATCAGGGGCTGGGCCTTATTGTCGAGATTGTAAAATCTTTTGAAAACCTTAGTACCTTCGAAGTTTTTGATGTGCGCGGTAAGAATGAGCTGCCGGACTCTTCATTTGATATTTATATTTCAAGTGGCGGACCCGGAAGTCCATTGGAGGAAGGCCCATGGCGTGAGCCTTATCTGGAATTGGTTCAAAATATTTTTGACTTCAACAAGACCTCAGCACATCAAAAGAAATACTTTTTCTTTATTTGCTATTCTTTTCAACTGGTTTGTAATTATTTTGAGCTGGGGACTATTAAAATTAGGAAAAGTACTTCCTTCGGTATCCTTCCGGTTCACAAGACCAAGGCAGGGTTAAAAGATCCTTTACTGGAAGGCCTGGACGATCCTTTTTATGCTGTTGATTCCCGAGACTGGCAATTGGTACAACCAAGGTTGAAAGTCTTTAAGGAACATGGAGCGACCATCCTTAGTCTCGAAAAAATACGTACCAATGTGGAACTTGAACGTGCCATCATGGCAGTTCGCTTTTCAGATGAATTCGTGGGCACACAATTCCACCCGGAAGCAGAACCTGTAGGAATGAAAATCCATTTTTCTAAGGAAAAGAATAAACAAATTGTGATTAAAAATTTTGGAGAAGAAAAATACGATGATATGATGGAGCACATGGATGATCCCGATAAGATCGAGAAAACCCATGCCGTGATTCTTCCAAAATTTATTGCAAACGCCCTGGAAAATGTTTCCCGGCAACTAATCTATTAGATCTCCATGATAAAAGAATATCGAAAGGCGTACATTGAAGAATTCACTGAAGAAAAGTACCAGGCTTTAATCAATGACCTGAAACAACGTTTTGGAACATTGCCCGGCTTCAAAGTTGCAGAAACACCGATCTTTATACCCCATAAGTTGCGTCAGCGTTTGTTCGAGGCTACAGCCGATATTTTGAAAGTAATAAACCGGCCAGATTTTAAGGAGCTGACCCAGGGTGCCTTTTATAATGATGAAATTATTGTTCCAAACGAAGATGATCACCCTAAATTTATTCAACTTGATTTTGGTATCTGTCTGGATGAGCAGGGAGAACTTACCCCTAAACTAATTGAGCTTCAGGGATTTCCATCTCTTTTTTATTACCAGGAAGCATTGGCGAGAACTTACAGGAGGCATTTTGATATTCCGGAAGGGTTTTCCATTCACCCCAACAGCATCACCCATGCAGAATTCCTGGAAGTCCTGCGTTCGGAAATTATTGGAGATACAGATCCAAAGCGTGTGGTAATACTGGAAGTAGAGCCCGAAAAGCAGGCCACCGCGATCGACTTTAAGGCGACAGAAATCAGGCTTGGGGTCAAAACCCTGTGCTTAACAAAACTGAAAAAGCGTGGTAAAACCCTTTTCTACCTTGATGAGGATGGTAAGGAGGTAAAAATAGAAAAAATTTACAACCGGGTTATTTTTGATGAACTATACCAGCGACCGGAGCTTAAAAGGGAATTTCATTTTGTGGATGAGGTGGATGTAGAGTGGATTGGCCATCCGAACTGGTTCTTCCGGATAAGTAAGTATTTGATGCCCTTTTTAAAAGGTGATTATGTTCCAAAATCGTACTTGCTCGATAAGTTGGAAGTACTGCCCGAAGACCTTCAAAATTATGTGCTGAAACCGCTATATTCCTTTGCCGGAACCGGGGTTCAAATCAATGTAACGAAAGAAATCATTGATGCGCTGCCCAATAAGTCAAATTATATGCTTCAGGAGAAAGTCGAATATCACCCTATTATAGAGACCCTGGATGTTCCTGCTAAATGTGAGATACGAATAATGTTGATTCGAAGCAGTAAAACCAATTCAATGCAGATCATTAGCAACCTGGTACGTTTAAGCAAGGGTGAAATGGTTGGAGTAAGGTACAATAAGGACAAGAATTGGGTAGGTAGCAGTGCCGGCTTCTTTGAGATTTAAACTTTCATTCATGAAGTTTGTCCGGAGCGGGTGAGCTGGCATGAAAATCCTGAGCTATCCGCTGCGTATAGTTGTCCAATAACTCCAAAACGCGTTCACTGTTTTCAGACACTACTATAAGGCCAATATGCCAGGGTTTATTCATTCTCCATACAATTTCAGGATCATTGAATCCGCTGGTGTCAGGATGTTCAAAGCGGCTTAATGACACCACAATCCCCGCATACTTATTGATAATTTTTGGCAATTTATAAACTGTTTTCCTAAGCGTTGCTGTTTCAACTCTTGCCCATTCTTTCCACAAATTGACACCGGATGCAAATTCAACCATTTCAGCAAGATTGGCACCTCCAACTCTGGAGGAGGTTTCGAGAAAGAAAAGCGCTCCTGTCTCCTTAGACTCAATAAACTCTGAGTGAAAGGCTCCATACTTCAATCCAAAAGCTTTCATAACCTGTGCATTCATCTTTGCCAGGCCCTGTTGGGGCTCAGTTCCTGCTTCACAGCTCGCAGATCGGAAAACTCCACCGCCATGCGCAACATCAAAAGGCGTATCGAGGTATTTACTCACTCTGGAAAAAATAACCTCTCCATCTATTTGAAGCCCATCTACGTGGTAGACATTCCCCGGCGCAAATTTTTCTACCAGGTAATTGTCTCTTTCATCACCGAGTGCATGGACCTTTTCCCATAGTTCGTTATTATTGTGTAATTTCTTTATCCCCGCTGCAGAAGCTTCAGATCGCGGTTTTAACAACCATGGCGGATTTACGGTACTTGTAAAATAATTTATATCCGAATCATTAAAAAGCGCAGTGAATTGCGGCACATTTATACCTTCATCCCTGGCTTTAAACCGCATGGCCAGTTTATCCCGGAAATGACGTGCAGTTGTACTGCCCATACCCGGCATCCGGAAGTGTTCCCTTAATGCGGCCACACGCTCTACATCAAAGTCGTCCAAAGCCACAAAACGATCGAACTTGATTGACCGAAACTTATAGGCAACCCCTTTTTGTACATCTGTATCATTCCACTGCTCAACATAAAATACATCGTCTACAGACTCCCAGGGCCAGTCTTCCCTGTCAAGCCTTTTTAGGGTTAACAGGTAAACATTATTTCCTTCCGCTTTACAGCTTTTCAGGAAATCTACTCCTTTAAAAAAAGTGGAGATACAGAGAAAATTAAGTGTTGGTCCCGACATTATATCTAAATTGAAGTTTTAATATACTCGAAAATGAGTTGAACTCCAAAGCCTGTGCTGCTTTTCATCTTGGCATAATGGGAATCCCCAAAAGCCACCCCGGCTATATCGAGGTGCATCCAGTGTTTATGATCATTTGTAAACGCCTGCAGAAATTTAGCAGCTGTAATGGCTCCGGCAATGGGCTTCCCGCTGAAATTCCGAAGGTCTGCTATATCTGACTGCAGATCCGTTTCAAACTCTTCAAAAAGGGGTAATTGCCATACACGTTCGTTTACCCGGTTTCCAATTTCCGACATTTTAGCCGCCATTTCATTGTCATTAGTAAACATCCCGGCAGCAGAATAAGCCAGGGTACGTACAACGCTTCCGGTTAGGGTGGCCAGGTCTATTACCTGAAACGGTTGAAATTGCTTAATTATATAACTCAGACCATCGGCCAGCACCAGGCGCCCTTCCGCATCAGTGTCAATAATTTCTATACTCTTTTTTGAATATGAGTTTATGACATCTCCGGGTCTGTAGCTTTTTGAATCAACGGCATTCTCTGCCGACGCTACTACCCCCACTATATTTATGTTCAGGTTCATCCGGGCTACAAGTTCTACTACACCCAGGACAACCGCGGCACCTCCCATGTCACTTTTCATATAGTGCAGGTTTTGGGATGGTTTTATAGATAACCCGCCGGTGTCAAAAGTAATCCCTTTCCCAACCAGACCTATATCGATCCCCTCACCTGGTTTGGCAATATATTCGGTGACTATCACCACAGGAGGGTTCTCACTTCCACGGCCCACCGCAAGAACTGCATCGAAACCTTGTTCTTTCAGTTCACTTTTCCCGAGGAGCGTACATTTATACTTGTTCCGCCCTGCGGATTCTTTAGCCCATTGACCAAGATATTCCGGTGTTTTATGATTCGCCGGGGCATCTATAAGAGATTTGATTCGGTTAATGGTAGTTCCTATAATGGCCCCTTCACTAATAACCCTGGTAATATCCCTGTTGCCAATAACCTGAACTTCCGTTTCTGTGTCGGCTTTTTGTTCCGTTTTGAAACTTCCGATCTGGTAAGTCCCCATTTCAAGACCTATAATAGCTTTCTGCAGTTCCTCATCATTCATAGCTGCAGCGTGTAACTGGATGTCGGCCTTCCAGAACTTTTTAGTATCGAAACATAACTTCTGGAAAGCCTTATCGATCTTTACTGCATCCTTTTCCTCACCAATCCCCAGGGCGTAAATCCTGTTTCCACCCTTCCCGTAAAAAGTCTGGAAGGTAGCATGTTCACCTTCGAAGTCGGGAGACACATTAGCCAGAAACTCTTTCAGCATATCTAATTGATTTTTGCGGCAAGGCAGAATAATATCTTTATCGGGATCAAGCTGCTCTATAGATATATATTTCATGTTTTATGATTTAAAAAAAAGCCATTTCACGGCCAGTGGAAATTCTTCTCTCCAGTATACCTCTGCATGATTACCATCTTCATTTACGGAAAAATGAAAATCAAAGGCATGCCCATCTACCATTTTCTTTCGGATGATGGCCTCCAGTTTTTGTACATTGGGTAAATGTTCTTTACTTTCTTTACCTCCTGCGTATAGATAAATCTTAGTTTTTTCGAGAGGCTCAAATGATCTGGTATGATCAAAGATCATTTTGGATATCCAGAGGCTGGGTGAAAAGATC
>NZ_CAMYKG010000049.1 GCF_947258925.1 uncultured Eudoraea sp. | reverse complement strand
CCCTGGGTAAAGGGAACAAAATGCAAATGGAGCGATTCCGGGGGCTGCTCAGCTCCCTGATAGACCTTTATGTTTTTGATCTGACCCAGATTTACCATGGTCTGCATAAATTCATTGAATTGCTCCTTGTTCCAATGCCCTTTAAAAACTTCGCCTCTTCGCCAATAAGTTACTGAGTTGGCTGTTAGTTGATCTGCGTTAAAAGGTATTTGCATGGCCCCCAGCGAATGCCCGTCGGGAGCAGACAGGTATACCTGAATATGCTTACTGGACTCGTTAATGATGAACACCCCACATCTGATAAAAGGAATGCCCAGGGTAGTGAGTTCATTCCAAACCAAGGGGGTAATGCGTTCCAGATCTTCCGCTGAACGCATACTTGCAATTTGCCCTCTAACCCTATCTAACGATGCCTGTTTGGTAGCTTCATGTGCCTGAACTTCGGCTTTTTTGAGGTCCAGAAAACGGGTATAGGTTTGCTCAAAGGACTTGGCAAATCGTCCAATAAATTGAAGTGTTTCATTCCTACGAGGATTAAATGAACTGTATCCAAGGTACCCTTGTTTGAAAATCGCATGGGTTTGGTATAGGCAACCGGAAATATTCTTTTTAAAGGTTCGATAAGTTGGGCCTTTCCTGAAATCCGGATTTTTACCAAGTTCATTGACATATGCTACCAATGCGGGACCTTTTATTTCATAGACGCAAATTGGATCATTGTTTTTCCAAGCTTTGAATACAAATTTTACATCTTTGAAATCCTTAAATTTTTGGTGAATTGGTGTGGGATTAAACTGGCCATCGGTGTCTGTATACCATGACTTCATACCTTTTAAATCTTCATCAAATATGCTAAACCAACACCAACGAAGTTGAACACCAAGTCCCTTCAACTCTTCAAAAAGGACATATGCAACATCAGATAATTCCTCACTCCTATGCATAGCCATGGTTCGGCTTCTCACTCTTTCCAATGCTATTTCGATTTGAGCTTCCCTGGTTTGTGCCTCTGCTTTTTGCAGGTCGAGGAAACGGGTATAGGTTTGTTCGAAAACTTTGGAAAAGCGCTTTAATATAGTGCGATCATTATCAGTGATATCATTATTCTTTGCCATGGCCAAAACACCATATTTATGATTGGAATCAACAATTTCCATACGATCCATTCTCTTCTTTTTCTGGATCCTGATGAAACTTTCATGCCCGGTCATTTCACTTAGAGATTTCGCAATTTCATCTACTTCCTTCAGACCTCTCCAGGATAGATATGAAAATTCTTCTCCTGCTCTCCAGCTCTTTATGGAAGATTCCTCAAAAGGTGCAAGCGGTACTCTGGCTGTATAAGCTTCATCTATAACCCCTTCTACAGGAGAAAACCAGCAATTGGAATATCCTTCTTCAATAAAAAATATATTGATCCAAACCTGATAGAAATCCAGTTCCAACTCAGAAAATTGCTGAAAAAGAACCATTACCACCTGAGCAAGCTCATCAGTTTTATGCATGGCCATAGATGCTGCACGCACCCTTTCTAAAGCAGCTTCAATCCTTGCTTCCCGTGCCTGGGCTTCGACCTTTTGCAGGTCAAGGAAACGGGTATAGGTCTGATCAAATACCCTGGCAAAACGGATCAATAATTCCATAGTCTCATCTGCTACAGGTTCATTTGTGGTGCAAAGAAGCAAGCCTTTGGAGAAAAAAGCCGCCTGCTGTACTCTTCTGCCTTTAATATTGGAATCGTCTATAGGTAACTTAACATCTTTCTTTATATAGCGCACCCAGTCCTTTAGCTTTTGACCTGAAAGGTCAATTACCAAAGATTCTTTACCTTCTTTCCAGGCTTTATGTATTTTAGACATGGTTGTGGCTTCTTCTAAAGACCCGCTATATTTATGTTCCAGCTGACTGCCAATTTGGTCCGTAACCCATAATTCCAACAGGTTTTCTTCCTCTTTGATGATACAAATGCTTATGCGATCGGGTAAATTTCCCAGCCGGGCAAATTGTTCAAAGAGCACCTGAGCCGTTTCAGGAAGTTGCTCGCTCTTATGCATGGCCATAGAACTGGCTCGCACTTTTTCCAATGCGGTTTCTATTTGCGCTTCCCGGGCTTGTGCTTCTGCTTTTTGAAGATCCAGGAAACGTGTATATGTTTGTTGAAAAACCTTTCCAAATCGCATGAGAATGGTATTATCTTCATCAGAATAAGGAACTCCTTGAAAATTTTCGATATACAAACCAACATTGTCTAATAATACTGTGGAAATAGCTAATCCGGGATAACTTAAATAATGATCTTTTACTTCTTTAGGTGACTCTGGAATAAACTCGAAGAGGTCTTGGTAGAACTTATTTTTTTCTTCAAAACCCAAAAGGTTAGTAAAAAAATTGTTCCCTTTTTTCTTAGCTTTCTTAAAACTATTCCAGTGTGCACAATCAAAATACGGAAGTATTATTTCAGGAAATACAGCTTTCTTGTCAGCAAGCCAAATGTGCATATCTTCATTATCCTTATAATCCATAATAAAACCAGTATGCTCAATATTGAGGTTTAACTGGATGAATTGGTCGTATACTACCTGGATTACTTCTTTAAGTTCCTCACTCTTGTGCATGGCCATAGAACTGGCTCGCACTTTTTCGAGTGCAGCTTCAATCTGCGCTTCCTTTGCCTGTTCTTCGGCTTTTTTCAGATCCAGGTATCTCCTGTAGGTTTGTCCAAAAACCTTAGCAAATCTGTTTAATACCTTAGCTGCTGCTTTTGAAAAAGGATTTTCTGCAAAGGCAAAAAGAATACCCGAAGAATAAAAGAAACTATTGTGATATACATTTTCGGGTAATGATTTTAAATCTGCATTAAATGGGTATTCGGTTTCATTATTAAGTGCTGTATAATATTTAAGTACGTCTTTACCAATAAAATCGTAGGTATAGCCTTTCTTTTTACTTTTCCATGCTTTTTTAAGTCCCACCAACATGGGATGTATGGTCATATTTAACATCCCCATTTTTAAATCAACCTTACCACTGGGCGAATAATTTACAGACCATGTTTCCATATACTCCGTTCCTTCCAGGATCCCTATTCCGCAGCGCAGCGTTTTGTCAAGACCCAGCTTCATCACTTCATCATATAAAGTGATTACAGTAGCCGCAACATCCTCACTGTTATGCATAGCCATCGTTTTGGATCGCACCCTTTCAAGGGCAGCTTCAACTTCCAATTCCCGGTTTTTATCCTGCAGTTCCGCCATTTTTTCCTCCAGGCTTTTTTCGAGGAATTCCGTTCTTTTTTTCAGATCCTCTATGGGCCATACTTCATTATCTGCACGTTGTGGGTCCGGGGTAGAGGTGTGTGAATGGATCAATAACCAACGCCCATCGCGATACTCAAAAATAAAACTGATGCGGAATTTAAGTTCGTTTTTAATTTGCTTTACCCAAACAGTATTTACAATATCATCTGTATAAATGGCGCCATTGCCCTGATTCATAACCTTGCGCAGCACAGGTGTAAATGCAAAGTCCATTTTTAATCCCTCTGCCAGTTTTTTTTGATTTTTTATTTGTTTCAAAAAGGCGGCTTTGGATTTGGTAAGCTCGTTTTTACCTGCGCCAAAATTCATGACATCCTCGGCCAGCAAAGGCGTCATTTCTTCAAGGGGCCTGTCGAACAAACAAACCTGTATTACAGTATTATAAGCTTCGTCTAGAAGTTTTTGTTTGGCTTTGGTTAGCTTCATTATGAATAGATACCGGCAACCCGGTGATTAATATTATTCCGTATCATAGTCTGGAATAAATTAAATTTTAGCCTTTACCTCGTGCAAAGAAATCAGACAATCTTGATTTTACAAGATTGCTGCTTGTTTACTAATATACTTAAGATTTTGGAATAATGAGGAGGTATGAAAGAAGATAGTAGCCTCACCAGGAATCGAACCTGGATCTAAAGTTTAGGAAACTTCTATTCTATCCGTTGAACTATGAGGCCAAATATTTCCGTTGAAAAATATAAAGGGCACAAAAATAAGAATTTTTAGTACGCAGTTGGAAACTCCTATTTTATTTTTTGCCTTTTTTACGCTTCATCAGTTTTTGTAGCCGCCAGAGGAGACTCCTTAACGTTCTTTGGAAATCTTCTTAGTAGCATTTGTAATTTTGGATGTATATAAGTTTTGCAAAAAGGTTTGTCAGGATTTTGCAAGTAATAATTTTGATAAGGCTCCGGTGACATTTTAAACTCCTTAAATCCGAATACTCTTGTTACCAGCTTATTGTCAAAATCTTTTTGAAGTTGTTTAAGGATGTTAGCCGAATCTCTGTGTTGCATTTTATTATGAGTATAAACCGCTGAGCGATATTTATCCCTCATGGAGTGGTTAGCAGTACAATTATGCGTATACAGGTGTACTTCAATTAATTTTTCCAAAGAAATAATATCACTTTTAAAATGTACTACTACAGCTTCATGGAATTCTTCCGCTTCAACAGCTGAAATCCAACCCTGTTGCACTTTTATGACGCCATGAAGGCATTGAAATATGGCCTCCGTACACCAATGGCAACCTCCGCCAAAACCAATTTTTTCTATTCTCATTTAATTCTATAGTAAGTTTTATTTGCAATAAAACACAGCAATATTACAATTCTCCCTTTAAGACGAAATAAATTCGAAAGGCTTACTGATGATGTAGTTATAGCAGTTAGCACTTCGTTTACGGAACTCTTTTTGAGTACGAGATTTGAAAAGAATTAAGCAACCGGCACATTAATTTTCGATATCTTTGATACCAATGCTTCATGTTCCCGCTTTTTAAGATGGCACTCAACTACAAAATAAATCTTTCCGGTTGTTATAAGATATATAACAGTAACAGGATTACCAACAGAACATTGATTGGTGCCTTTTTAAGAAAGAAATTACTGCTGCTTTTTTTTGTTTTGACTACTTCGCTTTGCTCGTCCCAGGAAATTATGGTTAACGATACTACAGATAATAAGAATCTAATTGATTCATTGCTAATTGATCACGACTTCAAAAACTGGTCTGTTCGACTTTTTGGAAATATCAAGGCACAGGGTTTTGATTTGGCAAATGATGATGTTCAACTTAGCTATATCCCAAATAATTTGTATGGCATTGGGATAGGGGTGGCAACACGTAAGCTTATTCTGGATATCGCATTTAATATAAAAGATAAAACCACGGAGAATACGGACAGATTTGACCTTCAAGCATTATTCTTCATTAAAAACCATAGTTTCGACTTTTTTTTTCAGATATATGATGGCTTTAATGTTGAAAATTCAATAAATGGAAATTCAGTTTTCAGGGGTGATATCAGGTCTATTGCCACTGGGATAGATCATTTATACCTTTTTAATAAAAATGCCGAATACCAAACCAGGCTATTGATGTCGGGTCTTGAAAGTGAAAGAGAGGATATATTTTCATTTGGGTTAGGGGGATTCTTTATATATAATCAGATCTCAGCAGATGAATCTATTGTCCCTGCTGAATTCGCCCCTATTTTCAATGAGCAAGGAAGAATTACCAAAGTAACCAGCTATGGGATTGGTGTTAAGGGAGGTTTGGCCGGACTTTATAATCTCCCCTCCAATTTTTTTATAGGTGTTAGAGGAGAGGCAGGAATTGGATTGACTATAAAGAATATAGATGCGGAGAGCATCTCTTACAACTCCAAAAATCCTGTTTTATATAAACTAAGAGGAGCTGTAATATTTGGATACCTGCTGAGACGTTTTTATGCAAATATTGCTTTTCGAGCTGGATATAATTCATCTAATCTTGGTTTTGGGAACAATGGTGCTTTTACCTTGTTAAGTGGAAAGCTGGCATTGGGGTATAGAATTATAGGAAATAAGAAGTCCAATTAAGCACGGAATTATTTTACGATTAAAGCAGAAACTTCTTCACATTATTAGATTGAATCAGGATCCGTTAAATCTAATGACCAGGGAATAAATAAGTATGGATACAATTCTTATAAAACTGCATTATTTAATCTATCTGCAAATTGTATTTCCGTAAGAGTCCGTGCCAGGTCTTGTCATTAATCTTCCGTACCAAAATAGGATTGATCCATTCGAGCTCCTTACTGTTTTTGGGCAGGAAAAAGCTTTTATACTGTTGATTAAAATTTACAGGCAACAATGAAACCTTAGCTTGCAGTTTCATTTTACCTATAAGATAGTCCAGTACTGTTTTGTCATAGACAAAAACTTCCACTTTTTGGGCTGAAAGCGCCAGAAGAGCATCCTCAGCATTATCGTAAAAAACTGTCGCCTTTATATCATTTTGTTTTAAAAAATCTTCGCTACTTGATCCATGTACGCTACCTATTTCCTTTACATTACGTATATCCTGAAGATCTTCTATGGTCCTGCTAAGTGAATTTACAGTAAGTGTGGAAGCAACGGTAGCGGTAAATCCTGAGATTATCAATATTGCAGTAAACATCCAAATCATAGCTATGGCCCGGCCCATCTTGGTCTTAGGAGCTTTGTCTCCATAACCTACAGTTGTCATGGTCACTGCAGACCACCAGAAACCATCAAAGAGGCCCAATATGTTAGGTCGGAATTGCCGCCGATTATGCTTACGTTCCACCAACCATAAAATAGTCCCAAAAACAAATATGGTTAATACCAGTAGTAAAACGAGTCTGAGAAATTGTCTTGAGAAAAAGTTGTTTAAAAAAATCCTTACTTGGCTCTGCTCTGCCTGAGAGGTAGCTACCCCCGTGAATGAAACATAAAAAGGCTGCGTTACATCCAACAAGGCTAAACGGACTTCGTTTACATGAATCGGATTTATTGATATATCAATTTCTTCAAAGTCGAGTGCGCGTATTAATCCAAGATGATCATTGTATTCAACGATTTCAAAATTAACTCCCTTTTCATCGGCAATACTCTTCCATAGGTCCAAACTAAGACCTGTGTACTCATCTCCATCTTTAATGACAAAAGGGGGTTCAACCTTTACACCAACTTTAAGGGTTTCCAATTCCTGGCTGTAACCAAAAAATAAGCTCAAAGACAAAAAAGACAAAAAAAGATGTTTTATCACGGCTTAAATAATTTGTTCTAAATATGAGGCAAATATTTGGATCGTCTTAAGTGTATATTGGTCAAATAGATCCTCTTTGTTCGCATATATCGTTAAAATCGCATTCTTATTATTTATATAAAATGGCACGCTTATAGCGGCCTTATAACCTTCTATTCTGGAGTCCTTTTTATCTAAGAGTACATTACTTTCTTCCCCAAGCCGGTTAAAGATAAAAGCCTTTGCACCGGAAATACAATAAGCTGCAAGGGAACTGCCGGGATCAAATGGGGTTTTTGCAGATGTAAATCCCTTAACTTTCTCAGAATATCCTTCAAATTCAATGTTCCTTCCCCTTTGAACACCTATCTCAAAAGCTATTACTCCGGGTAGTTTTAATAAGTCCAGAGATATGGTTTCCAGTACCATATCCCATTTCGTATCCGGTCGAATCTTTATAAGAAGGCGATGCATGATTTCAAGCGCCAGGAGGTTTGCCTTTCGTTCGCGATGTTTCATTCGAATTTCTTCACGCACTTTTACCAAATCTGCTTCTTGCTGAATTACCTCATCTTTTTTTGCCTCCAGGCCTTTACTGAGCGTAATCATAATATTAGTGACTTTGCGCTTTTGTGACCAGAAAACCAGTGCAATAGCAGCAGTTAATAGTAGAATGATCAGCCATACTAATTCTTTACGTTTAAACCAATAATCCTTTACAATAAGTTGCATTTCCTGTGCATCACTCCATAAAAAAGCACCTTCTTTTTTTGCTCTAACGGCCAATGAGTAATTATCTGGCTGTAATCCCTTCAAACTTAATGTTCCCTTAACTGAAGGTGAAGACCAGGGGCTATCATTTAACCGATGTTGGTAAAAAGTTCTGAACCCATGAAATGAAGGGGCAATGTAGTTTATCTTAAATTCCTGATCAGGGGATATTTGATAGTTTTCCGTTTTGATAATTTGTCCGTCAAGCAATGTTGATATAAACCATGGCTTATTACTTTTGCCGGGTTGTGGAGTACTGTTTAAAGAATGTACAACACCTTCAGCCGTGCCAACCCAAAGCCGACCCTCCTTATCGGATTGAAGACATCGGTAGGTCATTACCCTGCTGGGCAGACCACTTTCCTTCTGCATGACTATAGTATTTCCCTCTTTATAGCGAAGAACACCCTCTGTATCAAAAGACACCCATATACTACCATCAACCGAATGGGTAACGGCCTTCAGCTCTAAATTACTGTATTCTGGTCCCAGATCTACCTTGCTAATACGCTCCAAATCATGCCGCAGTAAGCCATCTGTAGAAGCCAGCCAGATAATTCCGTTGTCATCTACAGTGAAATCATGTACCTGGAAAATGGGACTTGTATAGAAATCAGGGCGAATACTGAGATTTATGAAATTATCCTTCTCCGGAAAATAACGATACAGGTAGGTGTCCTTCCCAATTCCTGATGCATATATACGGCCATTTTCAGTTTCCCTGAGACAAATAATTCGGTTTTCAAGGCCCTGTTCCAGGCCGTATTCCTTAAAAGTACCGTTAGGAAAAATACATCCTATTCCCACAATGGGCTGGTCTCGGGGCGCCTGGGCCACCCATAACCTGTTATTACTATCACCTGCCAAATAAAAAATTCCTTCACCCCTTTGCTCAAGATTAATTTCTCTTAGTTGCTTTCCTTGTTGATTAAGCTCAAAAAGTTTACCGGTACTTGTACCCGTCCATAGCCTATTTCCTTTAGTTGTTAATGCCGTAATTGTTCCAAGCGAGGAAGTAGGAAGTTGTTCCCCATTGTAACCGTAATCTGTTTTTTCTATCCGATAAAGGTCCCCAAAATTCACAAAGATCTTGCCGTTATCCGCAATGGATATGGCGGTAGTATTGGCATTTGGGATAGAACCTATACTCTCAAAAAATCTCTTTTGCAAAATCCCTAACCCTTCTGAGGAACATATCCATAATTTATCATCGGAGTCTAAAACGATATTATGAATATTCTTAAATGGAAGTTCATTGAGTGAATGAGGATCATTATTACTAAATACTTTTATAAACTCCGGTATTTCCCCATGGGTTCTATCTAAATAATACAACCCTAATTCCTTTATACCCAGGTAAATATTATTTTTGCTGTCCAATGCCAAAGCAGTTACCTCTCCCGGAATAGACTGGAAGGATTCTTTGCCTCTTATACGCTTTCCTTCCGGGCTCAGTTCAATTCTATAAACTTTATCGCCAGCGATCCAGAGTTCGTTACCATTGGACTTCATGTCGTGAATTTCTGGAAATGAAGTCATCAATTTAAGTGATCGGGCTTGTTCATCATACAAATGAAGAGATCCGTCACTTTGAGCTACCCAGACCTGGTTTCCCACTTCGCTAAAGAAAAATTCCAGCCCGCGTTTAGATTTGTCTGAAATCCCGGGTATAATAAGTTTTAAATCACCTGAAGAAATTTTATGGATTTTCCCTCCGGGTTGTCCCACTAAAAGGGCTCCGTTGCTCCTTTGAAAAATTCGGTTGGGATAATAAAGACCATTGTCATTTGGATTTATAGATGCTTTTTGAAATAGTGATATCCTGGTAGTATCCAATCCAGGCTGAATAAGGCTAATACCGGCATCATGGCTCAAAAGCAGCCCTTGGTCCACTGCAGCAAAATACTTTCCATATTGACTGGGAATGTATTGTGAATAGTCTTTAAAATTTACGCCGTCAAATCTGACTAATCCTGAATCTGTGGCCACCCATACAAATCCCAGGCTATCTCGAACCACATGTCTAACTTCATTTGAGGGCAGTCCATTGGCTTCTGTATACCTGGACACATGCATGTTTTGTCCACTCATTTGATGGATCATGCCGGAGAGCATTATTCCTATTATCAATATTTTTCGCATTATTTTGAAAAATGTAAACAGCTATCTAAATATAAGAAATAGCTTGTTCTCCGGCACTATAAAAATATTTATCGGCTGATTATTATTAGGATCGAGAAACTTCGGAGGTTCCGGGTTCTATTTTTTATTGGAAGCAGTTTTGCAAAATAGGTACAGGCATTTACCAAAATGCATATCCCTTGTTAGATGAATATGGGTTATACAAAAAAGTCCGGTAAAATACCGGACTCTCATCTTTATAAACATTGAAGTGAGTTTGCTCCTCTTCAGTGGTATTTGATTCTTAGTTGCAGGTGTTACCCAATAACTCAAAGGCTGCAATAAATTGATCAAAGGTCACGCCTTCTAAATCTACCGTTTCCCATTGTCCCGGGCTTGTAGCTGCTACAGTACCATCTCCGTTGTCACAATATTCTGTTGTTATATCCTGAGTTGCTACCGTAATGGTAGATGTTTCAGAGTTGTCTATTACTTCACCATCATCATCACTGCAGGCAACGAATCCTAACATTCCTATGGCTAAAATTCAACTCAACTCCTTTTTAGTGTAAACTTTTACCACTTTAAATAAGCCTTATCTTCTTTAATATTGCCTCTTTTGGAGTGGACAACAGACACTAAATCAAAAAAATTAGCTGGCAATAATTCAATTAATTTGTTAACTATTTATTGTTGATAAGGTCTTACTCCTATTATTATCAATGAGTTAACTATTTAACCCTGTAAACTTTATGATATTTGTCATAGAATAGCCTTTCAGATAATCTCAATTTTACCACGCTTTACTAATCAACTAAAACAAATCATCCATGGCCGTACAAAGTATTCCCTCTAAAAGAAAAACGTATTCTCAAGAAGAAGCCTTTCAGTCTAGTTTAGCCTATTTTGAGGGCGACGATCTCGCCGCCAGGGTATGGATAAACAAGTATGCCTTAAAAGATTCTGAAGGCAATTTATATGAGATTAATCCTAATGATATGCATAGAAGGATTGCGAAGGAAATAGCTCGTGTGGAGCAAAAATACCCTAATCCCCTTCCCGAAAGTGCCATTTATGATCTTATCAAAAACTTCAGATATATTGTGCCGCAAGGCAGTCCTATGGCGGGTATTGGCAATCCTTTTCAAATTGCTTCTTTGTCTAACTGTTTTGTTATTGGGAATGAAGGCGGTTCCGATTCCTACGGAGGAATAATGAAAATTGACCAGGAACAGGTACAATTAATGAAACGACGTGGCGGTGTTGGACATGACTTGTCCCATATCCGGCCTAAAGGATCTGCAGTCAGGAATTCAGCTTTAACATCAACCGGGCTGGTGCCATTTATGGAGCGTTATTCAAATTCTACAAGAGAGGTAGCACAGGATGGTCGCCGAGGAGCCCTTATGTTATCAGTCTCAATTAACCATCCTGATGCGGAAGATTTTGTCGACGCCAAAATGGAGCAGGGCAAAGTTACAGGAGCCAATGTATCTGTTCGGATTGATGATAATTTTATGGAAGCTGTTGAGAGCAACAAGCCTTATATTCAAAAGTTTCCGGTACATAGTACCACACCAAAGGTTACAAAAACCATTGACGCCACAAGCTTATGGGACAAAATAGTGCATAATGCGTGGCAATCCGCAGAACCTGGAATCTTATTCTGGGATACTATCATCAAAGAATCTGTGCCCGATTGTTATGCCGACCACGGTTACCAAACAGTCTCTACTAATCCGTGTGGCGAAATTCCGCTATGCCCTTATGATTCCTGCAGGTTATTGGCCATCAACTTGTTCTCGTATGTGGAAGACCCGTTTAGAAGTACTGCCAACTTTAACTTCCCCTTGTTTAAAAGACATATTGCAGTAGCTCAACGTATTATGGACGATATCATCGACCTGGAACTTGAAAAGGTAGAGGGTATTCTGGATAAAATAAAATCTGATCCCGAATTAGAGGAAACCAAAGCCGTGGAAATACGACTATGGGAGAGGATAAAAGAGAAAGCCCTGCAGGGCCGGCGAACCGGAATTGGTATTACAGCAGAAGGTGATATGCTGGCCGCGCTGGGACTGAGATATGGAAGTGAAATGGCAAATGAATTTTCAATTGAAGTACATAAAACAATTGCCTTAGAGGCTTACAGGGCTTCGGTAAACACCGCAAAAGAACGCGGAGCTTTTGAAATTTTTGATGCAGACAGTGAAAAAGAAAACCCTTTTATTCTTCGCCTTAAAGATGCGGATGAAGAACTATACTATGAAATGCTGGAATACGGCAGACGAAATATTGCCCTATTGACTATTGCTCCTACCGGTACTACAAGTTTAATGACCCAGACTACCTCAGGAATTGAACCGGTATTTCTACCCATATACAAACGCAGGAGAAAAGTTAATCCTAACGAGAAAGATACCAATGTCACCTTTGTGGATGATGTTGGTGATTCATGGGAAGAATATCTGGTGTTTCATCATAGGTTTAAACAATGGATGAAAGTACGTGGGCTGGATACAGAAAAAGCATATGATCAGGAAGAACTGGATGATATTGTGGCCAAATCTCCTTATTATAAAGCCACTTCAAACGATGTTGATTGGTTGAGTAAAGTTCGTTTACAAGGTGCTGTTCAGAAATGGGTAGATCACTCCATAAGCGTTACTATAAATCTTCCTAATGACGCTTCAGAAGAACTGGTAGGCAAATTATATATGGAAGCATGGAAGGCTGGCTGTAAAGGAGTCACCGTATATCGTGATGGCTCAAGATCAGGGGTTCTGATAGCTACTGAAAGTGATGCTGAAGAGATGCTCACTGCATTTCCTGTTAAACGCCCTGAGGTCCTGGAAGCAGATGTGGTACGCTTTCAAAATAATAAAGAAAAATGGATTGCCTTTATTGGTCTTATCGATAAGCAACCTTATGAAATTTTTACCGGATTAGCCGATGATGAAGATGGGATTTTAATCCCACGCTGGGTAGATGACGGATTGATTATTAAGAATAGGGATGAAGACGGAAGTTCCCGCTATGATTTTCAATACAAGAATAAAAGAGGTTATAAAACAACTATTGAAGGCCTGTCGCATAAATTCAATCCTGAATATTGGAATTATGCCAAACTTATTTCCAGTACCATAAGGCATGGAATGCCAATAGTAAAAGTTGTAGACCTTATCAGTAGTCTTCATTTGGAAGGTGAATCATTAAATACCTGGAAAAATGGAGTAGCCCGAGCTTTAAAAAGATACATTACCGACGGTACAAAGGTAAATGGGCAAAAATGTGAGAATTGCAGATCGACGAATCTAATATACCAGGAAGGATGTCTGACTTGTAAAGATTGTGGTTCCTCCAAATGTGGATAAAAATATTGGCTACCAGATCAGGGTTTTTTTGTTTAAAATAAAAGAAAAAAAAGCCACCTATTTGTGAGGATGGCTTCTGCTATCTTTTATAGTTTACTTTTAGAAGTGTTTTTCGAATTATCAGTTTTAGCATTCTCTTCCCTTGGGTGGTTTTGAAATATGATTCACGGCGCATAGCATCCTTTTTACTAAGGAAAAACTCACAATAAATTAGTTTAAGAGGCCTTCTTTTTGAGGTACTAATAGTTCTTCCTGCATTATGATTTCGTATTCTTTGTTCCAGATTGGTGGTGAATCCGTGATAAAGCAGAAGGTCCCTTTGGCTCTGAAGGACATATACACAGTAAGGAAGAATCATGCCCTTAAAATAAGTCCTGTTAATGCATAGTAAATGCATAAATGAAAAAAAACCATGCATTATACAAGGGTTTAAATTGATATGTCTATGAAGTAGCACTATGTACACCTCACAGCCAAGTAGTGAGCTTGCTCAACTACTTGGCTCTCCCAAAATTTCTGACAAAAAAAGCCACCCACTTGCGTGGATGGCTTCGGTGTAGCGCTGAAGTGAGCTCTGCTCTACTTCGGTGCTCCCCCTCTTGGGCTTCCCGCCGATGGCGGGATAAACTTCTCTCCCAAGTTTTCTGACAAAAAAAGCCACCCACTTGCGTGAATGGCTTCGGTGTAGCGCTGAAGTGAGCTCTGCTCTACTTCGGTGCTCCCCCTCTTGGGCTCGAACCAAGGACCCTCTGATTAACAGTCAGATGCTCTAACCAACTGAGCTAAGGAGGAATATTTAATTATATCTTTTTTTTAATTTAGAAATCAATTCAGGATATTCCTTTAAATTCTGAATGTATTTCCGGCTTTTCATGTTCTTAATATGTTTTTCAACTTTTCTTGCCTGTATTCTGTCAGAACAATCAATGGTTAAAAATACTTTCCAATCGTTAACAGAACTGGTAAAAGAATCTTTAAAAAAGCCATCATTATGTTCTTTCAATCTCCTGACAACATCTTCTGATTCCCCGATATAATATCGATTCAATAATTCAGAACAAAGAATATAAACATAATGCAAATCAAAAAAATTATGAACTTGACCCCGTAACTCTAACCTCCCGATAGCTATCGGGATGAGCTAAGGAGGAATTTAAGC
>NZ_CAMYKG010000048.1 GCF_947258925.1 uncultured Eudoraea sp. | reverse complement strand
TAAGCTTGGTTTTTTGTTGCGCGCTGGGGGCGTAGCTGCCAATGACGAAATCGTTCACCTTTTTTTAGTTGATAAATGTAGGATTAATCTTTATTTGATGCAATGATGTGCGCTGAATTATAGCATCGATGAAAAAGCAGTAAGTCGAGTATCTTTAATTTATAGCAAAATTCTTAAAGATATGAACACTCAAATTACTGCATTACCGAAGTTATACATTGGCATCGACATTCACAAACGAAGTTGGAAAGTTCATTGTTCAACTGATCTGTTCTGTGGCAAGTCCTTTAGTATGCCCCCGGACCCCGAACAATTGTTGAAATACGTCACAAAACATTTCCCGGGCCACGAAGTAAGTGTGGCCTACGAGGCAGGTTGCTGTGGCTATCATGCCCACCGCTGTTTCGAGGGCTACGGTTGGCGTTCCTTGGTGGTCAACCCTGCTGATATCCATCGCAAGGGCAAGGAGAAGCATACCAAGACCGATAAGATCGATGCTCAACTGATCAGTAGGGAACTGAAAGATGGCCGTTTGGAGAGTATAGTGGTTCCTGATATCGAAAGAGAGGAACTCCGCAGTCTATTCAGAAGACGCAACGATTTGGTGAAAGATTTCAGAAGGGTCAAGAGTTACATCAAGATGCAATTGTTGTATTTCGGCATCAAGGAACCCGAAGAGTTCGATAACGATCATTGGAGCCACAAGTACCGCAGTTGGTTGGACGCTATGGTTTTCAAGCATCCCACGGCGAAGTTGACCTTGGAAAGCCGGATGCGTTTTTTTCGATTCGTAGACCAAGAGCTTCGCGATGTCTCTACACAACTTAGAAGATACTGCAAGGTGCATTATAAGAAAGATTATATGTTACTGAGAAGTATACCTGGTATCGGGGGAATCGTTGCCTGTGGCATACTATGTGAACTGGGAGATTTGAGACGTTTCAATAGTGTGAAGCATTTGGCAGGCTACGTAGGTCTTGCCCCAGGGGTACATCAAAGTGGAAACAACTATAAAGTAATGGGTATCACACCAAGGGCACATCGTTTGATACGGAGTTATTTCGTGGAGGCCGCCTGGCAGGCGATACGTGCCGACCCTGTGATGCAGGCGTACTATCGCAAGCATTTGGGGAAGAACGTCAAGAGCATCATCATCAAAGTGGCAAGAAAGCTTTTGAGCAGGACCTTGGCGGTAATAAAAACAGAAGTCCCGTATACCGTAGGAGTTATAGAATAATCAAAAAACGAAAAAGTACAACCATAACAAAGCTCACAAATTGACAGGCCCGTATCACAAAACAACGTGGGTGATCCGCCGGCTGGCGGAATCACATTTTTATAGCAAGTGACCTGGCTTATTATAACTTATGATCATACAGATGCTGGTGACCACGCCCAGGGCGTGGATCACACATAGGATGCGGAGCAAGTTATATTAAAAAGAAAAAAAGGTGGTTTAAAGCAAAAAAGAAAATATTATTTAACTTTAGAGAACTGGACTAGGGCTTTTCATAGGATACATTGTTGTGCATAGTTTATTCTTATTCCTTCTTTTTCTGTTCAATAAAAAGTTCTATTGATTTGTCTACTGATTTTGACAAAATTTCCAGTTTTTTATCTTCATCAATCAATGTGTTGACAAATGTTTTTACAATCGTATTTAATACTAATCCAGGATTATCCTTGAAAATATAGTGTCCACTTCCATAGGCTATAATTCCAGTTCGATTCGGTTCTTCATTTACAAAATCATCATGTGTTCTAATTAGTAATTCCCATTCATCATCCGTATGGTGTCTTTTTATAGGGGAAACTATATCGATTGCCGGAACAGTTTCAGGATATTTAGTTTTCCACATTAATCGAACGGTATTTGCGAAATTTACTCCCAAATAATACATTCCTAAATGTTTGCTCTTCATTTCTTGAACAGAATTATCTTGTTCAGCTTTGACAAGTATTTCCTCGGTATATTGCCCAGCAAGATTGGCATCGACTCTTACATTATATTTAACTTTTTCATGATTCCTCACAGAAAATAATGTTGTATAGAACCCTCCATATGAATGAGAAACAAGAATTACATCTCCAAAATATTCCAGTTTTTTCAATCCAGTTTCAAGTTCAATTATTCCGTTAAGAATTCCGAATTGGTCATCTGATTTATAATATGGATTTAATTCACTTTTGCCAAATCCAGACCTGTCATAAGATATTACAGTTGTTCCAGTTACTTCATGTACATGTTTTAAAATTGCATCCCAAACTGAACCATCATCACCAGCACCTGATTCAAATAGAATAGGTGTTCCTTTACCTTCCATTATTTTAAAATGCATGTTATATCCACCAATATCAACTAATGTGTCTAACGCAACCTCTTGGGCATACGATAATGAAAAAATTAGTATTGAAAAGAAAACTAAAATTTGCTTCATAGATGAGATTCTAAAATTATGCACAACGTGTTATATGTGCACTAATATACCTTATTATCACAAAAACTTTCCGGATAAGTATACCTTTTTTGGCTTTTTATCAGTTTGTAATAATCCCAGGACGGCTTCATCCAGTGGACTTCGGATTTGTAAGAGATCCTTTTGGGCTACATGAGTATATATCATAGTAGTCTCCGGTTTTGAATGCCCTAATAATTCCTGAACATACCGCAAACCAACCCCGTTCTCAATAAGATGGGTTGCATAAGAATGCCTCAGCGTGTGCGGGGTAACATGTTTTGTAATACCGGCCATTTTGCAAGACCTCCTAAGAAACTTGCGGACACTGCTGGCACTATAACGATGGCCATTAGGGTTCTCAATAAAATAATATCCCGGCTTGTAGGTGTTAAGATAATTCTTTAAAAGGGGTATAAAACTCTGCGCCATTACTACATACCGGTCTTTTCGTCCCTTGGAATTCCTAATTAGGATTTGACTTCTTTCTATGTCAAGAGCAGATAGTTTTAATTCCAAAAGTTCACTGATGCGTAAACCAGCCGAATATAATAAAGCGATGGCAGTTCTGTGTTTTAAATTAGCAGTTACTTGTAGTAACCGTATAATTTCAGGATAACTCAACACAGTAGGTAGCCTCCTGTCCTTATGGGGCCTTTTTAGTTCAAGCTGGTCAATCTCCGTTTCTTCAAACCTGTTCGCAAAGTGCTTAATGGCACTTACCATTTGACGATGTGAGCTAATACCATACGCCTTCTTTTTAACCATAGTTTCCGTAAATCTTTGTACATCGCTGTTTCGGACTGTCCGTAATTCCCTTTTTTTGATGTATATTAAAAAATCTATAATAAAATTAGAATAGACATTAATGGTACTATTGCTTAGTCTAAGGCCTTCCAAATAGGATATATACGAATTGTAGTACCTTTTGTTCCGCCCAGTTAGCAATTCTTGTTTGCCATTACGCTTTTGTTTTATGTCGGGTTTTCTCGGGTTTTTGGAAAATTTCACTTTCGAGTAATCCACATAGTAGCCCTTGGCCCTGAAATAAGCGAAAAGTTCATTTACTAAATGATTGGTGTAAGGAAGCAGAGTGCTGCCATCTGGTTCATTTTTTTGAGCTCCTTTAAATTCTTCAGCTAGCAGGTTTGCCGTTATCAGGGGATCACTTTGTACCTTAAGCCAATGACGACCACTAATTCGGATTGAAATAAGTAAGACTGTTTTCATTTGTGCTGAGATGGCATGCTTTAAAAGTAAAGAGATACACTGCACGATAATTGCATAATCAGATCTGGTGTGAGACAAAATTTTTTGTACAATTGCTTTTTGTATTTTTATTCAAAGTTTTCTTTATGTCAACCTCTGAGGAGCCAACCACCGAACAATGCAAAAACTGCGAAAAGGCCTTTGAGTCTTCCTTCGATTTCTGCCCTTACTGTGGCCAGGAAGTGGCAGATAAACTTACTTTTGGCATCTTGTTCAGTAAAACCATAGAAGATTATTTCTCTATAGATGCCAGATTCTTCAGGAGTTTCGGTACCCTTATGATAAAACCCGGCGTACTCGCACGGCGCTTTGTAGATGGGAAACGTCTTAAATATTTACATCCTGCGCAATTCTATCTTTTTATTTCGGTTATTTTCTTTTTTATGTTTTCGTTTACAATCCGAAAGGCAGATCAGGAAGTATCCAAGGCTATTGAAAAAGGTTTTGAATCCGAAATCACGATAGATTCCATTCCTATTAACCGAGATTCACTGGGAATGGCAGAAGCCAAAAAAGTTCTTGAAAAAAACCAAAAATATATAGGGCTGTCAGAAAAAGAATTAGCCGAATTAGATTCTGTCATGGTTGTAAATCCGGAAGTAAGTAATATCTCCTTTGGGTTTAAACGAGATACCCTGGACTCACTTATCGCCTCTGGTGCATCACAAAGAAAAAAACTAAAGGCTATGGGCATGAAAGAAGATGCGGATATGTTTACAAGAAAGCTATATGTGCAAATGTTGAAGTTCTATGAACAAAGGGGGGGAGGTATCCTTCAGAGTTTCTACGATACCATACCGGTTGCTATGTTTTTACTATTACCTTTCTTTGCGCTGTTTCTAAAGTTGTTTTAT
Organism: uncultured Eudoraea sp.; assembly: GCF_947258925.1. Taxonomy (GTDB): domain Bacteria; phylum Bacteroidota; class Bacteroidia; order Flavobacteriales; family Flavobacteriaceae; genus Eudoraea. The sequence continues at coordinate 17,587 of NZ_CAMYKG010000048.1, read as the reverse complement.
TGGAAACGTGGCACCTTTGCACACCATATGGTATTCAGTTTTTATTTTTTCACTTTTATCTTTACCTCTTTTTGTATAATTATATTGGCAAATATGATTGTGGAGGTTCCATTCTGGATTGAGTTGGTTATCTCTTTATCGTTTGTCATATACCTGATACTGGCATTGCGTAATTTTTACAAGAGTTCATGGATAGGGGCCATTGTAAAAGCCTATATCATCTCTTTTTTCTATATGCTTATAATACTACCCGTGGCAGCAGCAGGAGTTGTTTTGGCGTCTTTTATGCTTTACTGATTTTAGACCTGAGAAGGCTAATTGGCCATAAATAGGGCATTTGCAAAAAAGAGCTTTCCGCTTTCCCAGAACCCCCTGAACAAGGGGTTGTCTACCATATAAACTACCTGCCCTTTGCCGTGTTTCTCTACTCCGAAAACAAGGCTTTTTGATAATTTTTTCTGCGCTTCACTACCGGCAAACCCGGCCACGGGAACCGTATCATTGGAAATATAAACCACAGTACCACTTGCCAGATAATCATAGCTGTTTCTTCCCAGTTTAAGGCTAAAATAGGTATCGTCGTAGCCAAAAGCCAGGGGATGGGTAGCATCTACTTTTGTTTTAAAGATAGCACCGGTAATATCGTTTTTCATCCGTTCCCTTTGTGCATTCTCATAAGGCTCCACTAAATTTTCGGAGCTGTCTTTTTCAACTTCCCGTGCAACTACACTAAATCCGTCCTCACCATCCAGGGAACTTATCGCTTTCCCCATGGCAATAAGCCTTCCGCCATTGCTTACCCATTCTTTAAGCTTTTCCAGCATGTCTCCATCAATAAATGATTCATAACCATTACCTCCGGGAAGAATCAACACCTCATAGTTGGAAAGGTCTACCCTGTTGAAATAATTTTCGTGAAGCACTGTTAACGGATAGTGCAACTGTTGCTCAAAAAAGTGCCAAATCTCACCAAAACGCAGGGTAGATGTTGGTCCTCCGGCTAGAATCGCAGCCTTCGTTGGAGGTACCATTTTTACATGTCCGGACCCAAAATCTTTTCCTTTATCAACAAAACCGGTGCTAACGGCGATGAGTGTCTGGTGATATCTTACTGCAGCCTCTTCCAGGATTTTGGTAAAATCCTTTCTATGCTCATTATCACCCTGTGTAATGATCAGCGTGCCCCGGTCATAACTTTTTCCTTCCAGGCTAAATGGTTTTTGAGCCTGACGTACTCGTACCTTATTTTGAAGTAATTCAGCAAGGAAACGGGCATCATCCATTCCGTTCCAATCGGTTAGGAAAGCGTAAGTACTTTCGCTTAAAGCCATTTTTTTTAAAGTTGTTTCTTGTTGCGAATTCCCGCGGATTAAACCCTCTGAAGCAATAGCATCTAATCCATAGGCATAGGGCAAGGACCATGCAGTAATATCATAGGTAAGGGAATCACTGAGTTTAGCGTTGGGTTCAAAGAGTACTTTCGCTAAGGTACCACGGGTTTGATCCGTGGAAATTATCAGACTTTCTGCATTGGTCTTCAAACTACCTGTTTTGCCTGTTTTATAATTAAACCCTTTTACAGTGGCACCTGTTCCATAACTATACGATAACTGATGTTGATCCAAAAGTTGGGTCAAAGCCTTTATTTGGTCTTCATTCCCGTTAAGGACAAAACTTTTGTATTTGTAATTTTTGGGTCTGTAGAACTTTTGAAATTCCTCATTTAGTTTAGCCACATTGCCGGCTGCAACTTCAACGGTTGAAATTCCGGTTGTATAATGATGCGCAATCCGGTCTTTTAAGGTTAGGGTGTCCCCATTGGAGGTAATTACTGCCAATCCCGCTCTGCCACTGCCACCTTGTTCATAAGTCATGCCTATTGCGCCATTGTAAGTGGGGTAGGTATCACCGTAACTGGGGTAGAAAAGGTCAAAACGTTCTTTTGTGAAGTAAAACCACCCGTTCGCATCAAAATATTTAGCATGGTTCTTTCCAATGGTTGACTGAAAATCCCTCTGAAAATCGGTGATAACTTCATGAAACGGTTCTGCCGCAGGGGCAAAATAATAAGGAGAATCCATGCTCTGCTCATGAAAATCTACATGAATATGGGGCAACCATTTATTATAATAAGGAAGTCTTTGCCGGCTCTCTGCCTGCGTGAGCCAGGCCCAGTCGCGGTTTAAATCAAACATATAATGATTGCTGCGTCCGCTCCACCAGCCTTCGTTGTGCTCTAAACTCTCCGGATTTAACTGATTGGGGGTATTTTTATACTGATTGTACCAGTTTACATAGCGGTCCCGTCCATCTGGATTTATGCAGGGATCAATAATTACGATGGTATTTTCCAGATAGTCCCGTTTGCGGGTTAATAATTCATAAATGGTTTGCATAGAAGCCTCTGTGCTCACACTTTCATTCCCATGTACATTATAACTTAGCCAGACAATAGCTTTATCAGAAGAGCCCGTTCCACTAGTGCTTTTTAAATGTTCTTCCCGGATGGCTTCAATATTGCTCATATTGGCAGCCGATGAAATATAAGCCAGTAAAAGCGGCCTTTGTTCATTGGTTTTTCCGTATTCGTGCAGTTGCATTCTATCACTAGCCACTTCGGAAAGGTATTGGTAGTAGTCTACTACCCTATGGTGGCGTGTAAATTGGGTGCCCAGTTCATAGCCCAGGAATTCTGAGGGCGATTTTGCATCTTAACGTATTTTTGGGAAGAGTAAAACCCGAGAATTTTATCTTTGATCGGATTTTAATAGTTTCTATGGAAGTAGCCTGCATACCATTTAAAAAAACCGGATATTTTTCTTCGCTTATTTCCGACTATTTGGATGAAAACAAGAAACTAAAACCATTTTATAACAGGTTTCCGAAAATTGAGGAATTTAAGGCACAAATTGAGGAGAAATCTGCTACATATCCATCCGCACACAGGCAACAACTAAAACAGCAACTCCAGGTACAATACGAAGGTGTAAAGGCATCAAAAGCAACACTATCCAATATTTCAGATTTAGAACAGGGTACTACCTTTACGGTGGTTACAGGGCATCAGCTTAATATTTTTACGGGTCCCTTGTATTTTTTATATAAAATAATCAGTACCATAAACCTGGCAAAAGCCTTGAAAACAGCGTATCCCAAAAATAATTTTGTTCCGGTATACTGGATGGCGACCGAAGATCATGATTTTGACGAGATAAACTATTTTAATCTTCATAATAAAAAACTTCAGTGGAACCGTCAAGACGGGGGCGCTGTAGGTAGAATGAGTACCGAAGGACTCGAGGCTGTATTTACTGCCTTTTCAAAAGAAGTGGGCCATACCGCATATGCGAATGACTTAATTGATCTTTTTAAAAAGTCCTATCTGGAGCATAATTCACTTACAGATGCAACCAGGTACCTGGCAAATGCCCTTTTTGGAGAATTTGGTTTGGTTATTATTGATGGTGATGATCCTGAATTAAAAAAACTGTTCGTTCCTTATATAAAGAAAGATATCCTTGAAAACCTGTCGTATAAAAAGGTGAATGAGACCATTGATGCCTTGCAATCTGTGTCTCCTGCATACAATATACAGGTAAACCCAAGGGAGATCAATCACTTTTATCTAATGGATGGTATGCGGGAAAGGCTATTGGAGAAAGAAGGCGTTTATTATGTGAATAATACCGATATAAAATATACCAGGGATGAAATACTTCATGAACTGGAAACCCATCCCGAAAGATTTTCGCCCAACGTAGTATCCAGACCGCTTTACCAGGAGGTGGTTCTTCCTAACCTTTGTTATATAGGCGGGGGAGGGGAACTGGCTTATTGGCTGGAACTTAAATCCTCTTTTGATGCGATGAAAGTGCCATTTCCCATCTTATTATTGCGTAATTCGGCCCTCCTCATATCCGAAAAGGAAAATAAGAAAATACAGAATTTAGGGCTCAAACCGCAAGACTTGTTCCTTAAACAAAATAGTCTGATCAATAAGAAAATTCGTGAAATTTCCAATATCGATATTGATTTCTCCAGTCAAAAAGAGCATCTGATTCATCAGTTTGAAGCACTTTACAAACTGGCAGAAGAAACGGACAAATCTTTTCTGGGTGCTGTAAAGGCCCAGGAAGTAAAACAACTAAACGGTCTCAACCATCTTGAGAAAAGATTATTAAAAGCCCAGAAAAGAAAGCTTAGAGACCAGGTGATTAGACTAACCGCTATTCAGAATCAATTATTCCCCAATCAATCCTTACAAGAGCGGACTTTGAATTTCTCCGAGCTCTATTTGGAGATGGGAAACAGCCTTATCCCTTTTTTAATTGATTCATTACATCCCTTAAACCACGAATTTTTGGTGATAAAATACTAGGTCAAATAATGGCATAGATTTCTTTTCCATAGTACTTTTGACAAAAACCAGTCTCATGCATAATGTAGATATAGAATTGGTGGAAATGACCCTGGATGTCATGAAATATGCCATCAACAGAATAACCAATCAATCCCCGGAATTAGGATCACCCAGGAAGGAAGAAGAATTAAAAGAGCGGGTAGGGGAGACCATAACACCGCTGGGTATAGGAGGAGAAAAAGCGTTTCGTCTTTTTCGTGATGTCTTAATAAAGGCAACAGTGCCGATAGATCATCCGAGGCACCTTGCCTTTGTGCCTGCGGCTCCTACCAGGGCAGCGGTTATGTTCGACCTCGTTACATCGGCTTCCAGTATTCACGGGGCCTACTGGATGGAAGGTGCAGGGGGCATATTTTGCGAGAATGAGGCTATGCGTTGGCTCGTAAAGCTTACGGGGATGCCTGAAGGGGCTTTTGGTGTTTTTACCAGCGGTGGAACAGCTGCAAATTTATCGGCAATGGTAACCGCCAGGGAGTACTTTCGAAAGAAAAAAGAAAATCAGAATAAGAAAGGCTGTATCATTACATCCGCCGGGGCTCATTCTTCCATAAAGGCCATGGCCAAAGTAATTGATGCTGATGTTTTGCTGGTGGAAACAGATGATTTGATGACTGCTGAAGCCCTGGAAGAAAAAATTTCTTCACTGGATAAAAATACTGCAGAAAGGGTTTTTGCTGTTGTTGCTACCGGCGGCACAACCAATGCGGGAATTGTTGATGATCTCGATGGGATTGCAAATATTTGTAAAGACCACAACCTTTGGTTTCACGTAGATGCAGCATATGGCGGTGGCGCACTGGCGGCAGATTCGGTCAGGCATTTATTTAATGGGATAGAAAAGGCCGACAGTATCACTATAGATCCGCATAAATGGTTGTTTTCTCCATATGATTGTGGCGCTATTATCTACAAAGAACCTGAATTAGCCAGAACAGCACATTCACAGGAAGGCTCTTACCTGGATATCATTAAAGATCCGGGGGCACAAGGTTTTAATCCTGCTAATTATCAAATACAATTAACCCGGAGATTACGGGGGTTGCCTTTGTGGTATTCCATTGCTACACACGGGACTGATAAATACAAATGGGCTGTGGAAAGAGGCATTGCATTGGCTGTTTTAGCCGGCGAATTAATTTCAGCTAGTCCGGATTTGGAATTAATCAGGCCTCCAAGCCTTTCCTGTGTCCTCTTTAGGCGCAAAGGCTGGACCCCGGATGACTATACCAACTGGACATATAAAAACCACCGTGAAGGCCTGGCTTTGGTAACTCCAAGTAAATGGAAAACAAAGGAAGGTTTTGAAACAGTGGCCCGTTTCTGTTTTATTAATCCCGATACCACGGAAGAGGATATCCAGGTAATATTGGATACCATGAAATAATGAAATAAGCTTACATGGTTTAAGGAACAAGGTATTCCCCGCTCCAAAGTTCTTGACGTTTGGAAAATCGAACCCTTTGATGCTCCGGTCGCTGTAATTTTAAATATTCAACCTTAAATGGTGTAATTTCTACTACGCAGAAGTGATTCTCTTCTTTTAGATATTCAATAACTCCTGAATCTTCAAGCGGGGTTCCCGGCGCAAGGGCAGTGGTATAATCCTTACGGGCATTTTCCGGAATGTCATTATCATAAGTTTCTGCTATAGCCTTTCCTTTAATTACCGTTGCAAGGCCTTCAATTTTTAATTGCAGGAGTTTTTCGGGATTATAAAATAATAACCCCACCTTACTATTTTCCTTTATATGAATAATTTTTTTTGATCGTAAATCGGTATAAAAATAAAGTTTAAGTTCATCGGAGACCTTTCTTAAAACAACCGTTCTTTGCCTTGTTACACGATCTAGACCTACCGTGCCCAGGGTAAAGTACCGGAAGGGATGCGATTTCTCTGTACTCCCTTTTATTAATTCTTCCTTTAAAATTTTGAAAATCTGATCTGTTTTTTCCATGGGTTTCATCTATATAAAGATAAAAAAATAAAAAATTAGGTAGGGTATTTTTAGAGAAGATTGTTATATATATAAATTGCTATGAAAAAGCTTTTTTTTTATAAATAAAATTGTGTCATAAAAATTCATGTGTTTAGGTTGGTTTTTGATTAGAAAAGCCCTGGCGATCGACGCCGGGGCTTTTTCTTTTAGATTATTACCGGACCTGAGATCATTGAGCTTTTTATTTCACCTTATACTCAAGGCGCATGGTAATTGAAGCAGTTTTCTTCTTAGATGAGGTATTGTATGCACCGCCCCAACTGTAATCCTCATCAGAATTTTGGCCTGTAATTTGAAAAACGCCCATTCTGGCAGAAATTAGATCACCTAAGGTTCCTCCGGAATTCTCTGCAATCTTTTCAGCTCTGATACGCGCATCTTCCGTAGCTTTTGAAATCATTTTAATCTTTAGATCGGACAATTTGGTATAATAATAACGTGGAGGTGAAGAATACAATTGAACCCCTTTGTTTAAAAGCTCGGTAATCTCACGGGATACGTTTTCTACGAGCGACACATCATTAGATTCTATTTGAACGGTTTGGGAGAGTTCGTACCCTCTGAAAACAGAACCTACAAAATTACCGTTGTCATATCTGTTATCGCGCTGCTCCAGGGTCTGAACAGAATTAAAAATTATGTTTTCCGGAGAGATCCCCTTAGACTCCAGATAAGCTCTCACTATTTCCTTGTCACTATTTACTTGTTCAAAAGCGGTTTTCAGATCCGAATTGAACGCCACAAAACGCCCTTCCCACACTATAAGGTCCGACGTAAAGTTTTCATTGCCCAGCCCCGTTATTGCTATTAACTGAGTGGGATTTGATCTTTTTACATAAGCATTGCCCAAAAAATAGGCCGCGATCACTATGGCTACTCCAAATATTATGGCGTTTAGATGTTTCATTTGTACAGCGTTAATAAAGATGTTATAAATATACCTAAAACTTGCTTTTCAAAATCCCTTGAATTACTATTTTTGCCCATGCAAAATAACGTCCTCATTTTAGATTTTGGTTCCCAATATACCCAACTCATTGCGAGACGGGTTAGGGAATTGAATATTTTCTGCGAAATTAAACCATACAATAAGCTGCCTGAAGACCTGTCTTCCTATAAGGCGGTTATCCTTTCCGGTTCCCCTTTTTCTGTGAGGGCCGAGGATGCACCACATCCGGACTTATCCCGGATACAAGGAAAGATAGCCTTGCTGGCTATTTGTTATGGCGCACAATACCTGGCCCATTTTGGTGGTGGTAATGTAGCTCCTTCCAATACCCGTGAATATGGAAGGGCAAGGCTTACATCTATTGATGCGGAAGAACCTTTTTTCTACGAAATCAGGGAAAATTCTCAGGTGTGGATGAGCCACAGCGACACTATTAAAGAACTACCTGACAACGCAGTTAGACTGGCAAGTACAAGTGATGTGCTAAACGCAGCCTTTAAAATAGAAGGAGAAATTACCTATGGCATCCAATTTCACCCTGAAGTATACCATACGAAACAGGGAAAACTTATTTTGGAAAACTTTTTGGTACATATTGCAGGATTACAGCAAACATGGACCCCGGATGCATTCGTTGAAACCACGGTGGCAGAATTGAAGAAAAAAATAGGCAGTGAAAAAGTTATCCTTGGATTATCTGGCGGTGTAGATTCTACCGTTGCGGCCGTTTTATTGCATAAGGCCATAGGAGAACACCTGCATTGTATTTTTGTAAATAACGGATTGCTGAGGAAAAATGAATTTCAGGAAGTGCTAGATCAATATGAGCATATGGGCCTTAATGTTAAAGGAGTTGACGCTTCGGCACGTTTTTTGAATGCACTGGCAGGGGAAGATGATCCTGAAAAGAAAAGGAAAATTATTGGAGGTGTTTTTATTGATGTTTTTGATGATGAATCGCATAAAGTTGAAGATGCCAAATGGCTTGCACAGGGGACTATATATCCCGATGTGATTGAGTCGGTATCGGCAACCGGAGGACCTTCGGCTACTATTAAAAGTCATCATAATGTAGGAGGATTGCCCGATTTTATGAAACTTAAAGTGGTTGAGCCTCTGAAAATGTTATTTAAAGATGAAGTGAGAAGAGTAGGGGCCACACTGGGAATAGAAGATGAACGTTTGGGGAGGCACCCTTTTCCGGGACCAGGCCTGGCAATAAGAATATTAGGGGATGTTACTGAAGAAAAAGTGAATATTTTGCAGGAAGTAGATGCTATTTTTATTAACGGTTTAAAGGAATGGGGACTTTATAATGAGGTCTGGCAGGCCGGAGCCATGCTTTTACCCGTAAATAGTGTAGGGGTTATGGGAGATGAACGGACTTATGAAAAATGTGTAGCTTTGAGGGCAGTCGAAAGTACAGATGGTATGACGGCAGATTGGGTAAATTTACCCTATGAATTTTTGCAGAAAACCTCCAATGATATAATAAATAAAGTTCCCGGCGTTAATAGAGTAGTGTACGATATTTCTTCCAAACCCCCGGCAACAATAGAATGGGAATAAAACCTACAAACATGTCAATAAGATTTTTAATTACAGCGATTGCAATTCTACTGTTTTCATGTCATGCCATGGCGCAACAGTTTAGCTCTCATGCGGTTAAAGTTGGTGAAACAGTTTATAGTATTGCCAGGCAATACAAGGTAAAACCCGCCGATATCCTAAAGTATAATAAGGAAATCGCAGAAGGCGACGTACTCCAACCAAATACCATACTCGTTATTCCCTTAGGTGCCAGACAGGAAAGTGAGAGGGATTCAATTGCTTTGAAGCTTCAACAGGAAAAAGAAGCACAGGAAAAACCGCTTGGGTTCATTACCCATAAGGTCAGGAAAAGGGAAACTATTTTTAGTATTGGCCAGAAGTATGATGTTTCTGAAGAAGATATTAAACGTTATAACAGCAAATTATACGCCACCCAATTAAAAAAAGGGATGCGCTTAAAAATTCCCAGATTCCCGGAAATTGAAGTTCAACAGGATAGTATTGAACTTGTTGATTATGAAACCTATAAAGTACTTCCAAAGGAAACAAGATGGAGTATTGCTAATAAATATGGGATTACAATAGATAGCCTTCTTGCCTTAAATCCGGAATTATCGGTAACTACAAACTATCTGGCGGAAGGACAAGAGCTGAAGCTTCCCAAGCTAGCAGGCAGTAGCCTGGAGGATCAAAATGTGCAATTGTATATTTCTTATACGGTTCCGCCAAAAAAGACATTATATAGCCTCTCACAGGAGTATAAAATCAGTTCGCAGGACATTGTTCGCCTTAACCCTGAAATAGGGGAACGCGGAGGGTTAAAGGAAGGAATGGTAATTAGGTTACCGGAAATGAAAAGTGATGAAAATGAGGTAAATACCGAGAATTTCATTTTTTATGAGGTTAAACCCAAACAAACAGTTTACTCCTTAACAAGGAATTTAGGAATTGATTATAAGGAATTGCTGCAACTCAATCCGGATCTTGCCACGGGGCTAAAGGCCGGAATGGTCCTAAAACTTCCCAAAGGGCAAAAGGGAGACTTTGAAGTGAAAAATTCGTTGATTCTTGATAAGATTAACCTTTTGGATAGTATTAATTCTCTTAACAAACCAAAACTGATTTACCTGCTGCCTTTTCGAACGGATAAATTAGACCTTAATGATATTGAAAGCGCTGCAGACGCAATTTCAAGAAGTAATGCTATAAGTTATAGCCTTGGTTTGTATAGTGGTGCCATGGTTGCACTTGATTCTATTTCGGAACTCGGAATTTCCGTCGATGTAAAAACATTTGATACCCAATTGGATCCTGACAAAACAAGACAACTTATTCAACAGGAAAATTTGGAAGGTGTGAGTGCCATAATAGGACCATTGCAGTTAAATTCCCTGAAAGAAGTGGCGATCAAAGCTGCTAATGCCCGGGTACCGGTTATTGCGCCTCTGGCTTCAACAAGTGATTTTGAACTCGAAAATGTTTTCTTTTCAATTCCGTCCGATCAGATATTGCGCGAACGTATGCTCGGTTTTATAAAAGATTCAATAACAAACGAGAATATTATAGTTATTACGGATGCAAAGAATAAACCTATAGGCGAAAAGATAATAGAAGAATTTCCTTTGGCTAAATCCGTTGATCTTCAGGAAGATGAAGAGAATATCTCTTTAGATTTGGAGGTATTTGCCAGTCAGCTTTCTCTTGAAGCGAAGAATTGGGTATTTGTGGAGACCGATAATTTTAAAGTGGTATCAAGTGTGAGTTCTATTCTTAATTCTGCTAATTCGGATAGTACCATAGTACGAATGTTTACTACCAATAAGAATAAGGCGTTTGAAAATGATGTTATTTCCGGTGCGCATTTGTCTAACCTGAATTTTACGTATCCTTCGGTATATAAAGAAACTAATAACAATGCTTTCGTAAGAAGGTACAGAAGGCAATTTGGAGCAGATCCGGATCGTTATGCAGTGCGCGGTTTTGACCTTACCTTCGACCTGCTTTTAAAGTTGGCCTATAAACTTAATTTATTTGAGGCTTCAAATATCATTGGTCGTACCGAGTATTGCGGGAATAAATTTGATTATGAAACCGAGCTTTCCTCAGGATATTACAATACGGCTTCCTATATAATGAAGTATCAGGATATGCGCATAACCCAGGTTAATCCGGAACCATGACATCAAAAGTCACATACATAGGTGAATTGCGTACCAGTAGTATTCACCTGCGCTCCGGTAATGAAATTATAACCGATGCACCTGTTGATAATAACGGACTGGGACAGGCATTTTCTCCAACAGATACGGTTGCAACAGGGTTGGCCAGTTGTATGCTTACCATGATGGGGATCAAGGCTCGGGATATGGATGTTGATCTTATAAATGCTGTAGCCGAAGTCACTAAGCATATGGCTGAAGCTCCAAGAAGGATATCCCGGATAGATATAGCGCTTCGTTTACCTTCCAATTGTACGGAAAAACAAAGAAAGATTCTGGAGCATACTGCCAGAACTTGTCCGGTACTATTAAGCCTTCATACGGATATTAAAAAACAAATTACATTTCATTGGGATCTCTGAAATTCATAGTCGTACTACTACTGCTAAGTTGCACAGGCTCAGCTTTTTCTCAGCAGGAAGAGGCTATACCCTGGGATCCAAATCTTAGGTTGCAATGGTCAGATTTCAAAGCCAAACCTATAGAAGGTTCCAAAGTTGCAGCAACTACTGCCAGTGGTTTGAGCTATGAGTTTTCCGCAGAGGAAAGTAACGGCAAAATTGAACTGGATTATACCGTGAACAGCTATTTTTATCCGAAGAAATCATGGTATAAGCCAAAAATATGTGACGATGTAATTCTTAGCCATGAGCAGTTGCATTTTGATATCTCCGAATTATTTGCCCGAAAAATGCGGCAAAAGATGGAGACTACCACATTTACGACAAATGTGAAGGCTGAGGTAAAAGCAATATATCGCCAAATAATTAAAGAACTTTCAGAATTCCAACAACTTTATGACAACGAGACTAATTACTCCCGCAATGTGGAGCAACAGTTGTCCTGGAATCGGGAAATACAAGAAGCCCTCGGAAAGTAAGAGGTTATATTCCGGTTTTTTAGTAGTAAAACTATACGTCGCAAATACTCACCCCTTGCTTTAATGCAGCTATAGGATCCTCCCAGGAAGGGATAAACTCCTGTGCTACATGACCCTTAAATCCGGTTTCCAGGATAGCTCTCATGATAGCCGGGTAATACAATTCCTGGGTTTCATCAATTTCATGTCTGCCCGGATTTCCACCGGTATGGTAATGACCAAAATAGTTATGATAATCCCTGATAGTTCTAATAACATCACCCTCCATAATTTGCATGTGGTAGATGTCGTATAAAAGTTTAAAATTGTCCGAGGCTAATTCTTTGCATAAAGCAACACCCCAATCCACATGATCACACATATAGTCCTTATGGTCTACTTTTGAGTTCAAAAGTTCCATCTGTATGACTACCCCATATTTTTCTGCCTGTGTCATTATTTGTTTTAACCCTTCTGCACAATTTTTGAGTCCGTCCTCATCCTTCATTCCATTGCGATTGCCACTAAAACAAATCAGGTTAGTGTAGCCGGCTTCTGCGACTTTTGGAATCATTTGCAGATAGTCTTTTATCAGTTCATCGTGTAGTTTGGGATCATTCCAGCCTTTTTCAATACCAAAGCCTGCACCCCAGCACATTGATGCATGTATTCCATACTTTTTCATTAGTGGCCAATCTTCAGGACCGGTTAGATCCATTGAGGTAATGCCCAATTCATTGAGGCTTTTAAGAAAATCTTCCATGGGTATCTTGCTATAACACCAGCGGCAAACACTATGGTTAATATTTCCTTTAAAATCACCGGAGACAATCTTTTTATTCTCCATGCCAAGGCCTTTATTGGAAACTAAGGCTACGGAAGCGGCTACAGAAGAGCCTATAAATGTTCTGCGTTTCATTTTATTTCATTTTCGTTGTTTTAAAGATAATTTATTTAGATTTAATAATGGAATTGTTTCCCGACAGGAAAAAGCTCATTGAACTCGCTTATTATAAGATGCCCTATGGTAAATATAAAGGCCGCTATTTGCTGGATTTGCCTGAGGCGTATTTAATCTGGTTTCAGAGAAATGGCTTCCCTGAAGGAAAACTTGGGGAGCAGATGAGGGCCATTCTTGAAGTTAAAATGAATGGATTGGAAGGGCTTATTAGAAAAATTAGGGAAGAATTTCCAAAGGATATCCAATAATTTCTAGTTGCATTTTGTACCTTTGAATCCCGTAACATAGAAGTGCAATATGCCAGATACAAAATATGTTTTCGTTACGGGGGGTGTTACCTCTTCACTGGGGAAGGGCATCATTGCGGCTTCCCTGGCCAAACTTCTTCAAGCCAGAGGTTATAAAACAACCATACAGAAATTAGATCCTTATATCAATGTGGATCCGGGTACCCTTAATCCATACGAACACGGTGAATGCTATGTTACCGATGATGGTGCAGAAACTGATTTGGACCTCGGGCACTACGAACGTTTTCTAAATGTAAAAACCTCCCAGGCCAATAATGTAACTACAGGCAGGATATACCAGAGTGTAATTGAGAAAGAACGAAGGGGTGAATTTTTAGGGAAAACAGTGCAGGTAGTGCCGCATATTACCAATGAAATTAAGGAACGTGTCCAAATACTTGGTAATAGTGGTGAATACGATATAATCATCACTGAAATCGGCGGGACCGTTGGGGATATAGAATCCCTTCCTTATATTGAAGCAGTTAGGCAATTACTTTGGGAGTTGGGCGACAATAATGGCATTGTAATACACCTTACCCTGGTCCCGTTCCTTTCGGCAGCGGGGGAATTAAAAACCAAACCCACGCAACATTCTGTCAAAACTTTAATGGAGAGTGGAATAAAGGCAGATATCCTGGTGTGCAGAACAGAGCATGAATTGTCTGATGATATTAAACAGAAATTGGCTTTATTCTGTAATGTGAAGAAAGAGGCCGTAATACAATCTATAGATGCGTCAACTATCTATGATGTTCCTGTGATGATGCAAGATGAAGGATTGGATACTGTGGCACTCCAAAAACTAAATTTACCCGATATTACTGCGCCAGATCTGGATCAATGGAATGAATTCCTGGACAGGCATAAGAATCCTAAATCAGAAGTTACCATAGGATTAATTGGTAAATATGTTGAGTTACAGGATTCCTATAAGTCCATTTTGGAATCGTTTATTCATGCAGGAGCTATAAATGAGGTAAAGGTGAATGTCAGATCTATTCACTCGGAACATATCACTGCCCAAAACTTTGAAGAAAAAATGAAGGGCTTGCAAGGTATTCTTGTGGCTCCCGGTTTTGGAGAACGGGGCATTGAAGGCAAAATAAAAGCTGTACGATATGCCAGGGAGAATAATATTCCTTTTTTAGGGATATGCCTTGGGATGCAAATGGCAGTTATTGAGTTTGCCAGGAATGTTCTAGGGTTAAAAGATGCCAATTCTACTGAAATGGACGGAGGCACAGATCATCCTGTTATTAGTTTAATGGAAGCTCAAAAGTCTGTAACCAATAAAGGGGGTACTATGCGCCTTGGTGCATGGGGCTGTGAGATTATTGAGGGTACTCTTGTACATAAAGTTTACCACGGGGCAACTTCTATTTCAGAGAGGCACCGGCATCGTTATGAATTTAACAATGACTATAAGGAAGCACTGGATAAGGCCGGTATGTTGGCCTCGGGGATAAATAAGGAAACCGGATTAGTGGAAATCATTGAATTACCTTCTCATCCATGGTTTATTGGGGTACAATATCACCCTGAATACAAAAGCACCGTGGCTAATCCTCATCCTCTTTTTGTAGGCTTTGTAAAGGCTGTTTTACTTCACAAAAGACAACAAACTAATGCCAGTTTGGCATAAACTGCACAATTGGATATATATTTGCAAACCCTTTGTGGCGATCTGTGTTTAGGTAAAAGAAAAATTAGTTACAGATAGGGTTATAAATAAAGTTAAATGGAAGAAAAGAAACTGGACATAAATTCCATCATAGGTTTTATACTAATTTTTGGGATTCTCATTTTTTGGTTTTATCAAAATCAACCTACACCGGAGGAGCTGGAGGCTCAAAAAGCGGAACGGGCTAAAGTGGAAACTCCGGTAATAGAGGAGGAGGAAGCAAAAGATACGCCACCCGTATTATCAGAAACAAAAATAGATCTGAAAGACTCAGTGGCGGTTGCAGATTACAAAAATGCTATAGGTGGTTTTGGTTATACAGCTGCAAGGGAAGGCACTACTATCCTGGAAAATGAGGTACTCTTTCTGGAAATAAGTAATAAAGGAGGCCAGATCGTCGAGGCCAGGATGAAGAATTTTGTCACTCACGATTCGGTGCCTATTTATTTGGTTAAAGACGGAAATGCAGCTTTCGGGATTAATTTTACAACAAGGGATAATCGGGTATTGGATTCGAAAGAACTGTTTTTTGAACCTTCAATCTCAAATAATGGTGATAATCAGGTGCTGTCCATGAAGGCAAAAGTTGCCTCAAATCAGTTTCTGGAATTTCGCTATGAAATGAAGCCAAATGAATACCTGGTAGATTATACGGTACGTTCTCAGGGATTAAGTGGTGTAATAAATGATGCTCAACCCATAAATCTTAATTGGAAACTCAGGGGCATCAGGCATAACAAAAGTATTCAGTATGAAAACAGGTACACCAGATTAACCTATATGCATGAAGAAGGAAAAGTAAGTAAATTGTCTGAAAGCAGCGATGATGAGGAGGTGGAGAATGGGGTTACCTGGCTTTCTTACAGGCAGCACTTTTTTAGTTCAATCCTTGCGACAAAGACACCATTTGAGACGGCAGACTTAAGTTCTAAAAACCTGGTGGAGGAGGAAAGCAAAGAAGCTCAATCAACAAAAGAATTTGCATCAGTTGTACCCCTGGAAATGCAGGGCGGTGAGCTTTCTTATAATATGAACTGGTATTACGGACCAACCGATATTGCGAACTTATCAAAATACAGTGAATTGGGACTTGCCGATTCAATTCCATACGGTTGGGGGATTTTTGGTTGGATAAACCGATATGTGTTCACCCCATTTTTCGGATTTTTAAGTTCTTTTTTACCACACGGAATAGCCATCATCGTAATGACAATTCTTGTAAGGCTGGCAATGTCTCCTGTCACCTACAAATCGTACTTATCTCAGGCCAAAATGAAGGTGTTAAAACCGGAAATTACAGAGCTTAATGAGAAGTACAAGGACAACGCTATGAAGAAACAACAGGAGACCATGAAGCTTTATAATAAGGCCGGAGTGAGTCCGATGAGTGGCTGTGTACCGGCAGTATTACAGCTGCCAATTTTTTATGCATTGTTTATGTTTTTCCCCACATCCTTCGCATTACGGCAAAAAGCTTTCTTGTGGGCAGATGATTTATCTTCGTACGATACCATCCTGGAATTACCTTTTACGATTCCATTTTATGGAGATCATGTAAGTTTGTTCCCAATATTGGCTTCTATAGCAATATTCTTTTATATGATGATGACCACCGGGCAGAATATGCAGACCCAACCGGGTATGCCCAATATGAAGTTCATCATGTACCTGTCTCCATTGTTAATGTTATTCTTCTTTAATAATTATGCGAGTGGATTAAGTTTGTATTACTTTGTTTCCAACCTTATTACCATCTTTATTATGCTGGCCATAAAGAAATTTATTCTGGATGAGGATAAAATACATGCCCAGATACAGGAGAATAAAAAGAAACCTAAAAAGGAAAATAAGTTTCAGCGTAAAATGAGGGAAATGATGGAGCAAGCTGAAGAACAAAAGAAAAACCGGTAGACATCCCTGACCAAAAAGAAAAAAGCCCTGACACTTGTGTCGGGGCTTCTAGCTTTAAGTAGGTTTAGTTTGATAAGATTTGGGACTCCAAAGATGTGCTTTAGTTTTCCGAAAAAAAAAGAATAGTTGTAAAGGCGCATTTTTTGTATGCTAACAGTTTCAAATTTGATGTCACAAATTTCTAATCTGAAATTCTGTCTTTTTTCCTACAAAAAAAACTCCCCGGATATTAAGGGGAGTTTTAAACAAGTAGTCCAATAATTAAACTACCAACCTAACAAAACAATACTGTTTAGTGACTTGGGGGATTTAAAATATCGATCACTTCCTGAGGTAAAAGGACTTTGTCAATAATATGTACTATTCCGTTACTGGCAACATTATCGGCTCCAATAACATTGGCATCTGTACCTGATTTATCCCTGATGTCCACACCATGATTAATTATGGCGAATAGAGATTCTCCCTGAACGGTGGGCAATTCCTGATGATTATAAAGCTCGCCTGAAGCTACTGCCGCACCTGCCACAACATGATAGGTAAGAACTTTGGCCAATAAGGCTTTTTCTTCATGGGTGTCAAAATCGTCAAGGCTGTGGTAATCATCGCCTAATGCATCCAATAAAGCTGCAAAAGCATCATTAGTCGGTGCGAATACCGTAAAAGGTCCATCGCCACTCAATACTTCAACCAAACCGGCATCGGCCTGTATCAAGGCATCAACCAAAAGGCTCAGGTCATCAACC
>NZ_CAMYKG010000047.1 GCF_947258925.1 uncultured Eudoraea sp. | reverse complement strand
CAAGAATACTGAATTAATCTAATAGACTATAAACAGTCTTAAACAATCAAAAATAAGACCACAACATTGTAGAGGGTCTCTTATGTTTTAGTGATTGGGATGTTATGCCACTCATAATAAACATGTGGTAGTGGGGAAATAAGAAATTTAATTTAGACATGCACATTAAGATGTATTGCTGAAGCTATTCAGTATAGGAGTTTGGATCGGGAGGGTTGGCTCGGATAATAAAAAGCACCAAACGCCAAACCCCAAGCACCAAACACCAAGCACCAAATAACAAATTCCAATTAATTGCTGGCTGTTCCTACTCTTTTGGAATTTGGTCCCGATAGCTTCTCCTTCGTAATACTATGGAGAAGGAGCTATCGGGATGTAGTTTGGAATTTAATTAAAAAGTATTGGTTGGTCTTTCTTAACATAGGATGGAGTAGGAGATAGGTAGCAATTATTTATGGTCATTGTTATGCCCTGGCACCTTTGATTAATTTTTTTATTTAGGTTGATTTTGAGTAACTTGATACAAGGAAATCCTTAACCAAGAACGTAATGAAGAGTGTACTACTACTTTTGGCAGGTCTGGTCCTTTATTCCTGTAAGCCATCCAATCCAGTCCCAACAAAACAAGATATTCCTGCCATTAAGGATTCTATAGCAATAGTTTTTTTGACTTGGTCAGATCAGTTTGAAAGTCTTAGCGTAGAAGGTATTATGGAATATATGGCAGATGATGATGAGGTGATTTGGGCCTCGGATGGTTCCATTACCATGGGCCATGAAGATATAGGTGATTGGATGAAAGAAACATTATCCCCAATCGAAAATTGGAATTACACAAAATATGGCGAGGCAACTATATCTGTATTGGGGTTTGATGCTGCGGTTCACACAGTCGATTTTGAAGAAAGTTTAACTTTGTCTACAGGCGATACCATAGTTGTCAAGGGTGTTTGGACAAACGTCTTTAAACGAATTGAAGGTGACTGGAAAATTATTAATTCAGCTGCTTCTTATCTTGCCGATTAACAACACAAAAGTTGCCAACTTCAGGGCACGAGCGTGACGCTCGCGCCAGCGGGGGGAATTTTAATTTTGTCAAAACAATGATGAAATAACTTAGGAAGACTTTTTCATTTCAGTTCTTATAAATCCTTATTGGGAAAAATTTGGCAAGAAATGTAATTGGCATAACAATAAAAAACAAATGCCAGAAAAAATCTGGCATCCGTCTACAAATTTTTAAATTGAAACATCTCTTTCTTCATTTGGGCTATGGAATTTAAGTTTAAATGAAACCTTTCCATCTTTCAAATGAATTTTATTCAGGAAGATGATTTGTTATGCAGCTTTTTTGTTTCCTTATCATAGTTGTCCAATAGTTGTTTAAGATTATTGATAGCTTCCGAAGTTAATTCGCCTTTTGCTCCTTCAATAATCCATCGGGCTGATGATATTAAGGTTGCTAATTCATATCCTGTCAATGCAATCTCAAAAATGTTTCTTTGCCCTTTTTTAATTTGCATGAGCGATTTGTTTGGTTTTTAGGAAATTACCCATTTTAGTAAACTCATTTGCAAATTCTTCATAATCTGTTCTCATGCCGTTTAGATAAACACTCCAACCAACACTCATCTTGGCATAATGAACAGCTTCTTGTATTTCTTCCTCGGTAGCACCAAAAAGTTTAGCCGCTTCCGTGTGAAATAAAGTACAATAAATACACTTAGTCTCCGCATGAATTGCGATACCCATAAGTTCTTTGTACTTATTTGGGATTAGTGTTTCTCCCAATTGCAGTCTTTTGAACATTTGCCATTCGTATTCGAGGTATTGATCGGGGATGCTTTTAAAGAAACTAGGGACCAATCCTAATGTTTCTTTCATTTCCATTTCCACCTCATTACGATTTCTTGTTGTAATCATGATATACGGTATTTAATTAATCCTGCTTTTTAATATTAACTTCAGGAAGAGAGGATGATACCTAACTAAAGTAAATTATCATTTTAGAAGTCTATTTTCTAGGTATGTGCGGGCCGAATATAAGATTTAGATAAACTGCGGTAAATGATATTGGTCATGCCATGATGATTTATTGCCATTGGTCTAATATGTGCTCGAAAGCTATAGACTAATAGACCGCCACATTATATGCCATTTCAGACGTTGCTTTGGTCGGAGGCGGCACTTATCCCCAACCCGGCAAAATATCATTGTCCTGCAACGGGGTGCTGGAAGGAGTTTGGGATTTGGGTGTACACCAAATTAGTGAAGCCATACAATACAGGTCACTCGACAGATATGGTTTATTGGGATAAATTTCATTAAATGCGTATCGATGACCTATTGACATTCTTTTCCTTTATGGAGATTTGCTTATATTTAATTGTATGAATTACAACCTGGGCGCATTGCTTTCTATCCTGGTAGCTTTCCAATTTTTGTTTTTGGCGCTCTACCTGTTTACGAACAAAAAAGGAATTAATAGAAACAATAGGCTGCTGGCTTTGCTATTTTTTTTGTTTGCTATTAATCTGATAGATTTTGCAGCCCGAGTTAGCGGGTCCATATTTCCCAATCCTATGGTTCATCTCCTAGATGATACCTTTTTTTTATTGTATGGCCCTATTCTGTATTTCTATTGCCGTGCTGTGATTTTCCACGACTTTGCTTTTAAAAAGAGAGATGCGTGGCATTTACTCCCTTTTGCAATATATATATTCTTAGTGCTCTTTCTGATTGTTTCCCTGGACAAGGAGTCTGGGCCGGAAATTGCGCTAAAAATTACTACTGCAGATTTTCCTGCCTGGGTGTATATCATTAGTCTGTTTATTTATCTACATATATTGTACTATTTGTGGATATCCTGGCGCACGGTAGAAACGTATCATACAGTAATAAAAGATAAGTATTCCAGTATAGACGGGATTAAACTAGACTGGCTCAATTTTATGCTACGGGCTTTTACTGTAATCACTATTGTTGCAATGATTCATAACCTGACACCCATTTTCAGCAATAGGATATTTCTGTATGTTTCGGTTACGGTATTACTTCTTACAACTTTTTACTTCATTAATCTGATATTGGTAAAGGCACTAAATCAACCTGCTATATTTTCTGGGATAGCTAAAAAAGAAACTGAAAAGTATGCGATGTCTAATCTTAGTCCGGTTGATATTAATAAATATAAAAATCAGCTAACAATTTTGATGCAGACAGAACAACTATACCTGAATCCTGATTTGAATAGCAAAGATTTAGCCAAGGAGTTAGGCATAAGTGGGAAAACGCTCTCCCAGGTAATAAATCAGGGATTTGATCAAAACTTCTATGATTTCATAAATACCTTTCGCTGTGAAGAGGTGAAAAAAATTCTACAAGGACCAGATAAGAAAATGACCATAATTGAAGCCATGTTTCAAGCCGGGTTTAATTCCAAATCTTCCTTCAACAAGGAATTCAAAAAACTGACCGGTCAAACGCCATCCGAGTTTAAAAAAAGTCTATCCCAAATCTAGATATACCTAGATTATGCAATAATCATTGTATTTATTTCGACCGTTTTCCTGAAGACGGTCGAATTCCATTTTTCTCTACAATAGTTTTGAATCTAATTTAAAATTCAAATAATATGGAAACTAAAATAAAAAATGTAAAATCCGAGCAACAGACGTGGATATACTGCCTTGGCGAAATGTTATTGGTATTTCTTCCGGCCTTCTTGTTTGTTAAATTTACCAGTGCATGGGTTGGTGAAGATCTAATCCGTAGTTATAGTGTTGTCTGGGTTGCTAATCTCCTTATGTTAGCTATGATTTGGACAAGTTTGAAACTGCGCGGACAGTCCTGGAAAGAATTTGGACTGACCTTCAATAGGGTAACTATAAAGCAGGGCCTCCGGGTCTTTGGACAATCTTTGGTGGTATTTATATTTGCTACCTCTTGCTTTATTCTTGGGGCTATTATTATGGCCAATATCACTGGGGTTCCCGAAAGTGCGGATTTCAGCAGATATGATTTTTTAAAAGACAATTTAATGGGGCTCCTTCTGTCACTTTTGGGAGTTTACTTTATTTCTTCTTTTGCTGAGGAGGTAATCTACCGCGCGTTTTTAATAAATCGCATTGTTGAAATAACACAATCCTTCAAATATAGCAAGATAATAGCTGTACTTCTTAGTTCGGTTTTCTTCGGGTTAATTCATTATGAATGGGGTCTTATGGGGATGGTCCAAACCGGATTTATGGGTTTAGCTATGGGAATTAGCTATTTAGTGCTAAAGAAAAGACTTTGGACACTGATTATTGCTCATATCTATATGGATACACTCCTCTTTGTTCAGATTTACCTTGCCAGCAACTAAATTCATCTTATGAAACATACAGAGCAGTTTACGATTTAATAGAAATTATTACTATGAATAGGCCCGGCCAATCAAAGATGCGCACGGAAAGCTCTATACTTGTGCCCCCAACCCCTTACCTCGCAGTCGAGTAAAACTTTAATGTACTAGCATGACGCTAGTAGTTGAAGAGTTATAGGAGAAACAGGAATTTACATATATTTAGCAATTAATAATAATTGGCCAATATGAAATATGTTGCTTTAACGATTAGTATCTCGTTCTTGTTTATGAGCTGTTTACAAGAAAAGGAGGAGATATCCTCACAAACAGAATACACCAGTACTAAATATGAGGCCTTAGTAAGTCTGTTTACTAAATGGAGGTCATTTGAAAACCCACCTCAAGTTAATGGAGTACCAGATTATTCGCGCTCTGGTTTTGAGAAAAGACAACCCCAGTTTAATACCTTAAAAGCTGAACTATTAGCAATAGATACCACTTCCTGGTTCGTTTCACAACAAGTGGATTGGGTGATCGTTTGGGCTGAAATGAATGGCTATGATTTTAATTATAGAGTTCTTAGGCCCTGGGAACGGGACCCGGCCTTTTATAAGTCAGTTTGGTCTTATAAAAGTGATGTTCCTGCACATGAAGGCCCCACCCATCATGGAACTACTGAACTATGGACGTACAGTTATCCTTTATCCGAAAGTGAACGGACACGCCTGATTCAAGATCTTAAGGTCATCCCCGGTTTAAATAAACAGGCTATGAAGAATCTGACAGGGAATGCAAAAGATTTGTGGATCGCGGGTATTAGAGATATCAAGGAACAAAGTATGGTCCTGAAAAAATTTAAGGAAAAAGAGGAATTAAAAGCCGATAAGGAAATAGTAGCTGTCATAAACCAGGCTATTACTTCTACAGATAATTTCGTATTGTGGTTAAAGGAACAGTCGAGTTTTAAAACCGGGCCTTCAGGTATTGGTAAGGAAAATTACACATGGTACCTTCAAAATGTACACCTTGTTCCTTTGACATGGGAAGATGAGGTCATGATTTTGAAAAGAGAGCTGGCAAGGGCCTGGACTTCCTTAAAATTGGAAGAGCATAAGAATAGAGATTTACCGGCATTAGAAGATGCCAACTCTCCGGAAGCTTACCAAAAGCTGGCAGATGCTGCAGCAAATAGTCTAATCAGTTTTTTAAACGAACAGGAGATAGTGACTGTAAAGCCATATTTTGAACCTGCCTTACGAGAACATCTTGGTGAATATGTTCCCAGGGAGAAGCGGAACTTTTTTGTAATTGGAGAGCATTATGACCCCAGGCCTTTGTATTCACATTTTTATCATTGGTTTGAATTAGCAAGGATGGAGTTTGAACCTCATAAAAGTGAAATACGTCGCGGTCCGTTATTATATAATATTTTTGATTCCAGAAATGAGGGTACAGCTACCGCCGTTGAAGAAATTTTTATGGAAGC
Source organism: uncultured Eudoraea sp. (assembly GCF_947258925.1). Lineage (GTDB taxonomy): Bacteria > Bacteroidota > Bacteroidia > Flavobacteriales > Flavobacteriaceae > Eudoraea. The sequence goes on along the minus strand of NZ_CAMYKG010000047.1, from coordinate 9,874 downwards.
TGGCCTTTATAATGATAGTCCCAGGGCAAGGGAAATAGTGTATATTATGATCGCTCAGAGGGCTGCAAGAGGTTTGGGGTCATTATATGCACACGCCAACGAAATGACTATGGAAGAGGCAGGGGGATTACACTCGGAGTATACGCCCAGGGGATGGATGAAAACGGAAAAGGAGTTACTCATTTTTGAACAGCATCTATACCTCCGACAACCTGGATACGGCACCAGTTATATTACAGGAAAGTATCTTTTGGAAAACGCCATGGCGGCCTATGCCAAACTATTAGAACAGGAGGAAAAACCATTTATACTCAAAGACTTTTTTGATACCTTAAATAGTATTGGGAATATACCCATCTCCTTAGGACATTGGGAAATGACAGGCTCTAATGAGAATTTAGAATTAATTATTGAATCGAAATAATTACGGGATAATAATGAAAAAAAAAGGCTTTTTAAGAACATCATCAACTTTTGCTACCGCAATGGCCTTAGTGCCTTTATCATCTTGCAAAGCGGACAAGCAAAAAGTGATAAAAGAAACAGAACCTATAGTATTGCGCAAAAACTGGGCATGGGATTATATTTATAAGGCCAAAAACCTCTTTGAGCCCAATACGCCAGTCAAAACTTTCTTAAACCTTTAAAATAATTATAAAATATAGATTTTAGGTGTTGATATTAATTTAATAGGCATAAAACTTCTCCTTTCAACCTAATTGATTTATTCATCCTTGTCATACACCACTTTTCCATCAAAAATTGTCATGGCTATCTCAGTACTTAAGAACTCCTCTTCAGCTACCCTCATTAAATCCTGGCTATAAATCGTAAAATCGGCTAGTTTGCCCACCGTAATAGAGCCTTTTATGTCTTCCTCAAAAGCGCCGTAAGCAGCATCCAAAGTGTATGATCTAAGGGCTTGCTCCCTGGTCATTTTCTGTTCAGGTTCATAACCGCCTTCGGGGGTGCCTTTTAAAGTCTTTCGACTTACACTGGAATACAAACTGGCTATTGGATCCAGAGGTTCTACGGGTACATCGGTACCATTTACAATCGGGATACCACTTTGTAATAAGGCTTGCCACATATAAGCTCCTTCTTTGATTCGCTGTTCACCCAAACGGTCAATAGCCCAGGGTCTGTCAGAAGACAGGTGTACTGCCTGCATGGCAGGTATCACACCTAACTGGGCAAAGCGTGGTATATCATCCGGATGCAAATGCTGTGCATGCTCGATTCTAAATCTATGATCGGTTGCCAGGTCAGGTAATTCATCAAAAGCGATTTCATAGCGGTCTAGTATTTCCCTGTTGGCCCTATCTCCTATGGCATGTGAGCAAACCTGAAAACCATGTTGTAATCCGTTCAAAGCGGTTTCTTTCACAAAAGCCATAGGCAAGGTTTCGAGACCAAAATGCCCGGGTCTGTCTGTGTATGGTTCTAATAACCACGCGCCGCGTGAGCCTAAGGCCCCATCGCAGTTCAATTTTACGGACCGAATGGTTACCAAATGACCCGGATCTATGAAAGGACCTTTTTGATACCATTCACTAAGCAATTCTTTATCCCTACCGGTAACCATGACGTACATACGGACTTTCATTTTATCCGCTGCCTTCATTTCTTCGTAAAGGGTAATAGTCTTCCTTCCAATACCCGCATCGTGAAAACCGGTAATGCCATTTCTGTGACAGGCGGCTACTGCCAATTCAAAAGCTTTGGCGTCTTTCTCAGGAGTACTTTCGGGAATATGTTTGGTTATCAAACCTTGGGCACGTTCATTGAAAATGCCCGTTGGTCTTCCCAGCTGATCGCGCATTACTTCACCACCCTCTACCTCAAATTTGTTTACACCGTCTTTGGGTAAAACTTGCAGACCCGCAATATCCATTGCAGCGGCATTAGCAAAACCGGCATGTCCGCTGGCATGTCCAAGGTATACTGGATTATCTGGAGAAACTTCACTGAGTCTGTAATGTGTTTGAAAGCCATTTACGGTATCGGAAGGCATTTCGGTCCATTTACTTTGATGCCATCCTCTCCCTGTAATCCATTCCCCCGGTTCGGCTTTTTCAACTGCTTTAGCAACGGCATCAACTATTTCCTGATAGCTCGTAGTATTCATGAGGTCAAGATTCAATTCGTTATACCCCAATCCCATAAAATGGCCGTGTCCTTCTATTAGACCAGGAGTCATGGTTTTGCCCTCTAAATCAATTAATTGTGTCTGATCATCTTTATATTTTTCGGCGTCTTCAAGACTGCCGGCATAAAGAATTTTGTTGTCTTTTGTAGCTACCGCTTCCACGGTTGATTGAATGGTATCCACAGTATAGATAGGACCCCCATAAATGAGCAGGGTGGCAGACTGTTTTTCAGGGCTGGTACAGGCCGTTAAAATAATGAAGAGTAGTATTAACCTCCAGAAAATAGAATTTCGTAATCGCATATATGTTGGTTTTTAGGAAAACTAAAATTACAATTTTAAAATCTAAAGGAGACCAATAATTTTGTATTCAATGGAGCCATATGGTTACTCTGGTATAGAGATATACAAGGTGTTGATTTCTATAAAATCATCATTTGGTTTAGTACAATAAACATGCAAGGTGGTATTGGGGGTTTGAACGGTGTGTATATCAGCCTTACGCATTCGGGTGTACTACTGAGGCCATCCAATATCGGAGTTTGGACAGGAAAGGATGGTTGGGCTGATGGCAAGTACCAAATTACAAGCACCAAATAACAAAGTCCAATTTATTAATGTCGGTAACTACTCTTTTGGAATTAGGAACTTGTATTTAATCATTTATCAAGCCTTACTACTATTTGATTGGATGAGCGGTTGAAATCCACCATAAACCATCCGTTTGGCATCAAAAACCATCCTTGACGGATCTGTCAATGGGTCAATTAAATCCCTCATTCTCGGGTCAGCCGCGACCCGCTCATTTGCAAGGTCACGCGCCTCGCGTGAATCGAACACAACCCATCCAAATAAGATGGCTTCATCCTCTTTTGCACCTAAGAGTTCCGGGAAAGAACGTGTACCTTCCAATTTTAAATCCTCACCAACATACTCAAAGTAGGCGAGTGCACCGTGTTCCTTCCAAATCTTCGCAACAACTTCAGCCACATCCCTATATTGGTTCAGATGATTTCGTGGAACGGGAAGGACGAATCCGTCTATGTAATTTGTCATGTTTTCTTTCATTTTTATTCCGTTTCTTGTATTAGTTAATTCATTGATTTTGATTCTAATTTATTTTTTTTGATACCCACTTGCATGCGAATCTTCAAATGCTTTATTTTTTTGTAGTTCTATAGATTTCTTTATGCTGTTGCCCAACATATTGTGTATGATTAGTTGCGGGAAAATTCTATTGAATTTTTTCGCTTTGTTAAAGATAATTGATTGCAGGATTTTCAACTTGGAAAATCCGACCGCATTTAATTATACACCGCTTAAGTTTGATTCTCTTTAAATTGATAGTATAATCAGAAAGAACAAAAGAGAGAATTAAGGTTAGGGGAGAGGCAGCTATGAATCATAGGTATTGTTGGGTGTAGTTTTTATTCCCCCATTCGGATTTTCAAGTCTATTCGTCCATGTAAAATTCTGGTTATTTCTACAAGGCTTGAATCAATTTTCCGGTAGAAAATGATATGTCGATTTGTTTTAAGTCCGAGCAGGTTATGTGTAATTCCATCGTAGTTTTTTCCTAAATCCGGGTTTTCAGCAATGTCACGGCAATTATCAAGCAGCATTTGGTAGTATTTGTCAGCTTGCCGTTCCGACCACTGCTCAAATGTGTAATTCCAGATTTCCGTCAAATCTTCGACTGCTTTGTTGGTCAAATAGTATTTAGCCATGCAGTCATTTATTTGACTTTAGGGATTTAAGATGTTTTTGCGAGTCAAAATCCTTGGCGATTCCACTATCGATACCTTCTTGAATAGCAGTCTTTAAAGCGATTACCTTACTTTCTTCCTCCTCCAAAAGTCTTAGTCCAGCCCGGATAACTTCACTTACGTTTTTATACCGGCCTTCGTTAATGCGTTTATGGACAAATTCATCAAAATAATTTCCCAACGATATGGATGTATTTTTGCTCATCAGAGTATGGTTTATTCAAAAATACCAAAAATTGGTAACTTTATCAAATTCCACCCAACTTGTTTATATAGATGTAAAATACATCTTTATACACCTACTATTAGTATAAAACCGATGTAATCATGCATTTTTGTTTTCGTTGTCTAAAACTTACAAATCCTGGTAAATATCTGTTGTCATTCAATATCGGAGCTTGGCTAAGGAAGGATGGTTGAGCTGATGGCAAGTACCAAATAGCAAGCACCAAATAACATACACCAAGCACCAAATAACAAATAACAAAGTCCAATTTATTATTGTCGGTAACTACTTTTTTGGAATTTGGTCCCGATAGCTTCTCCTTCGTAATACTATGGAGAAGGAGCTATCGGGATGTAGTTTGGAATTTATGGAAGAGAGGGCAGGCTGTCCATACACAGCGCATTGACAGTCAGTTACGAACTGCAAATTATTTGATAACATTATCAGCATTGATATTTTTATTCTCTATCTTAGATAAGATAGATAGTATATGCAAACGGAAAAATTCAGACTTTCCCCGACTGTAAGGCATATTATGATTTTCCTGATGATGACTAATTTGTTAAATAAATGGGTCGGAAGATAAATATATTTGTGATCTACGCCTTGGCGGATAAAGATATAATGATTCATCTTTTGCGTCATTTGGACCCCTTGAACGAAGCTTTCGATTTATCTATTTGGCACGATGATCCTATTATTGCCGGGCAGCCCTGGAAAACTTATATTGAATCACGCATACATCATACCGATATATTTCTTCTCTTGGTAAGTGATGATTTCATGAATTCTCAATTTATCAAGCAGATTGAATTTAAAGCTATCATTGACAGGCATAAAGAAAACAAGTCTGTTGTCATCCCTATAATTATTGATAATTGTCAGTGGGATATTGATCTTAAATTAACAGACTACGATATTAATCTAAATGAATTACAAATATTGCCGGAGGAAGGAAAGCCTATAGGAGATTGGGATTCAGCTGATCTGGTATATAACAATGTTGCGGCAGGCATAAGAACGATAATTACGCCATTTGTAGATAATTTGAATCAGGAGGAACCAAAAAAAGAAATAGAAAAGAAGGCAGCGAATGATATAAGTGAAGAGCAGGTAGTGATCAGTTCTGCAAAAGAGGAAGAAACCGATAGTATAGCCGGGGAAGGGACAAGTTTTAAGGAAGAAATTGATGCGGTGGAGGAGAATAGACTATGGGAGGAAGCCGAAGCCAAAAGAAGGGCCGAGGCGGCAAAAAGAATTATGGAAGAAGCAGAAGCATCGGCCAAAAGAAGAGCAGAGGAGGATAGATTATGGGAAGAAGCTGTGGCCAAAAGAAGAGCCGAGAAGGAGAAAAGAATTAGGGAAGAAGTGGAAGCATCGGCCAATATAAAAACAGAGGAGAAGAAAAAAAGTAAGGAAGACCAAGTAACCAGGAGAAATGCCGGGGAAGAGAACAGAGATGAAGAAACAGCAGAAGCGGCAACTATTCTAAGAGCTGAACAGCAGAAAATACGTAAGGAAGAAGTAGATGCCAAGCTTCATGCCGAAGAAGAAAACCGGATAAAACTTGCGGCTGAAGCCAACGGGAAAGTTGAAGGAACACAACAGGGGAAGGACACCAACTTAAAAAAAAGAGTGCTTACGGCATCCCTGGCAGCAGTACTTATTGTTGCGGTAATATGGGCTTTTTCAGTATTTAATAAAAACTCCGAAAGACCCTTACCCACCTCACCGAAAATTAATGCAGCAGATATTAAGGATTCAACTGCTTTGGAAAAAACTAGTATTGATTCTTTGAATAAGGTAGCGACTCTCACAAAATTAGTTATTGGTGACATCCACAATCAAGGAATTATTTTTGCAATTAATCCTTCTAACAATACTGGCAAAATCGCGCATCTTGAAGACGCCGGTCCGATGGCATGGCAAAATGCTGCTAAAATTCACGAGCAATTAGGTGAAGGATGGAGATTGCCAACTTTCGATGAATTAAGAATAATGTACCAGACTATAGGACAGGGCGCAACCAATAGCGGTGAATTTGCTGATGAACTGTATTGGAGTGCTACTGCATATGATGATTACCAGGCACGACTTATAAGATTTCAAGATGGCAATACATCGTATCATTACAACAAAAATGTAGAACACCGGAAATTTAAAGTTAGGGCAATTCGCGATTTTAGGCGATAAATAGGCAGAATTATCATCAAATTAATTATTGACATAAGCACTCTTTTGGAATTTAATTAAAAAGTAGTGATTGCCAGTTACCTATCCAGGGTAATGAATTATCTATAGAAGTATTCGAGTGATTTAATTTCTTGATTTATAATAATGCCTCCTATATCACAGAACTTTTTCGCTACATCATTTTCAATGCTGTTTCTTCTTTCCATACAATTGGAAATAATACCAGGCGGCGATACCACCTGTGAAGGAAAATATAGCCAACATCCAAAACACATGCTGATGACCCACTGCACCCGGTGAATTCTCTAAGAGAAATCCCATCGCGGGCCCTGCGAATATATCTGGAGTATAGCCTATTAGTGAAATAAGACCAACAGCAGTCCCCGTAAGTATCAAAGGGATCTGCCCCCTCTCCATCACTGCGAAGTATAGAGAACGTGCAGCGTATACTCCGGTCGCCACAACCAAAATGGATATAAAAAACAATGCTGTTGACGAATCAGAAATTATACCTGTAGCGAACAATAATGCCCCCAGGAATGAAACTACAAAACTAACTACCAACCAGTAGGTAGTATCTGTGCGATCTGCCAGTACCCCAATTAGTACCCCAATGACAGGACGGACAAATAACAAAAAAGTACCTACCTGGGCCGATTGTACCTGGTCATAAAGCATTACGTCCTGCGCATAGAGCGAAAACACATCTGTGATTTTATAGCCTACATAAGCACATAAAATAATGATCATCAGTAACCAAACCGAAGGCAAACGCAGCACCTCTTTTATTTGTGATATCGTTATTTGGTCCAGGATGATCTCTTTTTCTGCTTTTGGATCCATTTTCATAAAGAACCACACCAATAGGCCCACTATAGCAACTATGCCCGAGGAAACCAGAATCACATACCTGAAAGCTGCTCTGCTTTCAGAAACGGTCGCCTCTGAAACTTCAGTATTGATAAATAACGCAAAAATAAATACGCCCATAACACCGAATAGGGCACCCACTAATCCACGTCCGCCGTCCAAAAATCCAAACGCCTTGCCTTGTGAAGAAGACCCACCCCAGACCCTGGCAGCCTTGATCATTGGAGCCCAGAATAAAAAAATGGTTGTAAAACCCCAATAACCATAAAGTATTTTTAATGCTGTATAACCGGGAAAAGTAGCATAGACCAAGCCTCCCAAGGCTGTCATCCACAGTGCCACAGCAATCAATTTTCTTGGAGGATATTTATCGGCCAGGGGACCACCAAAGAGATAGGATAGCAAGGCTACTATCCCATATACAGAGAAACATATGCCCAACTGCACATTGTCTAGCCCAAATGCCTCAAGCACTGTAGGTCTAAAGACCCGTGCAAGAACAAATGGAAGAATAAATACAGACTCCCCGGCCAAAATGAGTAGCAAGAGAAAGTGCCATGGGGCTTTTTTTTGATTCATCGAGTTTGGGGGCTATTACAGAATAATTTGATCATATAAAAGGATGGCAGGCGGTTAGCTCACCAAGTTACTGAATTATCTATAAAAGCATCAAGCACTAAATCCCAAATCTCAAAGAACAAATTCCAAACATCAAATTCTAAATAACTATGATTTATAGCCAGGCTCTTGGAATTTGAAATTTATGGGATTCCGAGGGTTGGGTTAGCTTAATTTGGAGCTCCACATTGTAATAAAGCAGCAGAATTACTTGTGGTTGAGCTGTGCCTTCTACATTTAAATCAATATAAAAAGCAATGAAAGACATAATAATCAGGCCTTTAATCGGTTATTTAGTTATAAAATCCTATTTTCAATCTGTTTAACCCTAAATCAAACATTAATTTACCTATGCAGAGTTACAAAATCTTGGCAGGCACAACGATTTTAATTCTTGCGCTTTTGGCTCTAACCGGAAGCATTAATAATGCTGCATCCACTTCTGAGTCCAAAGATGCTATTTCAACCGCTAAGTCAAAGAAATCTTTAGCGGATCAAAGAGAGGCGCAGCTATATAAATTGCAGCAACAAGAATTGAAAGTTGCCATAAGAGCATATTTTGATAAAGCCATCGCATCTGGTGTCATAGTAGGTGCCGGAGTGAGCATCGTAAGAGGAGATTCGATTGTAATTTCAGATGGATTCGGCAAAAGAAATATTAATGTAAATGGCGGCGTTGACGGCCAAACGATATTTAGACTCGGATCCCTGTCAAAAGGATTTGCCGGTATATTGGCTGCCAATTTAAAAGATGAAGGCAAATTAGATTGGGAAGATAAGGTCTGCGATTATATTCCGGGATTTCAGTTGGGGAATACAAGTAATACAGATAAAATTACTCTGGCCAATATTTTATCACACACTTCAGGGGCACCTTACCATAGTTTCACCAATCTGGTTGAGGCCGGGTTGTCATTAACAGATATTGCTGAACGCTTCAAAGAAGTTACACCAATTAGTAATCCCGGTTTGATGTATAGCTATCAGAATGCCCTGTTTGCCCTCTCTGGCGAGATGATGTACCAAGCTACCGGCCAGGAAATTACCACATCACTGGAGAATAGGTTTTTTAAGCCTTTGGAAATGTGTTCAACCACAATGGATTATGAAACCTTGGCGCATGAAAAAAATGTTGCAATGCCCCATTCAAAGAGGCGAAACGGGTGGAGACCCAAAAAACTTAACGATCATTATTACAATGCCATAGCCGCTGGGGGTATTAATGCCAGCGCTATAGATATGGCCAGATGGATGCGGTTTTTGCTTGGGCATAACCCCGAGATAATGAGCAAATCTGCTTTAAAAGAGGCTTTTAATCCAATTGTAGAAATTAAAGGCCACAGCAAATATTACCAGCGTTGGCCCGGACACTTATCCTCACATTACGGCTTTGGGTGGAGAATCCATAAATTTTCTGAAGAGGAAACAGGTTTGCAAAAAACCATTTGGCACCACGGGGGTAGCGTAAACAATTATAGAAATGAAATTGCGGTTTATCCTGAAGCCGATCTGGGGATTTGTGTTTTATTAAACAATAACTCCAAACTCGCCAAAACATTGGTCCCGGATTTGTACAAGATTGTTAAAGATATATATGACCAAACCACTACCAAAATTGCCCTGACAAGCGTTCCTAAGACTATACCAGCCTTTTGAGTGGCATATTAATTTAAAAAAGTACAACTCTAATAAAAGCTAGAACCATTGGTTTTTCAACCTCTAATACTATATTTATATAAGTTCTTGGCGGCGTCCTTTTAAAGTTTTAAAACAAGTTCTATTTCATCGTAAAACCAGGGTATTTACTTGTCGGCTACAGCAATCCATTTCCATTTGGATTCATGCTTTTTTGACGACTCGAACTATTATTTGCACATTATTCTAAAAAGCACATATTTACCCCTGTCATGGGTGTTATCTATAGAATCTATTTATCCTGTTGGACGGTCCAGATTGGGGTACAGACTGTTAAATCGTTGGGCCCTGTATACAGAATAACGGATTTCTGGATCATAAATATGTAGTTCCCAGATTTTTTCAATAGATGGTTTT
>NZ_CAMYKG010000046.1 GCF_947258925.1 uncultured Eudoraea sp. | reverse complement strand
TTTCATGGCCTTCTTTTTAATTTAATCTGGAAAGTTCTACTTTAATTTTAAGTCTTAGGTCTAACTATAGACGAAAGTTTAGGGAGTGTAGACGAATGGATAATTACTGTAGATGAGTGGGATAAAAGTTTCTAATAATAAACGGCATAGTATTTAAAAACCTATTCTAATATATTATTTTCCATTGCTGTTCCCGGTGCCTGCTGCCACAGCGTCCATGCAATGATAAACCCCCAAATAAAGCTTGAAGTGCTGGTTTCCAGCAGGTGTGCTAATCGCACCATTTCGGGCATAAAAGGATTAGGAAGCAATAATCCGCTGCTGCCAAGGATCGTAAACAGAAGCCCCAGAAGAATTCCTTTTGGGATCCTGGAACCCCTGGCCATCCTCAACACCAGGATGCCAATAAAAACCCATAAAAATCCTCGAAAGATCTGAAACAGATAAAGTCCCGATTCGAAATTTCCCTTCATGATCTCCAGCAGCGAATCCATCTCTGTGGTGCCTGAATACAGGAGGCGTACGTCTTTAAATTGCCAGGCAACAAAATAACCAAAGGCAAAATAGATCAGCGGCCAAATAACTACCGAAAGCACTACTATGTTTTTAATACTAAATCTAAATCGATCACTATTATCGCTGTTATTTGGCTCAGTTTTAAATTTCCCTGTGATCCAAACGGCAATTACGGAAAAGGCAATAAGCGTAAAGGCACCTCCAAAAACAATGGCCGCAATGCCTTTGCCTGGCAAACCAAGGCTATCATTAAACCAAACAGTCTCAATTTGGGACATGAAATACTGGATTCCAAAGGAAACCAGAAAAACAAGGCCGGCAAGTTTCCAGCCTGTATACCGGGCTTTGTAGATTAGTATAAGTATAATCCCGGCATTAAGCGCACTTACCAAAAAGAAAAGGAATCCCGATGCGCCACCACTGTCCGTTTCCATTTCCATAAGACTACTCGGAAAAAGCATATTCCCAAGCACCAGACCAACTACCCATAAAATCATCATCAGGATGCTTAACCCTAACCAGACACCAATATTCTTTAGGATTTTCATAACTTTTTTGAAATATAAGTCATACTAAAACGGCCTAAAGATCCTTAAATGAAGTTCCATAAAATATGGTTTATGTCAACTCCTAAAGACCTATGGCGTTCGGATTACCTGGTATCCGGAAATTAAACAAGTTAGTATCCCTGGTTGGGGTCAAGGTCGGATTCCTTCATAATTAAACCGTGATATTAAATATGAGATACGACGCTTTTATAGCTAAGCCTTCTTCAAAATCCAACTAATTCACCCGTTTCCAGGGCAGCCTTCAAATCTGCGGATACTTCCCTGTGGCTTCCAAAGAATCGTACGCCATCGGTTCTTTTGATCCTAACTTCTATGGTGCCGTCTTTTTTTTCCTTTACAGCGGTTACCACTACTTTATTGCCTTCCAGTCTGTTGTAATTGGCAATCCCGCCTTTTTTAATAATAAAATTAGGCCTTGGAAAATTTATATGCCTGTACCTTGGAGCGTCGGGGTCTCCTATCTTAAAAGTATCGCCAACCTGAACTTCCTGTGGCGCTATGCAATTGGCTTCGTTTCCATAAAGGCCTATACTTCCAACTGCGAATAATAGTGCGAAAATGAGCTGTTTCATAACTTAATATTTAGAATTTAGGATCAATATAATGGAAATGGAAATACCTGTAAATGATTTTTATCATACCGCCGCACGGGTAATTTTCAAAGTGATTCTGAAAGAAATAGTTAATCATTGTAGAAGAGGTTGTAGTTCATCCTAAGGTAAAGAATTATTGAATAAAGCGAAGCAAGCATTAACCGGCGCTAAAATAGGGATGGTTAATTTCCAATGGAAATCAAGGGCGCCACGGCGCCAGAGCCGTCTTTTGCCATACTCATTAGCATTTGCATGACGGCAAAGGTGTTTTTTGATTTCACATCCCGGTCGTCTATGTAGTACCAATGGTCTCTGTAATTAATATTCAGGAAAGCGTTTTCAGGCTTATCTTTTGTAACCAGAATATGGATCAGGTCCGGATCATCCGGCCGGAAGGTTGCCAGGGTACGCCCTTCTCTGACGTGCTCCTCCGGCACTTCAATGTACCACGAAATATTAGACATCATTTCCAGGATGGAGTGTGTCTGAACCACAATTTGATTTTTCCTTTCAACGACCACTCCATATTCAATATCGAAAATATTTATGTCCCGTTCTAAATGCAATAGTTCCTTGAACTTAGTAATGGCCATCTGAACAGAATCCGTTCTGGGACTTTCGGGAAGGATAATATCCACATCCACCTTGGGCCAATCACCTCTGAAATGCATGCCCAGAGCACCGGCACGCTGGAGCCGGTGGAGAACCTCCAGCAATGCGTTAAACTCGGGGTCGCTCTGCCGTTGTTCCCCGGGTGTTCCAATCTCATTATGGATTCCATTGATCATGGAATTGGTCAATCGCATCAGCCTTTCCGCAGACCATCCGGACTGGATCAAAAAAAAGATCACTGACGGAGGGAGTGGTGTAAGCAGACTTTGTGAGAACGCCTGACCGGTCATTGGTGTATATGTAATAGTGGGGCGGTCAGACCAATTTGAGGAAATATTCCCGCCAATTGAATTTCCAATTGGGTTTGCGCCTGCGTTAACACCCGCAGAACCACCACGGGTATATGAATTAATAACGGAGGATACATTCATAAAACGGGCCATTTCCAAATATCGTAGTCGGACGATATTCAGCAACATCTGTTCGTTTTCATGGTTGGCTATACGCTGGTTATAATTAAAGCTATCCTGAGGAATAGTCTTGGGGCCCATTGATTTGCATGAAGACAAGGCCAGGGCAAGACAGAGAATGACATAAATTGATGTCAGGCTTAATGAAGGATTGTTTTTTCGAATGGAGGTCGACAAAAGGAGTGACATTGGTTAAATAAGGTTTATGGTCTTGTTAAATATAATTGAAAGAAACCATATAAACGCAGTAGCAATGCAGGTTTAAATGCAAAACCAAGGATAATTTTCCTATCCCAGGACATATTAATGCTAATTTTCAAACTGAAAAAATAAGGCGGGTCTTACAAAAAACAATAGCTGATTTATCTTCTAAACAGGCTTTTTATGTTCACCATAGAACTGACCATCTTCATAAACAAGGCCTTGAATCTTTTAGTCATTATTGAGGTATTCTTTAATCTCATTTTTTATATTGGCAAGTCGCTCTCCCCGGAGTTTTATACTTGCCAGCGCGTTAAATGATCTGCCAAGGTCTCCAACTAAATAGTGTTCAAATTGATGTTTTTGGTTTAAGCACGTTCTATTTAACCCGCAATATAAAAGCTATTTATATTTGGAATTCTCTGGTTCATCTTATATTTCAGATAAACGTTCAGGGTTTCTGCGTGGTTAAAGCCTGTTATCTCTTGTTCTAACCGACAAGTATCATCACTTTTATTGACTTCCCTTTAGCCTGGCTATAAAAGGATGATCCTTAGGATGTCTTCTTTGTTATAGACAGATTGATAACAATTGCCATAAGCAACCAGATAATAAATGTTTCCCCATGCGTCATTTCGTAGGATGAACCAGCCATTTTGGCTGCCAGCAATACAATGTAAACAATAACAGGGGATAAAAACAGGCTAATTACAAGATTGAGAATCGATTTTTTGTAATCCATAATTTATTGATTTAGTTAGTTATTAATAGTGGTATTTTATTGATCATCTACTGATCCGTTTAATGTTTTGAAAGTTAAAAAAATTAATCATATCATGGCTTTTCTTAGTAATTCCTTTTGATAACCACCAAAGTGTCTGCGGTATCCCTTTTTAGATTTTCCAATACCCTCCTTCGCTTTCTTTGTCTTAAGTTGGAGGAAATCAAGGCCCATAATCCAAGTGTGAATACAACAGAAAACATGTACCCATACCCGCGTGAAATTTGAGTCCTGGGGTAGGGGATTTGCAAATCAGCAATTTTATCTTTTACTTCCGCAGGCAGGCTACTCTCCGCTACCTGGTCCCGAAATCGGTGAAACTCAATAATTAATTGATTTAATTCATAATCGGTAACGCGTCCGTCTTTCTGGAACCCTTCACATTCCTTGTATACAAATTCCAGGTATTTTTTACAGGTTTCTATGTTCATTCCTTTTTGTAATTATCTGTTGTGTTTAAGCAATGAGTGTTTAACCCTATGCTCATCATACCTTTTGCTGGCCTTTGGACCCCTTCATTTCGTCTAAATTAAGGTCATTTTGAGTTATTTATATATTCATCTATGCGTGCCATTAAACTTCGGGATTTGCTGAGCGAAAACTCCAACTCTTCTTTAGTCTCAGTAAACAGGATTCTCTTAAAATTACTGATCCCCTGAAATGTAGCTGCAAGGTGACTATTATCAATTTTCTCCCAAACCAGGGAATCTATCAAAGGTCCCTGGTCATGAATTGAGGTAGAACCAAAAGTATAGGTGTTCACATAGGAGGTAATCTTTTCCTGATAATCATTCGTGGTTTTTTCTATTCTGTCCTTAAGAGAGAATTTTTTATTATAAAAATTCTTGATCTTCGTCCTTAGAGAATCGGAAATCAGTTCTATCAACCCGGTCTGATTTAAGCTGTTATAAGTATTTGTATTGTAAATTATTTGAACGCTCCAGTTTGGATTAAATTCATGACGCATAATCTCAATTAGCGTATCTATAGTTGCACCGGGTTTTGCCACTCTGGCTCTTAAAGACTCATTTAATTGATATTGCTCAACAATAAAGGGCAACCTTTCTTTTATTAACAGGGTGTCTTGTGCTAAATCGCTCTTTAATGCTATAAGTGAGTTTTTAATTTGGGCTTTGGTTTTTTGATTTTCATTCCAATTGTTGATCTGCAAGGCTATAAGTATCCCCAGCACTACCAATAGTATCTCCCCAATAGCGTACTTCATGTAGTTTAATGCCTTGCCTGCCGGCCAACCAGGCGGGTTATCGTCTGCAAGTCGTTTGCGAATGCGACTAAAAAAATTAATCATGGAAGGAAGTGGTTGGTTGTTTTTCCCAAGGTAAGAATTTATCAGATTATTCCAGCATCAAGATTAACTGGAAAAGGCAAAGGAAGACTGTTCAGAAGTGAATTTGCAAGTAGATTTTGAGAATCATCTTGAAAGAAAGTGAGCTTGTTGGCCCAAAATGAAATGAAGTCGGGCCTGGGCGTCCGTAAACATATATAAGTGGCGTGTGCCCACTTAATAAACCGGCAACGACACTGATAAATGTCATGGCGTGCATGAGTTCCACAGGCTACTTTTATATCCTTCCAAAGACCGAGAGATATGAAAGCAATGACCTTAAATACAATAGCAGACCTGAAGGAAAACAGGGCACCATTAAAGATGTCAATGCTCCCCATACCTGAACCTAATGCATATGAAGTACGGATCAAAATTTCGGTCTGTGGGGTATGCCATACCGAACTCGATGAGATTGAAGGAAGATTAACACCTCCGGAACTTCCCGTGGTCCCCGGGCATCAGGTTGTTGGGCTTGTCGAAAAATTGGGTAAAGGCACTTCTAAATTCAATGTGGGTGACAGGGTAGGGGTTGCATGGATCTTTTCTGCCTGCGGGGATTGCAAGTTCTGTCTGGAAGGGAACGAAAATCTCTGCGATGATTTCCGTGCCACAGGGAAAGACGTAAACGGAGGTTATGCAGAGTATATGACCGTGCACGAAAAATATGCCCATCTCATTCCCGGTTTTTTTACAGATGCCGAGGCAGCACCTTTGCTTTGCGCCGGAGCTATTGGGTACCGCTCCATCCGACTTGCACAAATAAAGAATAGCGATAATTTAGGGCTCACGGGTTTTGGTGCTTCCGCGCATTTGGTGTTAAAAATGGTGAAGTATCTCTATCCGAACACGAAAGTTTTTGTGTTTGCCAGAAAGGAGGAAGAACGTCAGTTTGCTATGGAACTCGGGGCCAGTTGGGCCGGCAAAACAGCCGATCCCTCCCCGGAAAAGCTGAATGCTATTATAGATACCACGCCTGCATGGGTGCCTATTGTAAAGGCCCTGGGCAACCTGGAAAAAGGGGGTAGATTGGTCATCAACGCCATTAGGAAAGAGACGGGGGATCAGGATTATCTTCAACAGCTTTCATACAGGGACCATCTTTGGATGGAGAAAGAAATAAAATCGGTTGCCAATGTAACAGCTTCAGACGTATCCGAATTTTTGGAACTGGCGGCCAAAGCCTGCATTAAGCCGGAAGTACAGATGTACTCCTTGGAAAAGGCCAATGAAGCACTAATTGAGTTGAAGGAACAAAAGATAAGGGGTGCAAAAGTATTGCAAATGCCTTAGAAATATTAAACAGACCTGATTAGGATCATATACAGAAACAACCAAATGACGTAACTTTTCGTTCAATCTTAAAATAGGTAGAATGTTGGCCGAAAAAAACACGCAGCTAGAGCTATTAACCGCTTTCCTTCATGATGCAAGGTGGTGGAAACAGGCCCTTGGTTATATAGAAACCGAAACCCAGTTTATAGGTCAGTTGTTGAATGCCCGGATTTACAAGGAGAATGTACCCAATCTTTTTGAACGGCTGCAAAACTTCAAAATTGAATTGGAGACAAATAGCCGGGAGACAAAAAACTTAATGAAAGAAACTGCCGGATATGAGGAGCAGTTGCGGCGTATTTTGGAAGGTAAGGATAGTTCTCCCCATAATGACTACTTCGAAAACCACAAAGAATTCAAAGATCGTTTTGAGGAATTCTATATCGATTTTAATGATTACAAAACAAGGGTGCTCAATTATATTGGGGGAATGCTCTAAGCACTCCTTTAGGCTAAAAGAGCTATAAATTATGAACTTAAAAAAACAAAATATGTCAATCTTTGAAGCGTACGAATCAGGGAAACACGAAAGTAAGGTATCACATTTTGCTGCCATTGTGAAATTGGCGATGATTGATGGGCCTTTAAATCCCGATGAAAAAGTTGTTTTAAAACGTTTGGCCACTAAGCTCGATGTTTCAGAGGAAGAAATCAAACCCATCCTTAAAAATCCCGGGAAGTACCCATTAATGCCCCCTTATTCATTGGAAGAGCGCATTGAACGGTTACAGGATCTGTGTAAGATTATCTATGCAGACCACGATGTTGATGAAGCGGAACGCAAATTGATTTTTAAATATGCCATAGGTCTTGGGTTTAGCTCAGAGCGGGCAAAAACGGAAATTGAAAAATGCATGCGGATGTTTGATGGCGATATGGAGTATCAAAATTGATGTCATTTTTAGTAGGTGGGTAACCACTAAAATGATGCAGATCGGCCATTCATGTTTGGCATGAACAAAGTTTTTATAGATGCCTTCGGATCGTCCTATAATGATTGTAATCTTCGGCCTTCCCGGAACAGGAAAGACTACCATTGCTACACTTTTGTCTAAACAATTAGGGATAAAGCATTTCAATACAGACGTGGTTAGAAGTTTCTTGGGTAAAACCCGAAAATACGATGAGGAAAATAAGTCCCTTATTTATGATGAGATTTTAGAGCTCACAAGATTAGAATTTGAAAAAGGAAATAGCGTAATTGTTGATGCTACCTTTTATAAAAAGAAACTGCGAACAAAATTCAAGGCTTTGGCACGGGACTATAATGTAACCGTGAAATGGATTGAAATCTGTGCCGGCGAAGAAGTTGTAAAAAAAAGGGTGTCCAAAGAACGTCCCTACAGCGAAGCTGATTATAAAGTTTATCGTACGATTAAATCGCAATTTGAATCCATGCAGGAAGAATATATTCAACTGTTTTCCGCTCAGGAAGAAATGCCGGCCTTAATTGAAAAAGCTATCAAGTTCATAAAACAATGACACGAGACCAGCTTAGCTATATTATTAACAACAAAACACTGCCTTACCCGGCAGATGGGATAAAACTTATAGAAACCCATATCTCCTGGGTCATACTTACAGACCAGTACGTTTATAAAATAAAAAAACCGATCGAGTTTAGTTTCCTGAATTTTTCATCAATTGAAAAGAGAAAAGAATATTGCGAAAAAGAGGTGAAACTAAATAGCAGGCTTGTACCAAAAATGTATCTCAGGGTGCTTCCCATTAAAGAAAGTAATGGAAACTATAATATTGGTGGTAAAGAGGGAACAGTTATAGATTATGCGGTCTTGATGAAGAGGATGGATGAAAGAAAGCAGTTGGATTTACTACTGGAATATGGCACTGTTAAATCGGCGTCCATGATAAAGTTAGCAGATGTACTGGTGTCTTTTCACCAGGGAGCGGAAATTGTGCCGGAAGGAGAGGACTGGAAGGAACTCTACACAGAATTTGAAGATGTGGCGGGGGTACAAAACTTTTTGGAGAAGTATTTTGGTAAAGAAACAAGACAGTTACTGGAAGAAGTCAATCAATGGGCTTACCAATTTTTGGAGGGTAGTAAGGAGAGAATCGCTGAACGAAACCGAAAGGGATTTGTCATTGACGGACATGGCGATCTTCATACCAGGAATATATTTCTTCTCAAAGATCCCGTCATTTTTGATTGCATTGAATTCAATGATGATTTAAGAAAACTGGACCTCTTAAATGAAGTTGCTTTCCTGTGTATGGACCTGGAGCGGTTTGGCCGTTTCGATTTATCTAAGACATTCACTGAACGTTACTTCTCAAAAATACCCTGTATTGAAAATGCCGCAGATGAACAATTATTCCGCTTTTATAAACTGTATCGGGCTAATGTTAGGTTGAAAGTGCATGCGATTAATGCACAGGCAGATAATATTACTGAAACTAAACAGCAAAGGGAGATAGCATTGCTAAGCCAATACCTGGAATTGTATAAACACTATTATATGGATTTGAAAAAAGAGAATAGATTAAAAGTTTAGCCCTTTGAGTTCTAGCTTTGAAACTTTTCACTTTTCACTTCGAACTTCGAATCTTTCACTTCCCACTTAAAATAGCCATATTTTTTAAAGGAAACACCCAAGAATACACTTGATGACCATTAGTGTATATCTGCTTTTTCCATGGCAGGTGAAAGGCGTACGTTTTTTTCCTGGTAAATTTCCATATCCTTAAAGATCGTATCTAACAATTTAATAGCCTGCAGAATATTTGGGCCCTTGTTTAGCATAACGCAATCTGTTCGTTGGGCCATAGCTGCATCCGTCATTTCGGCACGTGAAGGAATTCCCTGTTTGGAAAGATTTTCTAAAACCTGTGTTGCCCAGATATCCGGAATTTGTGCGGCTCTGCACAGTTCAAGTATTTCCCTTTGAACCCGGCTGATATTGTCCCACCCGCATTCAATAGCAAGATCTCCCCGGGCAACCATGACCCCAACCGGGTAGGACTTCATAGCCTCCAACAGGATTTTGGTAAGGTTATTAAAACCATTTTGTGTTTCAATCTTTAAAATGATCCCAAAGCCTTCCGGGGCATCAATTTTTTTCAATTCCGTAATAAGATCTATGACATCCTGCATCCTGTTTACATAGGACAAGTTCACCGTATCGGCATTTTGCGCAACAAACACCAAATCCCTTTTATCTTTTTCCGTGAGACCACGGATATCCAATTGGCTATCGGGAAAGTTTATTCCTTTGTCAGGCCTAAGTTTACCGCCTCTTTTCCTGGCATTTATAATTTCAATCATCATCTCATCCGGTGTTAGCTGTCGAATGACACCTTCAATCTTACCATCATCAAAAAAGATGGACTCCCCCTGTTTAACCTGGTCAAAAACTGCTCCCATTGTACAGGAAATATGAGCTTTGCTCAGGGTATTATTTTCACCATCCATTATGGCCGGTTCTCCGGGAACCGGGTCGCGATGCAGTCGTAAATAGTCTCCAATGCTCAATGTTATGAATGGATCTACTCTTGGGAGATCACCAATTATAACGGGCGATGAAGAATGATCTATAGTCGTATATAATTTCATCCCGGTTTCCAGAAAGGTGGTTTTGGGACAAAGGGCATGACAGCCGTTTTTGGTTTTCCTGGAGATTATCAATTCCCTTTTCTTATTTCTGGCATCTCTAAAGTATAAATGGTCACCCACTTTTAGCTTTTCCAGACTTTTCAATCCTGCGGGGATGTGCGTCAGGTTGAGGTTGGGATCCGGTGCTGCGCCCAACCATATTTCATAATCCATGATAATCTTTCCACGCGCGTCTTTTGTTGGGCGGAGTTTTATAACTTTTGGGCCGGGCTTTAAAATGCCCGTACGTACCTTGGGGCCTCCCAAATCCATTGTAATTTTACATTTGCGATTTAATGTATTGGAAGCTCTCCTGACATGTTCGATCATTAAACGCCATTCTTTCTCACTGTCATGTGCGCAATTTATTCGCGCACAGTTCATACCACTGCTAATCATCATTCGTACCAATTGATAATTATGTGCAGCTTCTGTAGGCAGCGTAACCATAATACGTGTGCGTCTTCCTTTTGAGCGGTACCCTAATAGCGACTTCGCATTGGATTTGGCCATCCGGATACTCTTTTTGAAAGTTAATTCAGCTTTAGCCTTCTTAATGGGTTCATTGTTTAACAATCCTTCTAAGATTGCCCTGACATATAATAAACTTGCCATTACATGGGCTTCCATTCTATCCAGTTGTGTGAGACCCATATTGGCCAGCTTTTTTTGGATAGGCCCTATATTTTCCTCGCGCATCGCGCGGTAATGGATGAGATTCCGTGCACTTTTGGCATAGTTGGGATGGACTTCAGAAAGTTCGGTCGAGTATTTGGCTTCGAAATGCTTCAAACGGTCAATGATGACCGAAATATCTTTTATCAGTCCCTGAATCTTTATCTGTTTTCTGGTTAACCCTTCCATTGTGATATAGTTAAATAACCTAAAGCACCTTAAATTTAAGCGTTATTTGGTTCATTTTAGCAATGACTATCCAATTATTAACAACCAAAAATGGGCCAAATGCCATGGGAGTTCATACTTTTTCAACTAATGACGCTCGGTATACCAGCAAAGATGTAATTATAAAACCCGTTTCTGATGATGTTACGGCATCAAATATTGCGATTTCATGAGGGGATATTAAGACAAAAGTATTAAGTTGGACAGGCTTAGGAGAATTTGAGGCTTACGTAGGAATCCTGTACAAGGGTCTTACTTCTCTAAAGTTTTCAGAATTGATAATGTAGGTAAAGATGTTAATTAACAATGTGGGATAGAATAGTAATTATGGCCGGCTGCGTATTGATGTTGGCCAATAGTGATCTTTCGGCACAATCGATGGAAATGAAGGCTAGTGGCCGCTTTATTTTAGGCACCCATAAAGAGCGTACCGCATCGGTTGCCAGTGGAGATATAGATGGGGATGGTGATAATGATATTATTGTTGCTAATGGAAGACATTGGCCGGGCCAGAATCGAATTTTCCTAAATGACGGGAGAGGGATTTTTACCGTGGAGAAAGATTTAGGGGAGCAAAGATCAACGACCTATGCCGCAGAATTGGGAGATCTGGATAAGGATGGCGATTTAGACATTGTTGTCGGAAATGATATGGCTCCAAACTATGTGTATAAAAATGATGGCAAGGGGAACTTTTTAAGGAGCGCTTCCTTTGGAATGGAATATGCGCCTACCAGAAACATAAGTTTGGCCGACCTCGATCAGGATGGCGACCTCGATATTCTTATAACAAACAGGGGAAGGGCTAATGAAATCTGTCTGAATGATGGAAAAGGCAATTTTATAAAAAAGCTTAGTTTTGGAAATAAGGAAGATTCAACGATCGCAGTGCGGGTTGCGGATATGAACAATGATGGTTATCCGGACCTGGTTTTGGCAAATCGGGATTCACAATCAAATTATGTTTATTTGAGCGATGGGAAGCTGGATTTTTCAAGAAAGATTCCTTTTGGGACCGGTACAGACAATACACGTGCCTTAAGTATTGCTGACCTAAACAAGGATGGATTACAAGATATCATTGTTGCTAATATAGGTGAGGTTAATGCAGTGTACTTTGGAAGTAAAACAGCTCCGTATACAACTTCTGTCGTCTTTGACCCATCTGAAATGGACAGTTACGCCGTTTCCGTAGCCGATCTGGATTTAGATAACGATGATGATATCATTGTAGGTAATTCTGGTAGTGCGAACGTTATCTTTTGGAATTTAGGGGATGGCCTGAACTGGAATAGTACTACATTGTTTGATGAAGCCTTTCACACCTATGATATCATTGCTTCAGATTTGAACAATGATGGCTTTATTGATATTATTGAGGCCAATTCTGATGAAATTAATCGCTACTACTTTACTCAAAAAAAGAAATAAATTCAATCTAACCCATATGTACAACTTACAGCAAACAAGGATTTTAGCGTTAGTTCAAAACAAACCAGTAAAACTATTGTACGCTTTAGTCTTTCTGATAGCGTTCATTACAAATGCCCAGACTAATCCCATAAAGCTGAAGTACCTTGGAACTGCGGGATGGGAAATAACTGATGGAGAACTTACCGTATTAGTGGATCCATACATATCGCGTTTTAAACTCGGTACCGGACCAGGGATAAGTCCGGATGATAAAAGAGCAACCGTTGAGCGTTCAGGTATAGCCATTTCGGATACGGTGAGCATTGATAGCATAATTAAGCGTGCCGACTTTATTTTGGTGCATCATTCGCATTTTGATCACCTTGCCGATGTGCCCTATATTGCTAAGAGGACAGCTGCTAAGGTGATCGGTACGGAAACCACCTGCAATATTTTGCGGGCTTATGGAATCCCGGATGAGCAATTATATCCCGTAAAAGGAGGGGAAGATTATCAGTTTAAAAATTTTGCCGTAAAAGTAATTCCCTCAATTCATTCGGCTTTAAATGATAAGCATTACATAGATAACAGGGTTTATTCCAAAATACCTGAAGCGCCACTTAAAGTATCTGAATTCATAGAAGGGGGTTCGTTAATGTTCCTTGCCAGATTTACAGATCATAATGTATTAACTATGGGCTCAATGAACTTTGTTGAAAGGGAACTATTAGGGATTAAACCGGACATCTTATTGGCTGGGGTTAATCGTTCACAACTCGGGCTTTATAAATATAATGAACGCCTTCTTGCCATCACAAATTACCCTAAGGTGATTATACCCACTCATTGGGACAACTTTAGGCTGCCCTACGGATTTTCACAAGAAAGTGGTGTTAAGACAAAGCTAATTCCCTTTCAGGAGGATATAAAAAAACTGAGTCCACAAACAGAAGTTATTATTCCAAAACATTTAGGCACTATAACAATTAATTAGAGAAAATATCTGAGCAGGGTGGTATTACCCGGGCTATATTCACTCATTCCGGGACGATCCTTCAAGCCGGTTTTCTTATAGTGTTGGTACTTTGGTATTTTATGTGCCGGGATATTATAAAAAGGTAAAAGTCCGGATAGAAGTTTTAGCTACCATTAGGGTTTTTTGATCATTCAGACATCAGGATATTAAGAATACCATGCCTGCGTAAAAAAAAGATGGCCATTTTTTTAATTTCTATTTAGTATCTAATAAAATAATCTTTAACTTGTTACCTTATTAATTAATTTAAAACTAGCCAAGATGAAGAATATTGATAGCGAAATAACCAAATATTGGGTTCACTTTCAAGCCGGAGCTGCCAAGAGTAATCCTATTTACCCACGTGCCCTGATAAGATGTTATCATGATGATGATTTTCTAGTGCAGATAAACTTTTATCTGGACAATAAAAAAGTTCCGGAAAATAGTTATGATTCAAGGAACAAATTGGTGTATTTGCGCTATCCAATGTCCATGTACCCCAATGTGATTGATATACTTAGAAATGAAAAACCGATTTATTTCACCTACTCAATAAAATCAAATATGGGCTTTGTCCGAACCGGGAAGGAGCCTGTAGGAGAAGGAGATAGCGATGCCGATTTTCAATAAAATTTTATGGATCAGCAGATTTTCAGGTGTAAACAAAACGCACGTACTATTATAATTAAAAAGCCTCAGCTATTGCCGGGGCTTTTTTTCTAAAGTCACTGACCAAACCTTCTCTTAAGAATGATTAGCAGTTTAAGTTTCAACTTAATAAGGTCTTTTAACTTATAACTCCCCATAGGCCTATTAAGAAGCCAAGGGCTATTAATGCGAGTAATACTTCCAGGCTAATATTCAACACGGAAAGAATGGCATTTAAAATGGGGTGTTTGTTTGAACTTGATTCCATAGCGAGTGTTTTTAAATTTATATTTCTACTACTAATAAGTTACGATTTTGTGTGGTGTTTATCAGCCTATTTGTTGTGAAAGCGTCAAAAGTTGTGGTTTAGTCGCAATTTTTATGCATTTCATCGAGGAATTGAAAATTCAAGTAAAAAAACAGGATCATTTTCTGGTATCCAGTTCTTCCTGAATAAGCCTGCTAAGGAAATAAATGCCACCTTTTTTGAATACTTTCTGGGGCAAACCCGCATCGATGAATCCATTAAATTGGGCTGGTAGACATTGAATTCATTAATCCGGGAAGTTGCGTATTCATAATCTCTGTGGAGCGCAATTAAGCTGTCTTTAACTTGTTAAATTTTAAACTCCAAAAGTTTAAAATCTGATGGCGGCCTTGTTTATTACGAGAAATTCATGAAAAATTTTATAATGGATGGCTATTGAGCAACATCAGTATGTAGGGATATACTTACATTTTATCATCAATTTATTCCCTACCTTGAGATTTCGTAAGAAACTAACTAAAAACAAAACCAAACATGAAAGCATTCAATCGATATTTATTGGGAACAACCTTTTTATTAATTTGCTTTGGAACTAAGCTTTACAGCCAGGGTGCGTCTCACGTAATTATCTTAACCGTGAACACTGAGGTTTTAAATCAGGAGGCTCCTGAAACTGCCTGTACTTTTAATGTGGCTGATGAAAGCATTACTGTCGTGGAGGTAAGTGAACCGGCTAAAGATTTTACAATTCTGGTTAAACCCGAAGACTTTGTAGAATGGAAAGGAGTTACCACCGCTGGAGAAGTCATTGATATTGAGATGATAGAATTTAAATCTATGGGTAAGAGTAAAAATATATTTGCCAAGAAGAAGAATAGAGGTGTAAAGAATAACGGAGCCAAAAAGAAGGTAAAGGAAAAAGTTAAAGGTAATGCTAAGGGCAAGGAATACATTTATGCCATTCATTTTACAGTAGATGGGGAAATGTACCATTTTGACCCAAAAATTAAGGCTGAATAAGAATAATAATAAGGAAAATAACCAAGCCTTTGCGGCCAAAAATGGCATAACTTTCAGATAAAGAAAAACCCGGGCTAACCCGGGCTTTCTTTTATGCTAAGGCAGGTAATTTCTAAGATATATGGTATATTTCTGATAGTATTCTCTTCAAAAAAATAGGATAAGCAATGAATAACCTCTTTTTTTGTTTAATATTTAGCATTAATGTGGATGAAACTGAATAAAACTAGTTGGATAGTCTTTGTTTTAATTATAGCTGTGACTTCACATGGGCTATATGCGCAGGCGGTACACGAAATAACCCTTAACGTAGATACAAAGAATCCAGATCCCGCTAAGGCTTGTTTTTTTGAAGCAGGTAAGGCTACAACGGTCTTAAACAACAGTTCTCCGGGGACTTTTACTATTTTCGCCCAGGTGGGGGATAATATTATATGGAAAGGGGTTTCTTCTACTGAGCCCAATACTTCGGTCAATATAGCGGCAATCAAATATATTAGCGGTCCAAGAATTTTTAGTTCCGATCTCATAAAGGGAAGTGAGAGTGTAAAGGCGACTATAATTCGCGGAGGAAAGTCACCTTACAAATATCAACTACAATTTAGTGTAGGTTCTAATACCAGTATGTATACCATTGAGCCCAAAATCCAGATTGGGGAGCAATAAAGACCAATGAAGAATTCAATTTCTGTTTTATGAGATTTTGCCGCACAAAGAAGAATGCGCATTTTATCAAAGGGATTTATGTATTTTTAATACTCCCGTTCACACTTGTCGCGTGTTTTGGTCAAGATAGAAATGTATCCGATAGCCTCGTTAAACTCTATGAGTCCGGAAACTATGACCCCTTACAACAGCTGGATATATTAAATCAAATTGCGCAAAAATAGCGGTCGATTCTAGCAGGTATGTGAATATGGGATACAGACATCAGGGATATGCTCACGAACAAAAGGGTGATTTGAGTAAGGCCCTTGAAAGTTTTTTTAAGGCATTAGACATCAGTAATGCCCGTGGAGATAAAAGAGAATTGGGCAGCATATATACGGCGATAGCCGCAGTATATGCCGGTATGGGGAATAAACAGAATGTTAAAAGATACTATACCAATGCCATTGAAATTTTCGAAGGCCTTGATGATAAAATTGGATATGCCATAGCAATAGAAAACCTGGGAGATTCTTATTTGGAATGGGCCCAACCAGATTCTGCCCTGATCTTGTTTAATATGTCCGGCCCCATCTTTAAAGCTCAGAACAGAAAACCTTATTTGGCCTATAATCTCGGCAATAAAGGTCTGGCCTTTGCACAAAAGGGACAGGAAATCCAGGCCGAAGAAAATATCAGTGAAGCAATTTCTATCCTTGAGGAATTAGGCGACTATAGACCTATCACCGTATACCTTACCTATATGTCTGATATTTATGCCGATAGAAACGATTGGGATGCGGCCTTTGGTTACTCCCTGCGCTCTTTAAATCTTGCGAAACAATATGGCTTAAAAGCAGAGATGGGTAGTGCCTATCTAAAGCTTTCAGAATTATATGAAAGAACGGGATATGCTTCTGCAGCCCTGAAATATTATCGGAATTATATTGCCTTTAGGGATAGTGTTCAAAACATCACCTCAGTTCAGCAAATGGCAGAGAAGGAAGTAGCTCAAAAACAGATAGAACTGGATTTAGCGAATCAACAGAAACGCACACAAAAGATAGTAACAATCTCTATCGGAACCGCTTTATTTCTAATTTTCCTGCTGGCAGCGGGATTGTTCAGACGTAATTTGTACATAAAAAGAACCAAGGCCATTATAGAAAAAGAAAAGGACAGATCTGATCGTCTTTTACTGAATATTTTACCGGAAGAAACGGCCCAGGAATTAAAAGAATCGGGGGTGGTAAAAGCGAACAAATTTCAATCTGTTACTGTTTTGTTTACAGATTTTGTGGCTTTTACAGCACACTCCGAAGAAGTAGGTCCGGAAGTATTGGTCAACAGACTTGGGGATTATTTTACCGCATTCGACGAAATTATTGAAAAATACGGCCTCGAAAAGATTAAGACCGTAGGTGACTCCTATATGTGCGCGGGCGGATTACCGTTTCCTATAAAAGATCATGCTGTAAAAATGGTTCATGGGGCCTTGGAGATACTTAAAGTTGTGGAAGAGGCCAAGGCAGATCGTAAGGGGAGTGGACTCGCTTTTGATATTCGCATTGGAATTAATACAGGCCCTGTAGTAGCCGGGGTGGTTGGAAGTAAAAAATTTTCCTATGATATCTGGGGAGATACCGTGAATGTGGCATCCCGAATGGAATCTATGTCTGAATCAGGAAGGATCAATATCAGTGAATTCACCTACGAATTGGTAAAAAATGAATTTAATTGTACATATAGAGGAGAATTTGAAGTGAAGAACCGTGGCAAAATGAAAATGTATTTTGTGAAGGGACCCCATAGTAAAAAAGGACATCAACTTTAACTGTTTTCAGGCAATATATCCAACATTAATTGGGAGCGACTAAAGAACGAAAATCTGATGCCAAGTTATTCACAATCAGGAAGGATAAAATTTCAAGGCTTCCAAAAAAATGCAAATATATTTTAGTAATTTTACGGATAGCATTTAAAAATATACCAATGGGAAAATTTGAAATTAAAAAAGACAAAGCTGGAAAACTAAGATTCAATCTTAAAGCTTCAAACGGACAGGTTATTCTAACAAGCGAGGCCTATAATTCTAAAGCTGCTTGTGATAACGGAATAGAATCCGTTAGGAAAAACTCACAAAATGATAAAATGTACGACAAAAAGAAGGCAAAGGACGGACGTCCTTTTTTTAGCTTAAAAGCATCAAATGGACAAGTTATCGGCGCCAGCCAGATGTATGCCTCTGCTTCTTCTATGGCAAACGGGATTGCATCGGTAAAAAAGAACGCCCCTAAAGCTGCCATCGTAGATAATTCTTAAGAGTACATTATAGTCATCTACAATTATGACTCTAATCAAAAAAGACAGCCGAAAGAGCTGTCTTTTTGTGTTTATGGGGTTGTCCGGAGCTACTACTATCCCTAACTACTTCCAAATACTTCATCTTATATAGAAACCATATACTTTCTATGGGTTTTTCCCAGTCAATAAATGACGAAATTACTATCTTGTAAAAATTGCTTTCTGCCTATGATAGGAGCCTAAGCAACAAGGTATTCTTGAGCATATTAGCAAATAAATCGATTAATTTTTTATATATTTAAGAGAGTTCTCCCACCAAACTCATCTGCCTATGTCAGCACATGAAATTGAAATTATTTTAAGCAGGCAATTGGCAGATTGTCTTTCGGTCCCGGTTTTTATTGTAGATCCCGATGGGACCCTCATCTTTTACAATGAACCTGCCGAGAAAATCCTGGGCCAGCGTTTTGAGGATACCGGGGAAATGAAAGTTGGAGACTGGGGTAACGATTTTCATCCGCACGACAAAAACGGAGATCCGATTCCGGCTGAAGAACTTCCACTTGTACAGACCATATACTCGCACAGACCTGCCCATAAGACGTTCTGGATTAAAAATTTTGAAGGTAAAGCCTTTGAAATCTCCGTTACTTCGATTCCTATTGTTGGCAGATCTAAACAGTTTTCAGGGGCTTTAGCAATCTTTTGGGATAATAATCTCAAGATATGAGAATTAAACTACATGGAACTCGTGGTGCATACCCTACCTCTTCAAAAGAGACCCGGAAGTTGGGAGGGAATACTTCGTGTATAGAAATAATAGAAAACAATGAAAGACTAATCCTGGATGCAGGCACGGGGATATTGGAAATAGATTTTGACAGCTATAGTACTGCAGACCGGATAGATATCTTGCTCACCCACCTGCATATGGACCATATTCAGGGTTTGGGTTTTTTTAAGCCTATTTTTGATCCGAGCAAAGAAATACATATTTGGGGTCCCGGGGGTAGTTCCTATCCCTTAAAAGACCGGTTGAACAAATTTTTATCCCCGCCACTTTTCCCTGTAATGCTTAGGGATATCCCCAGTAAATTGGTGATACACGAATTGCCAAATAAACCATTTCAGATTGGCTGCTATACAATCACTTCCAAATTTATTTGCCATCCGGGTCCAACAGTGGGTTTTAGGATTGAAGTTGCATCTAAAGCTGTTGCCTATATCCCTGACCATGAACCCATGTTGAGTAGACCGCATTTATTCAAGGAAGATAATTGGATTTCAGGATTTGATCTTTGTGCCAATGCAGATTTGCTGATACACGACTCCCAATACAGTAAAGAGGAATATAAACACAAGGTGGGGTGGGGGCATTGTACTATGAAAATCGCTGCAGATTTATCTAAGAGGGCCAAGGCTAAACGTTTGGTAATGTTCCATCACGACCCGGCACAAAAGGATGCAGACAGGGTAAAACTATTCAAGGAGTTTAAGAACACCAATAGCTATGATTTCCCAATTGAATTGGCCGTTCAGGGGCATAAAATTAAAATCTGATTCCTGATTGCGGAATTTTTCAAAGAAAGAGATAACAATCTTGTATGAAAATCAAAGACACTTAGGATAAGAAAAATACTACTTTCGGACAATAAAATAGCACATTCATCCTGAATAATTTTACGAAGTTCCTGAAATTCATTATATTAAGAGTTACTTTTTCCCATATGATGCAGGTCATTTGAATTTATGAAAAGAAGTAGTATCGTGCCCCAATTTCAGGTTAGTTGAGAACAGATTAGAATACGAAATAATTATTACCTAATTAATCAATAAAAAAGCACCATTATGAAAACAACAACTCAAATTCTGATGTTAATGGCCGTTATGAGCCTTATGTCCTGTGGTCAATTGCATGTA
>NZ_CAMYKG010000045.1 GCF_947258925.1 uncultured Eudoraea sp. | reverse complement strand
TATAGTTTTGTAAAGGAAACCAATACCATTATTGAAGGGGAAAAAAACAGGTCCGATGCGCTTTTGCTCAATATCCTTCCCAAGGAAACCGCCCAGGAACTAAAAGAAACGGGTCAGGTAGAAGCTAAAAAATTTCAATCGGTCACTGTTTTATTTACAGATTTTAAAGACTTTTCACGGGCATCGGTAAACTTAAGTCCGGAAAATTTGGTGCGCAGCGTAGATTACTATTTCTCAAAGTTTGATGAAGTCATGGACAAATATGGCCTGGAAAAAATTAAGACCATAGGAGATGCCTATATGTGTACAGGGGGAATACATTTAAATAAAGAAAATCATGCCAGTAAAATGGTACACGCTGCTTTTGAAATAGTAGACATTATTGAGGAAGTCCAAAATAAGGAACAATCCGATATCATGCCTTATGAAATCCGTATTGGGATTAATACGGGTCCGGTGGTGGCCGGTGTAGTGGGCACCCAAAAATTTGCTTTTGATATATGGGGAGATACGGTTAATGTTGCAGCCCGTATGGAATCCAATTCAGAAACAGGTAAAATAAATATCTCTGAAAACACCTATGAATTGATAAAAGATGAATTTGAATGTGAATACAGGGGCAAAATTAAAGTTAAACATAAAGGCATGATGAAAATGTATTATGTAAAGAAACCAATACCGCAACCGGCCTGAAAATCCCTTTTTCTTCCTTAAAAAAGGGTTCGTTTATCTCCTGCGCATCTTACAGAAATTCAAAAGTTAGTTTAAATAGTGGTTAGCTAATCTGTTTTAAGTGTCTTCCTGGCATAATTTTAGGATAGAAATGGGATTTCTTTATTATATTGCCACAGGTTTTAAACCTTCCCCTTTTCCATAACATCCATGCTACTAGCTACTCTTGCATAAACAAGATTTTCCCTATAATGAGAAAAGCAGGAGTACATACAATTGTTCCGGTTTTTAGTTTTTTTCTTTTGATCACTTTGTTTGCGGGATGTACTTCATCGCAGACTAATTTTAAAAGAGAATACCGAAGGCTATGGAAGGAAACTGTAAAATCTGAAGCCTGGAAGAGATCGTTAAAAAAAGTTGATTTTTACGCAACTGATGATGCCAAAGAATATTATTCAAGTACAGAAGATCCGGGTATCCTTGAAGGAAATATTAATGATGAAACCCTTGCTTATGCTTCTTTTGAGCAAAAGTACAATTCCCTGATTTCACGGGCCTATTTTAAGATAATAGCAGAGGCTGAAGAAGCAGATTACAGGATTGAACAAGACTATTTAAGATTAAGTTCTCAAAAAGCAGAATTGGAAAATCACAATAACAAAGACTATAAAAAAAATTTGGAACTTGCCAGGAAAAGATATGTTGCCCACAGGGAAATACTTCAGGGCCTTAAATCCTGGAATGCCTTTAGCGAATACGGCTCGGACGATTTGAAATTTTTTAAAGAGGAACAGGCCGGGATTGCCTATAAGATGTATCTCGATGGGAAAAGTGATGCGGACATCATTAATTTTCTAATCTATAAACTGGCTGATTTATACCAAACTGAAAAATAAGTACAGGCTTAAAATCTTTATTAGCATTTAATATTATGAATAGATTTTTTAGAATTCCAATATTAGTTTACTAAAGAACTGTACAGATTATATCTGCTAAAGATCTCCTTGACATAGTCATAGGTTTCCACACCCCTGACATAGCCATATTGTACAATCTCATGATTATAGTTTTTCGGATCGCTAAGGGCTAAAATCATTTTATCTACGTTATTGTCCCAGGTGTATTTATCAAGCCCGTAAAATTCAGCCAGGTTTTGGGCATCCTTCACATGCTGGTACCCGCAATTATAGGAAGCCATGGTAAACTTAATTCGTTGTACCGAATCTTTAACGGGCTCAAAATTCTTATAAAGCCGCTCCAGGTAAGCGGTCCCTCCGCGTAGGCTTTCCTCCGGGTTTTCCCTGTCCTTGATCCCAAGTTCTTTTGCTGTTGACGGCATCATCTGCATTAAACCTTTTGCTCCTGCCCAGGAGGTATCCCCTGCTTGAAATTGTGATTCCTGATAGATTAATGAAGCCAGTAAGCGCCAATCCCAACCAAGTGCTGTGGCGTTAGATTTGATAAGGTTGTCATATGAACTTATCTGATTATTATTTAAACTGTAAAAGTCACTTTTTGCACGTCGTTTAAAACTCCGTTTATTCTTGAAGTACTTGTTGTAAATAACGTAATAATCTAAACCTTGTTTTTCCTCTTCAATCCAATTATTTATGGCTTCCAGGAGTTTGGGCGAACTTTTCCTTACAGCCCAGGAGATGCGCTGGGAAAAGCTCACCGGGATGTTAACGTCGAGAATGGGGTAGTGTGAGGCATTGATCCTGGCCAGATTTCCATCGGCTATAGTATATTTTATTTTTTTATCAACCACCTGCTTAATGATTTCATCTGTGGAGAGCGCGCCTTCGAGGGTATCTATAATGATATTGCCTCCAATTTCCTTAGACAAATTAATCATTCGCTTAAAATAGGATGAATTTGCTCTTACACTTACGGTATCTCCAATGAGTTCAACAGGGTCCTGGATCATGGATGCCTTAATATTATCAACTGTCAGTTTTCGCCAATTATCGGGCTTCCTCTGAACCAAAACCTGTTTTGTAAGGTATAAATAATCACTAAATGCAACCACCTTTTTTCTTTCTTGTGTGATAGCCAGACCGTGCGCAACGATATCTACATCGCAGTTGTTAAGCTCATCCAGCATCTCATCGAGATTTCTGGATACTTTTAGTTCCAATTCCAGGTTTAATTTCTTGGCAAGACGGTTCAGTAATTCGTATTCATAGCCCATTGTTTGTCCCCGATACAAAAAGTAACTCGTAGCGCTATATGTGATCAGGGCTTTTAGTTTTCCGTCCTCAGCAATTTCCTCTAAATCCCTGTAAACCTGAGCTTCTAAAAGGTCTTTTTTTTTCGTCTGGCAAGCGCTCAGATAAAGGCAACAGATAATAAGAATTCCTATTCTTTTTGTCATAACGGGCTATCCCTGAATAGTCTAAATATATAAAAGAATTTTATTATGCAATTGACCCCCGCTTTTTACACTACGGCATTCCAAAGGCTTATATGCCAAAAATAGGAGTGAAATTAAACTCAGTTGTGTCCCACTCAAAGCATCCCCTTCGTTGTTTTATCCCACTGTTAAATAACACAAAAGCAAGTCCTGAGATTTCTTTGAATTGAATTTAGGACAATAAATCATTCTTTCTTATCCTCTTTGGCAGGAGGCAGCATTACAAATGGCTCGGGTTGAGGATCCAGAGGTTTTAATTCCTTTTCTTTTAAAGCCGGATGATCTGCAGGGATAAAATTCGATCTGAATTGCCAGTATGCCAATGGTATAGGTGAAACGGGTTCCCCGTCAGAATGATGTATATTCCCACGATAGGGATTCAAATATTCCCAGACAATTTCCCCTTCAGGTGTGACCTCAAAAAAGCGACCTTTGGGTCCTTCATTGATAAATGTATTTCCATTTTTCATCCGTTGTGCTCCTGATATAAAACTACCATAAAAAGAAAGTGTATCCGGAGCTATATATTTCCAAATGGGTTCCTTTGGTCCAAATTTACCATCTTCTTCCCTAACATAATTTCCTTCACTATCCATTGGCGTTTCCAATTCATAAACAGCAGAATAATCAAGGCTATCAGGCCCCATGGGAACGTCATTATTGAAGACTGTAAGATTGCCAGCCCCGGGTAGTCCTTTTTCAATCCAGCGCGCATCATGCTGACCATATAATTTCTGATCGGTGGAATCCCCATGATTATAATTTCCAGGATTTCCCCAACGGTATAAAAAGTCCCCACCGAGGCCCATTGCGCCTCCACTGTGACCCGCGGCTTCTTCCGTGGTTGTGCTGTGGTCAATTATAAAAATTTCATCCAAGTTCGGGGAGCTAAAGACAATCTGATCGAGTTTCGGATTGTAGTCAATAGCATTAAAATGATAAACATCGGCTCCTCTGTTTTCTACGGTTTGGTTCCGCCATGCCCTTTTTAATTTATGCAATACTGCCATACTATCATGGGAAATAAGTGGTGGTATTTCCCCGTCTTTGTTGATGTCGAGAAGTTCGGGATGCGCTGCAACATCCCCGTAATTATCTTTTGTTTCATCATAATCCTGTATTAAATGATCCCAGATATGCCATTCCCAGACAATCTCAGCCCCATTTTTGCCCATAGGTTTTATTTCAATTATTTTATCTGGCCAAAGCCCTGCCTTAGGGGTAAATTCAGGTTTCCTCCCAGCCTTTAAAACCTCTTCCGCGGTCATTGCTTCCCAGGCAATGGCTAAAATATTACCATTAGGCATTACAGCTATGTCATGATGCGTAAGATATTCTTCAGTGGCGTATTCAAAGTCCCAAAGCATCTTACTGTCCCAACTGATCTTTTGTATCCTACCGGCATTACCGCCACCACCAAATACAGGAAAATCCGGATCTACTGAAAGCAGTGTGAGTGAACCATCTTCGTTTAAATAAAAACTGTTTACCTCATAATTTCCTTTCCATTCGTGCACTACTTTTCCTTTCCGGTTAACCAGATATACCGAAGCTGAATTTGCCGGTCTGAACAACGCATAACCTGGAACAAGGCCTTCCGTAGTTTTTGTTAAACCACGCGGGATATAAAGTCCGAACATATTACGGTCTTTATTACTAGTTTCTTCGACTGTGGGTTTTTTATCAGTGCAATGGGCAAGGATACCCACCAAAATAAAGGCAATAAGGTAGTTTTGAATTTTTTTCAAGGTGGTTGGTTTTATGTAACAATTACTAGTACTGTGTAATGTACAATTTTTACGGCGAATCAGGGTAAAGGTCTTACCTTGATATCTTTATAAAAAACGACACTTCCGGGATCATGGCCCTGCAAAGCGAAAGTACCTGTACTGAGCACCCGGTATATACCCTCGCCTTTGCGGAAAGGATTCTCCGGCTCAGTATAATCGACAACCACAATATCATTGATTTTAATGATAATCCGTTTGCCTTCTACTTTTACATATTCGGTATACCACTCATTATCTGAAGCGTAGTTTTCTTTAATATCAACTATATTGTACAAACTTCCGGTTCGTTTCCAGTCGCCTTGACTATTATTTACCTGAGCTTCATAACCATAAGTAGGCCATCCATCTTCCTGGAATTTGGTGTGAAAATAAATGCCGGAATTTGCCCCCGGCTTAGTCATTACTTTTGCCTCAAATTCAAAATTCTTAAAATTATGGTTCTCAACTTCACCCACATAAAATAAGTGAGCCCGGTCTCCCGCAACTTTGATAGTACCATCTTCTACAGAAAAAGTTGAAGCATTCACACCAGCTTTCCAACCAGCAAGGTCTTTACCATTAAAAAGTGAAATCCAATCTTTAGCAGTATCCCCTTGCATTTCCTGTCCCCTGACCGGAATTAAAAATCCCAGATTAATCAGTAGGATAAATACATATTTTAAACCATGTTTCATTGTGATGTAATTTTAAAATTTAGAGGGTCTTTTCGAGCGCTTTTTCAACCACTTCATATGTATACTTATAACTTTGTTGTAGCATCGTTTTTGCGTCCATGGTAGCCCAGTATTCTTTATTGAAAAGTTCAACGGAGAAGCCACCCCTAAAACCTGCGTTATATAATTTGGGGATAACTACATCAAAAGGGCATACGCCTTTCCCGGGCAGTACCCTGTCCGAATCTTTTAACAAATCATAGGATGGACTCGATGGGTAGTCATTGATATGAATAACCGGCAGCCTTTTTCCATTTAGAATATCAATGGTATCCCAATCATTTCCGCCGCGGTAGATATGATAAAAATCCAACAGCATCGTTGCTTTAGGATGCCCGGTAGCAATTACAATCCGGGCACAATCTGACACCTTGTTAAGTGCACCCATGCCCCAAAGTTCCAGTATTGGGGTTACCCCGGTTTCATCACCCAGTTCGAGAATAGCGTTATATCTTTCCGAATATTCAGGAAACTTTGTCCCATCAAGGGAATTTAACCCCTGTACCGGTGCGGCTATATATTTGCCTCCCAAAGCAGCAATAATCATCATCTCCTCCCGCAATTGTTCAAGGGCTTTCTCCCTTTCCTCGGGCAGATCGCTGCACCATTTTGAAAAGCCGATTATGTTTTCCAGAATTAGCCCTCTGTTGTCCAATTTTCTTTTTAAGTGGTCAGATTTACCACCTTTGTCCAGATATGCTTTTATGTCTCGCATCCACAATTCCACTCCGCCAAACCCGGCATCAGCAACCATATCAATTTGCACATCAACATCCAGTTTGTAATGCAAAAGTGTGGAGGTATTTAAGCTAATCCTGATTGGTAGTTTCTTATTTGACGAGCTGTTTTCCTTGTAAGATTGCTTAGTCTCTTTGGAATTAAATGCATACCCTCCCATAGCCGCCAATGAAACCTTGAGACTTGTTGTAATTGCTTTTCTTCTGGAAATTTTATTTTTCATTTTTCAAAAACTAATTCGGTTATCCAACACCAACTTATCAGGTCACGGCAGATTTTGGAATAAAACAGACTGACATTACATTATTTATGCGACGATTACCCGGCGTTTTAAGATAACCAATTTATACTTAAACCGAAATTGAAATCTCCTTTCAGGAAGAATTAGAAATCTTTTTATTGATAAAATAAGTGAGAACTCCGATGGCCAGGATTAGCAGCCCAATCATACTTTCCACAGGTCTATCAATAATCAGATAAACAAATATCCAAATACTGAGCAGGCAGAAGAAAAGGGGCAATAGGGGATATAAAGGGGCTTTAAAAAAAGGCGTCGCAGGTTTTCTTTTGCGCAGTACAAACACTCCGGAAACGGTAAGGGCTGCATTTAGTTGTAAAATAAATCCACAGTAAAGCAATACACTTTCAAAGGTCCCCGTAATTACGTAGGATATACTCAATAATGCCTGAAACCAAACTGCTGTCACAGGAAGATTGTTCTTATTCTTTCTCTGCAGGAATTGCCATATCTTAAAATCCTTGCTCATAGCAAGGGATACTCGAGGTCCTACCCAGGTCATAGCACTTATACTTGAAATCAAAAAGAAGGAAATTAGAATATTAATGGTTTTAGAGCCCTGGCTACCAAATAGATTGGTTGCATATACATGTCCAATGTCCAGTTGCCCTTTTAAATCAGGCAGTGTCCCGTGCTTTAAGAAAACAAACTGCATAAAAACGTATAGGAAGGTAACAAGGAGGGTCCCGCGGAGAAGTGCCTTGGGGAGGTTTATCCGTGGCTTATCTATCTCCTCAATAATGTATGATGCAGCATTCCATCCGGTGTAGGAATAAGTTACATATACAAAGGCTATGGCAAATGAGGGGCTTACTATTTCCATCGTCCAGGAGTTGGTAAAGTTAAGTGCAGAATCACTTTGGGGATAATATAGTCCGATTAGGATAAGAATGAGGATTAGCAATACCTTAAACCAGCTGGCATAAGATTGAAATTTACTGCTCACATTAAGGCTGAAGGAGTGAATAAAAGATATTAGCACTATAACCGATACGGCCAGAAGGGTGTTGTTCACCTGCAGCACATTTCCTAAATAGGCCCCCAATGCCATTGCGGCAAGCGCTACCGGGGCGGCGAATCCAACAGTCAGTGAAATCCAGCCGGAAAGATACCCGACCAATGGATTAAACAATTTGGAAAGGAATATATACTCCCCGCCAGATTTATTGATAGCACTTCCAATCTCGGCGTAGCAAAAGGCACCAATAATTGCCATGAAGCCTCCCAAAGTCCAAAGGAATAGAATGGACCACGTATTGGTCACATCCTGAAGTTGAAACCCCAGGCTTGTGAACACCCCTGTTCCAATCATATTGGCAACCACGAGGGCGGCAGCTACTTTCCAGCCAATCTTGTTCTTTTTCTTTTTCAGATTTATGGTTTAAACTTTAATTGTTCATCTAGAGGCCATGAACTACTTAAATATAAAAAAACCCCTTAATATGTAAGGGGTATTTATTTTAAATAGAAGATATTACCATTTACCTAATAGGATCCTTGTGCCTGTGCGTATTACAGAAACCCCACCATTATTTTCACCAAATTCTTTCCAGGCTTTCCTGCGGATTTCAACCTGATCCGGGCTAAGAAGGGCATCCATGCCCGCCATAGCTGACTTAAAATCTTTATACCCCATAATTACCATATGTGTCTCGCCGTGCGGAGAACGACCCGAAGAGATATTCCCTAAAACGGTAAGCCTGACATCCGAGTTAAAACTCGAAAAGTATTTTTCCCGTTCCTTTAAAAAAGCATCCGTATCATTGACATGGAGATATACATAGTTTTGAATTGGATAGAGGGTGTCCAGTGCTCCATAAGTGGATATTATTGATCCCATGGAAGAGCTAAATGAACTTTCGATAAGCTGATTTACCCGTGTTAAAAACAAATCCCAGGAATCACTCTGAGCTCCGGAATATTGATTTCCCAAGGCGTCTAAGGAACCCGAAAATCCAATGGAGTGGCTATAGTTATTATCACTGTCTGTAAAGTGATTTTCGAAAAATCGAACGGTAACACCTTCTTGTTTATGTTCCTTGAAATAGTCTTCTACAAGTTTTAGTACTGCCGCCTCATTTTGCGGTTCAACACTAAAATTGTAGTAGGTCCAATAGGACTCCTGCGCGTTAATAGAAAATGCTACAGTGAGTAGCGCACAAAGAATTAATTTTTTCATTTTGTTTTGGTTTTAGTTGTTTTTTAAAAGGTACTTAAAAAAAACCGTTTATAGTCTATAAACACGTAAAATACAAGTTATTACATTGGTAACTTTTACTATTGTATCCCAACAATTCCACAAAAGGCGGTCGGTTTGGGATTTAAGTTGATACCAATACTTGGCAGGAGGGGAGAATTCAGGAAAGGGCGTGAAGAATCAACGCGTTTAATACGAATAATGAATTTAAAAATTAGATGAAAGTCACTATTTACCTGGCGGCAACAGTAGAGTCAATATTACCCATGGAAGCAGCTATAGCATGCTCAGCCTTTAGAAGTAATTCCGGGACATACTCCTTATAAAAAAGAATGACTACAGCAATAAGTAAGGTAGATAGTACTACTGTTAGAATCCGGGCCGAAAGTAATTTTTCTGAAGCTTCCATAAAAATATTTATCTTAAAGTTGGTGCTATAAAGCTAGTGATATTTAAAGTATTTAACAAATTCTTAACAAATTAAGTTTCAACGAATCTTTCAATGAGGTATAAGGAGTTCAAATACATATTTTTTAATTGATTTAGCGATCAATTAAATTAATGCTTAAGTTTATATGCATTGAAAAAAATAACTATATGAGCTCGCGCAGAGAATTTGTACGAAAAATTTCCACTTCGGCCCTGGGATTGCCGGTTTTATTAAATTCAAGCAATCTTTTTGCCTATGCTAACGGCCCTTACAACGGCCCGCTATTACGGGTTGCCATTATGGGCTTAGGTAGTTACGGAACACGGGTAGCAGAAGCAATGCAAAGCTGCAGGAAAGCCAAACTGGTGGGAGTAATTAGTGGAACACCTTCAAAAGTTACCAGGTGGCAGTCAAAGTATGATATCCCGGATAAAAATTGCTACAATTATAAAAATTTTGATAACATAAAGGATAACCCGGATATTGATGCGGTTTATATTATTACTCCAAACGGTCTGCATTGTGAGTTTACCCTGCGGGTTGCCAGGGCTGGGAAACATGTTATCTGCGAAAAGCCAATGGGCATAAACGCCAAAGAGGGCCAGCAGATGGTAGACGCCTGTAAGGCCGCCAATGTTAAATTGTTAATTGGATATCGCATGCATTTCGAAGCCAAAACCCTCAAAATAGTCGGAATGAGAAAGAATGGAGAATTTGGAAAAATTATTTTCTTCCAGGGGCAATCGGGCTTTATAATTGGAGATCCCAATCAATGGAGATTGAATAAAAAACTATCAGGAGGTGGGGCAATGATGGATATTGGTATCTATTCCATTAATGGGGCACGTTATATGATAGGCGAAGAACCTATTTGGGTCACCGCACAGGAGACTAAAAACGATCCCGTTAAATTCAAGGAAGGAATAGATGAGACCATTCAGTTTCAAATGGGATTTCCCGGTGGCGCTGTGGCCTCCTGCCTTTCTACCTATGCCGTAAACCATCTGGATAGATTTTACCTTGCAGGTATAGAAGGTTGGGCAGAAATGCAGCCGTCTACGGGTTACGGACCAATCAAAGCCCGCACACATAAGGGGGAACTCACGGATCCTCATATTACGCATCAGACTGTTCAAATGGATGAAATGGCAGGTATATTATTGGAAAACAAACAGCCTGTGATTCCGGTAGATGGTGAAGAAGGCGTGAAAGACATGAAAATTATAGATGCCATATATAAGGCAGCAAAATCAGGAAAAAAGATAGCTTTGACCTCATCTTGATTTCCTTAAAAATAAATCTCCCTATAAATGATTTTCGGAATATCTGTATCTTAAATATAGAAGGGGATAAAATTGTATACATTTAGGGACCATAAATTCAAATAGTATGTTCGGAAATTCACAGAAATTACATGATCTAATTACAAAATTCCTTTTTTTTAGCATTGTACTACTGGCATTTTCTGCCTGCAGGCAAAAACAGGAAAATACTGAGGGGAGGCCCGCTTTGGCCATAAGCGCTGATAACGCAGGGATTAAGGTGCCTGATGGTTTCGGAGTAATAAAGGTGGCAGATTCCCTGGGGGCTCCACGTCATATTGCAGTTAATTCTAACGGGGCCATCTACCTCAAGTTGAGAAAACCAATCGATGGTGAAGGTATTCTTTACCTCGAAGACCGGGATGGTGATGGTGTAGCTGACGAAAAAAAAGGTTTTGCGGATTATGGCGGAACTGGAATCTATTTGGACGAAGATTATTTATACGCTTCTTCCGATGAGGAAATTTTCAGGTATGAACTGGACGCGAATGGCGAAGTAACAAACCCTATGACGCCTGATACACTGATTACCAAATTGGTAGCCTACAGAACCCATGCCACAAAATCATTTACACTTGATGGCGATGGAAATATTTATGTGAATATAGGTGCGTATTCCAATGCATGCCAGGAGGAAGACCGCACTTTAGGTTCTCCCGGGGTAATGCCTTGCGCGATACTCGATTCTGCCGGAGGTGTTTGGCAATTCCGGGCAGATAAATTTAAACAGTCCTATGCCGAAGGGAAGAGATATGCTACCGGCTTACGCAATGTGGTAGGTCTCGATTGGAATTTCAAACTAAACAAGCTGGTAGTTACACAACATGGAAGAGATCAGTTGAATACACTCTACCCCGATCTTTTTGACCAAAAGACTTCAGCCAACTTACCTGCAGAAACCATGTACATTATTAATGAAGGTGACGATGCCGGATGGCCTTATATTTATTATGATCATTATCAGAATAAGAAAATATTATCTCCCGAGTATGGGGGAGATGGCATAAAAACAGCAGGGGAAAATGCCATAGATCCTATCGCTACTTTTCCTGCCCATATAGCACCTAACGCCCTTCTTTTCTATACCGGGGAAATGTTCCCGGAGGAATACAAAAATGGTGCTTTTATTGCTTTTCATGGTTCCTGGAACCGGGCACCTGAAAAACAGGAAGGGTTTTTAGTTGCCTTTGTGCCATTTATGAATGGAAAACCCAGTGGGGAATGGCAGGTTTTTGCTGATGGCTTCGCCGGACTAGAAGAGGTTTTTTCCCCAAGTGAGGCAAAACACAGGCCTACCGGTTTGGCCCAGGGCCCTGATGGTTCTCTATACGTATCAGATGATTCCGGAGGGACTTTGTTCAGGATTGTTTATACTAAAGAATAGGGAAATATGCTTAAAAACAGATTGCTAAAGGATACCATTCCAGGGTTTCTTATTGTGCTTACCGCAATTTTTTTGTTGAATAGTTGTAATACTGCCGCAAAGAAGAAGGAAGCTTCCACAATTACTGAAATACAAAATGTCCCAAAACCTGCTACCAAGGCTAAACTGCCGCCTTATCTTGCAGAAGGTAAGAAAGTATATAGACAGGTATGCTTAACCTGTCACCAGGCCAATGGCGGGGGGGTACCCGGATTAAACCCTCCTCTTATAAAAACGGACTATGTGCTGGGTGACAAAAATACCTTGTTAGAGATTATTATTAAGGGATCTGAAGCGCAACTGGAAGGTAATAAATCTGAATATGCCAATGTAATGCAGGGTTATGGAATGTTGGGTGATGAAGAAATAGCTAATGTAGCATCTTATATTCGAAATAGTTTTGGAAATAAAGCAGAACCCATTACAGCGAGTGAAGTGGCCGCATATAGATCAGCAAATAAAAAATAAATGTATTGTTCACATATTAACCCCTGCCAATATAGGGCATTTGGTTGGCCATTATCGTAAGAAAAGGAACATTGGTATTTAGGGGTAAACTTGCCATATAAACTATAGTACGGCCTACATCTTCAGGGCTTATTGTAGGTTCTGTTTTGTAGGAACCATCGGCCTGTAGTGTTCCTTTTTCTATTTTTTTTGTCATTTCACTTTTCGAATTCCCAATATCAATTTGCCCGCAGGCAATATTGTAGGCCCTGCCATCCAACGAAGTAGATCTGGTTAAACCCGTTACGGCATGTTTACTTGCGGTATAGGGAGCTGAGAAAGGCCTTGGTACATGTGCCGAAAGGGAACCATTATTTATGATACGCCCCCCTATAGGGTCCTGGGATTTCATGATTCGGAACGCCTCCTGTGTACAGAAAAATACCCCATTTAAATTAGTATCGATTACATGTTTCCATTCATCTACAGTCAGTTCCTCCATTGGCTTTACAGGAGCACTTACCCCTGCATTGTTGAAAAGCAAATCCAGGCGACCATAGGCCTTTAGTGTTTGGGCAAAAAGATTTTTGACACTCAGCGGCTCTTTAACATCCGTTGGTACTACCAATGTGTGGGTCACATTACATAGCGCTGCAGTTTCTGATAGGTTTTTTTCACCCCTGCCAGCCAGAACGACTGTCCATCCATCTTTATTTAAAGCAATTGCTACGGCTCTCCCAATACCGGAACCTGCACCGGTTACAATCGCAATTTTTGATTTATTGATCATCTTTGATCTGAATTTAATACCTCAAAAGTTCTATCTTCCTAAAGTCTATGGGATGACTATTAGACTGCAAGGATATATATCCGTTTTTAACTACTGAATCCCCGTCAACAATAAGGGTTTTGGCTATCTCATGTTCTGGATTATAGACAGGGTTAGAATAACTCAGAATTTCTTCCCCATTTACATAATGCGTTATTTTACCATCCTTAACATCTATTTCCATGGTCACCCATTGATCACCATGAAAGGTTCTTTGTACCAGGGGAGGGGTGCAATAGCTTGTATTTTGCTGCCCGTTTAAGGTCACAAACATACCATTGGCACAAATTGCTCCAACCGGTCTTTCATCCGTTCCGTTGCCGCCATGCAGATTATATTCGAGGGAAACCGGAAATGGCTGATCGGCTTTTAAAGAGGCCGGGGACTGGGAATGAAATTGGACCCCACTATCTCTAAACCCCCAATCAGGTGCACCGGGGGCAGTTTCACCTACAAACCTATATTCTACTTTTAAACGGTAATCAGCTAATTCCTCATTAAAGTATAATGCGCCGAACCTATTCTTGAAATCGTCTCCATAAGCGTCATAGCGTATGCTCAAAATTCCATCGGAAACCCGAAAAGTATTTCCAAAATTTTCACCTAAAGGGTGCCCGAAAATTTTCATTGTCCAGCCATCTAAGTCGGTTCCGTTAAACAGAGGTCGCCAATTGTTCAGCACCGTTTTTTGTTCAAAAGGATTAGATTCTTCCTTTTGGGATTCAGCCTTTTTCTCCCCACAAGATTGCATTAGCAGGAGACAGAGGGATGAAACAAGCATGAAACGCGTCATATGAATTCAATTTTTGAATATTCTTAAAACGCAACAACAAAACAGGGTATGGCAGCTCACGGGAATAGGGCAGTTTAAACATTATGGTGAAACTCAAAGCTAATGCCAAACCGAAAACTAAAATCAAATAACCAGCTTTCTTATCTTTTCTTTTTAAGTAACCAGCTAAGAAGAAATTGAATACCGTACCGTTTAGCAGTAGTTAAGA
Source organism: uncultured Eudoraea sp. (assembly GCF_947258925.1). GTDB lineage: Bacteria > Bacteroidota > Bacteroidia > Flavobacteriales > Flavobacteriaceae > Eudoraea. The sequence goes on along the minus strand of NZ_CAMYKG010000045.1, from coordinate 2,316 downwards.
TAGGTTCAACCCAATTATGCGGTCGTATACTCTCTTTAAAACCCTCTTTAAGACCCTTTATTTCTTCCCAGGCAATCTGCCTTTCAAGACTAAGGCGTTTCAGGTCATGATTTATTTCATTTTTATTCTTATACTGTCTCATCTAATTGAAAAATTGTTTGGACATTGTACGAATAATCATGTTTTCTATATGGGATCTAAGAGCATATACAATAACTCCAATGGCGCATAAAATGCCTGCACTAATTAAACAGGCATAAACCATATTTCCAATAAGGTGGCCCAAAGCCATAGTGCCTGCAACTATCAATAAAATAAGGATCAAAAAGCTCAGACTTCCTATTATGGCAGCTTTGCAAAACATAGCGGTAGTGGCCGTGAGCTGCTGAAATACTTTTAGTTCGTAATACTCCTGCGTCTTATTAATATATGTTTCGCCAAGGTTAACTGCTTTACTTGACGTCTTGTCCAGGGATTCAAGTACACTCATTTAGCAGTTTTTTTTAATTTTCTGTTTTTGGCTTTTAATTCCTTAAGTTTTTTTTCTAATGCCGATATAATATCATCCGCCTTATAACTTGCATTTGAGATGAGACCCTCGATCCCATGTTCCAGGGCACTCGGATCTGAGGTTAAATTGTCCTTAATCTTTTCTTTTAAATCAGCAGCAGTTTCAGACAGATTGGCCTGGGCTGCAGCAGCTTCATCAGCTAGCCTTTTTCTTGTTACTTCTCCTTTATCAGGTGCGAAGAGTACGCCTAAGGCAACTCCAATTGCCGTACCAGCGATAAGTCCTATTAAGGTATTTCCAGAATTATCCATACTATAAAATTTTTATTAGAATCAATGATTAAAGATACAACATTGGGATTTAATCTCTTACAACCCCCTAAAAACTATCAACCAGTTTAATTTCTTATAGCAGATATCCATGCAAAAATTCCTTAAACCCCAAGTAGAAATCTGAAAAGGGTTAAGTATCTTTATTAGTATTAAACTCGTAGTTATGCAAACAAGAAAATTGGGCGATAGCAACCTTGATTTAACTACTATAGGATTAGGAACCTGGGCGATGGGTGGTGGAGATTGGAAATTTGGTTGGGGTCCTCAGGATGATTCGAATTCTATAAAGGCTATTCATAAAGCAATGGATCAGGGGATCAATTGGATAGATACAGCAGCTATCTACGGACATGGCCATGCTGAAGAAGTTGTAGGAAGGGCAATTAAAGGCATCAGGAATGAATTGATCATTGCTACCAAATGTGGGCGCGTTTGGGTAGGGAATAGCCGGGAGATTGGAAAATCGCTGCGGTCAGACAGTATAAGGAGGGAGGTAGATGCAAGCTTGAAACGTTTGGCTATAGATGTGATTGATCTATACCAGATTCATTGGCCAGAACCGGATGAAGAGATAGAAGAAGGATGGGGAACCGTAGCTGATCTTATAAAAGAAGGTAAAATCAGATATGGAGGGGTTTCTAATTTTAGTCTGGAACAATTAAAAAGGGCACAGGCAATACACCCTATCACTTCATTGCAACCGCCTTATAGTATGTTTCGCCGTGAGATTGAAGAAGAAATTATGGCATATTGCGGCACCAACCAGATCGGGATTATTGCCTACAGCCCTATGCAAGCGGGATTGCTCACCGGGAAATTTACCAGGGAAAGAGCAATGGCCCTTCCCGACTCGGATTGGCGAAGCAGACATCCGTTTTTTATGGAACCCCAATTGAGTATAAACCTTGAGGTAATAGAACAACTAACCAAGATTGCTGATGAAAAAAAGATTAGCCTGGCCCAACTTTCATTGGCCTGGGTATTACGGAACAAAGAGATGACCTCGGCAATTGTAGGCGCCCGGAACCCCGAGCAGATTCAGGAAACTGCCAAAGCCAGTGAACTTACATTGTCCAGGGCCCAAATTGAAGCAATAGAAAAGATCTTGGATTGGAGGATAAAGAAAATATGATTGAGGTCTTTTTTTTGACAAGGTATTTAAAATAAGAAATGGTAACCTATTCTTTCAATTAACTTAACGTCAGGATTGAATATGCCATGTATTTTTGGGAAGCCTTTAAAAGGAAACGTTCTTATTTATTTTATGTAGTTTGAGTTAGTTTATAAAAGCAGGTGGGGACATCTGCTTTTTTAGTTTCCAATTGTCTTGTGAATTAATTTTTATCCTCGCTCAAAAACTCCATAAACCATTTACCTGAGGACTTAATTATTCTCTTTTGGCTATCAAAATCCACATATACCAACCCAAACCTCGGATGGTATCCTTCTGCCCATTCAAAATTATCAATTAAA
>NZ_CAMYKG010000044.1 GCF_947258925.1 uncultured Eudoraea sp. | reverse complement strand
AGCCAATGAATGCAATAGCATATTCTCAGGAATTGATCAAGCACACCTATAGAGATGGCTGGTCATTACCTGATATGCCTGCATAAGGCATTGATTCGAGAATGAATTTTGACAACAAATAAAAATGGGTAGAACTGGCTGTTCAGGCAGATTCTACCCATAAAAATCAAAAAAGAAGAAACAAATGAGAAAAATTAGTTTAGTGGTAATTTTTGGCTTGATTTTGATTCCAGTATTATCAAGTTGTAAAGACAAGAAAGCAGATCAAAAAGAGGAAGCCGCAGCTGTAGAAACTGAAATGGTGCCAGAATCAGAAGAAGCGCCAATCAATGCTCTAACTCCGGAGGAGCAGGCTGATGGCTGGGTATTGCTTTTTGATGGAAAAACTTCAGAGGGTTGGAGAGGCTACAAGAAAGAGAATTTTCCTGCAGGGTGGGATATTGTTGACGGCACCTTGCATATGATTGGTTCAGGTAGAGGAGAAGCAGGTTCAAAAGACGGCGGTGATATCATTTACGATAAACAATTTCAGAATTTTACCTTGAGCTTAGAGTGGAAAATTTCTGAAGGTGGAAATTCAGGTATCTTTTACCTAGGGGAAGAAAAGTTGGATTATATCTGGAAAACTGCTCCTGAAATGCAGGTGTTGGATAATGAGAAGCACCCCGATGCCAAATTAGGTAAAGATGGTAATCGTATGGCTGGTTCGTTGTATGATTTGATTCCTGCAAAACCACAAAATGCGAAACCAGTAGGAGAATGGAATAAAGTTGAGCTTACCGTATATAAGGGCACAGTTGTTCATAAACAAAACGGTGTAAATGTTGTGGAATACCACCTCTGGACTCCAGAATGGAATGAAATGGTGGCAGGCAGTAAGTTCCCGGATCTAAATCCGGATTGGGCTGATGTTCCTTCTAAAGGTTATATTGGACTTCAGGATCATGGTGATGATGTTTGGTTCAGAAATATTAAGATAAAGGAACTATAAAGAGTTAGCCTTTTATAAAATTGTAGCCCCGTATAGGATTTAATATATGGGGCTTTTTTATTGGCTTTAATAACGCTAATTTTGAAGTTTATATTGAGACCCTATAAAACGACAGGTAATTTACCATTTGCCTTGAGCCTGCCAAAAAAATGTTCTGCCGCTACTCTTTGGAATACGCTGAATTCCTGATAAACCAGAACAACCGCCTTAATTTTTTTATAATCAAAAACCCTTAATGCATACGGATTCCCAAAAAGATAAAGCACAACATTTTTAGAACTTATCAGATCGTTGATAAGCCTGATTTCAGTCTCGGTAAAACCAAAATTATGAGCTGGTTTCACCTGTGGCGGGAATAAAGAAAGCAGTATGTTTTCCTCCCTGGCCATATCACTTTTATAAGATACTTCATGAAGTGAAGTAATTTTAAAGTTTAAATGCTCTTCTAGTAATGTGATAAATAAATTATCAGTTTTTTGAAGGTTTGATATACTCAAAAATCCCTCTTCCTTCAATGTATTAATATCACTAATGTTTCCCCTAAAAATTGTCATGGAATTTTTAGCAATTTCCATGTTCAAAATATCGGGTTTACTCAATTCATTCGGGATTTTAACTTCTGAATTAATGGCTTTTTCCTTCAACTCCCAAACTCGTTTAAATGCCTCTTCAATCTGAGTGCTCGTTGCATTGAGTTGTATTTTATCAATACCCTCAGGTATGTGCTCGGCAAAGCATAAAATATCATTGCCGGCATCAAATGCCGCCCATTCTAAATCGCCCTTATTGGAATACATTTTGGAAACAGCATGCATATTCATTGCATCAGATACAACTAACCCCTGAAATCCTAATTCTTCTCGTAAAAGCCCTTTGATCATTTTCTTTGAAATGGAAGAAGGTTCCATTGAGCCGCCAGTCAGACCGGGTACGGCAAGATGTCCTACCATAATGGAATCTACCCCATTTTGAATCAACTGAATGAACGGGTACAATTCATTCTCAAGGAGTTCATCTTTTGATTTGGTTATTATAGGAAGACCCAAATGAGAATCCGTAGCTGTGTCGCCATGTCCCGGAAAGTGTTTCGCACTGGTAAGTATTCCTTTACTCTGTAGTCCTTTGGCAAAAGCAAGAGATTTTTGCACCACATTGTGCCTATCACTTCCAAATGATCTATAGCCTATTACCGGGTTTTCAGGATTACTATTAATGTCAACTACCGGGCTAAAGTTCCAATGTACTCCTGCCAGCTTACAGTCACTGGCAATGTTCCTGCCCACTTCTGTAATAACATCGTCATGATTATTGTCCAAGGCACCCAAAGTTATGGCATATGGGTATTGTGGCGTATTTTCTATCCGCATTGCTAATCCCCATTCTGCGTCAATACTAATTATTAGTGGATATTTGGCAACTTGTTGGTAACGTTTAATAAGGCTTTTCAAAACACTAAAACTATCCTTATTATAAACTACTTGTTTCTTTCCTTCATAATTTGTAGCAGCACTGGCCCTGGAATGAAAAAAACAGAGTCCTCCAAGATGGTACTTTCTAATTAACTCCTGCAGCTTTAGTATTTCTTCTTCACTGTCATTGATAAATGCGGCAGGCATAAAAAACTGTCCAACTTTTTCCGCAAGGGTGAGTGAATTTGCAGCGCTTTGATAGTCGATGATTTTATAATTCCGGATTTGCCCCTTTTTTACCATAATCTGCTGGATATTTTAAATATTTTAAAATTAACAATGCGGGAAGTGCTCCAATTACGACCCATATGAAGAAACCATCATATCCAAGCCATTCCTGAATATAGCCACTAATTAGTCCCGGAAGCATCATACCAAGGGCCATAAAGCCGGTAGCAAGGGCGTAGTGGGAAGTTTTAGAGGCTCCTTCGGCTATATAAATCAGAAAGACCATAAATCCGGCAATGCCAAAACCGTAACCAAATTGTTCCAGGACTACAGTGGTTATAACGGCAAACTTATCGGTCGTATTTGTTATGGCCAGGTAAGCGTAAAAGGCATTGGGAATATTTATGGAAAGCACCATGGGCAACATCCATTTTTTTAGACCATCTCTAGAGATTAAGATCCCGCCTAATATACCTCCAATCGTTAACATAATAACACCAATAGTACCATAGATATAGCCTACTTCTGCAGTGCTATAGCCTAATCCGCCTTTAGATGTGGAATCAAGAAAAAACGGGGCTGACATTTTCACCAATTGCGATTCTCCAAAACGAAAAAAGAGTACAAAAGCTAATGCTATACCCATACCTTTTTTATTGAAAAATGTAGAAAAAACTTCAAAAAAACCGGCAGGTTTTTGCTTTTCAATGGCTTCAGAGGATTCATACTTAGGCGTTACGAAAAAATTGGTTAGTGTTAATGCGAACATCAATAGTGCCGCGCATATCATTGTCAAAGACCATGCCTTGGTATTATCCCCGTAGTAATTTTCTAAAAACCCTGCCAGAATAACCAAAAGCCCTTGACCTGTAACATTAGCCAGCTTGTAAAAGGTACTCCGAATGCCTACGAAAAAAGATTGCTTATCCTGGGTTAATCCGATCATGTAATACCCATCTGAAGCCACGTCATTTGTAGCCGATGCAAAAGCAGCCATCCAGAAACATGCTAAGGTGGTCACGAAAAAAATATTAGTGGGAAGAAAAAGACCCACACCCAGCAAGGCGATAGCGACCAGAAGTTGCATTGATAAAAACCAATTTCTTTTCGTACTTATAAGATCTACATAAGGGCTCCATAATGGTTTTATTACCCAAGGCAGATATAACCAACTGGTGTATAAACCAATATCAGCATTGCTAATTCCGAGTTTTTTATACATAATTACGGAGACGGTAACAACCAAAACAAAAGGAAGGCCCTGTGTAAAATAGAGCACCGGGATCCAGATCCATGCCCCTTTATTTTTTTTTATCATGTTGGTTTATTTGATTTAAATGTAAGAAAAGGGATTCATTTTCTTAACGATTGTATCTAAAAAAGGAGGGTTTCGTTAATTTCTTCTACTCATCCTTTTTTTGGACTTTAGAGAACTGGACTTGGGCCTTTCATAGGATACGTTGTTGGGTAGTTATTCCATATCCAATATGGGAATATTCCACCTGCCTAATTTATGTCTTAATGTATCATTTACTTGTAAATAGAATCTAAATATCTGAACCAACATAGACAGCCTATTGACAAACAAATATCTGTTTTTCCGAATTGTCATGAAATGCTTCTTCTTCAAAACCTCCAAACTTATGAATAATATTAAAACCATTCCGTTCCAGGTATGAATCTAATTCTTGAGGGAAAAACAGTCTCATGTCCAATTCTACAATAAATTGAATATTGGGATTAAAGCAATCTAACAGAAACAAACCTCCTTCTTTGAGATGATTTTTAACACCATTAAATGCCTTAAATAAATCTTCATTGTTATATAAATGATGGATTGAATTAAATGGAATAAAAACAAGGTCGTATTTTTACTGCAAGTCCAAAGTTCTAATATCCGCTTCAATAAACTCAACTTCTAATCTGCTTTCGGAAGCTTTTACTTTTGCTTGTTCAATCATTGAAGAAGTGTTATCTATCCCACTGATATCGTATCCATCCTTTGCAATTTGAAGAGTAAGTCTGCCTGTGCCGCAACAAAGCTCACGTATATGGGCATCCTTATTTTGTGGCAGCCACCGCTTGTAAAATTCCAAATCAGCCAGGTTGGTATTCATTCAATCATAAATTAAATCGCCAACTTTATATTTAATATTCATTTTCTCTTTCTATATCCATCGTTTATTTATACTTTCTGAAAGTTCGCTTTTATAATATAAGGCTTATCCCTTTTCAACTTCTGATAGTCTTGAATGTCTCAAAAAAACCATCACCAGTGTCCGGTTCCGGGCTCCCCTTTGAAAGGTCCGACCAGGTCAGGTGTTATCCATCCCGCATAAAATCCTCCGGGTTGTGGCTGGATATGTATCCCATCGACCTTACAATCAAGATTCTGGGGATAGAAGGCCAAAAGATCTTTTAGACCTTCAAATTCCTTAAAAGGTTTGGGGTAGGACCAAGCCACAGATAGGTCCACATTGCCTTTAGGCGCCCAATAGATGGCACTGCCTTTCCATTCACACAATGAGGTCTTTCTAGGTATTCTGACCAACATTTCCATATAGATATCCTGCCTGGGGATGTAGTAAGTTGGGGGACTCGCGGTCTCGAGTACTGCAAGGGAATTGTGGGAATCTGCAATGAGTTTGCCCTTATGGCTTACCGTTATATGTTTGGTCACTTTTTCGATAATCGGTGGACGGGGAAAGTCCCAAACGGATCGCTGTCCTTTTTTCGGCTCCTCTGCGAAAGGAGGTCTCCTATCGCCATTGTAACCCCAACCCGCTCGGGCCTTCTTCAACCAATTTAGATTTTTACCACTCTGCTTGTTCGATTTCATTGGTTTAGGGCAGTCTTTTTAAACATAATTCCAATGTTGGTTTTTTTATCCTTTATTTGAACTTTACTTAAGATGTTTTGAAAAATCCATCCGACCTCCCAAAACCCTGACAATGAATAGTTCATTTGAAGAGGATTTAAAATAGAATATTACATGTGCTTTATATCGGTAACGCATTAACATTTTGTTCTTTACTGCAACATAACTATTTCCTAGTTCCGGATTACTACATAAATCGGCTAAAACTTTCTTTAAACCTTGTGCATATTTCAGCGATTGTCCCTCCCCAAACTTTTCTATTGTGTATTTGGCAATAGCCTTAATGTCTTCCTTCGCCTTGGCACTTATGACATATTTACTTTCCGCCATGGTGCTCATTTATCGCTTCCTGCCAAATGTCATCGATAGTGGCATCGGTTGGCCCGCTTTCAAGTCCCTCAGTCAAAGCTTCGTTCAAATCAACTATAAGTTTTCTACGATCCTGGTCTTTACGAATAATATCTCTGATATATTCGCTGTCGTTCGTGTAGAAACCTTGCTCGATCAAACTTTTGACGAAGGCATCTTGTTGTTCTGTAAAAGTGATAGATTTTCTGATTACACCCATAATGAACCAATAGTATTAATAATGGTTCAAGTTATGTATAAATTTTAAGATACACAACTAATCGTTTATTTGAACTTATCTACCTTCCTCTAAAGGAAGCAATGGTCTTTTTCGCATGTAAGCTGCGAATAAAGTTGCCGTAAGAATTAGTATTAGAACTTCAGAGGACTTCTCTTTGTAGATATGAATCAAGACAATAGAAAGCATATATAAGACTAACATTGATGTTCCAATGAGCATTGTTCTATTATACAAGAAAAGAGCTGTTCCAACCAATATAAAAACACCAGCTGTAATCATAACAGCACTACTTTCAACAATCTTACCGGTTTGACTTGGGTCGAGCAATTTATTTAATGCATTTGGGATATAGAATAAAGTCAATATCAATGAAGGTATCCACGTCAATATTTTGATTAAGATTTTTTTCCTTTTTATCTTTTGTTCATTCATCCTTTATTTGAACTTTGTTTGCAATTGAATTATTTTAAAATCGATTCACCGTAAAAATCTATGAATGACTTTCTCCATGTCTCAGGAAAAGGATGTTTTTTTAATTCCTGCATATCATAAGCCATTAGCAAAGATTTGGATATCGCCGCAATTCGTTCATGCCTTTTGCTATAGATTTTTCCTTCGCAAAGTACTCTGTCTTCTAATAATTCAATAATATCTAATTTAATGACAACGTTATCCGGGAAGGTGATTGGAAAGATGTATTTACAATCCTGCCAGGCCAGAATTGGTACTATCTTCTTGAACTCAAATTCGCCTTTTTGCATTTTTAGAAACATCTCAATGCGAGCTGATTCTATCCATCTTAAATAAATAGTATTGTTCACGTGCTTTGCCGCGTCCATATCACCCCACTGAACAGGAAGTTCAATGGTTACATAAGTATTGGAATTATTATCTACCATGTCATCCTTTTTTTTGACTACTTGTAAAAAAAAGGCCTGTTTTAGAACTAAAAAGGCCTTCTATCACTATCTATTGGATATTTACTAGAATTTATATCGAACAAATCCTTCCATAGCTTCATATTCCGCCATCCCCAAAGAATTGTATTTCATGGCTGTTTCTTTATTTCGCTGTTCAGCCCTTTGCCAAAACTCCCGTTCATCATTGCCGGGGAACATTGCCGCATCCTTTTGGGACTGATGTTTAAAAATGGCATTCTTTTTTCGTTCCATGTCCATGGGTCCTATTGGAACAGCCATTTCCATATCTGCAATATCCCATTCCTGCCATGCACCTCTGTATAGCCATACATAACAATCCTTTATCCATTCTGCTCCTTCCTTAACCAACTTGTCTATGGCTCCATAAATGATTTGCAGACAAACCCTGTGGGTGCCGTGCGGGTCTGATAGATCCCCGGCAGCAAATATTTGTTGCGGCTTGACTTTCTTTAGTAATTCATAAGTAATTTGAATATCTTCTTCCGAATGGGGTTTCTTTTTCACAGTTCCTGTTTCATAGAAAGGCAGGTTTTGGAAGTGTGCATTCTTTTCATCCACACCACAATACCTGCAAGCTGCCAGAGCTTCTCCTTTTCTGATCAGGCCCTTAAATTGTTGAATTTCCGGGCTATCTAGCTGTCCGGGCCTTTTGTTCTTAAGAAATTCCCTTACTTCTTTTACCTGCTGGGTTAAGGCATCATTTTCCTGTTGTACATCAGTTGCGAAGTCCAGGAAGCGGATTACTTCGTCATCGAAGACGGCAATGTTTCCTGAGGTCTGGTAAGCAACATGTACTTCATGCCCCTGGTCTACCAATCGCAGTAAAGTACCCCCCATTGAAATAACATCATCATCCGGATGAGGGCTGAAGATAAGTGCTGTTTTGGGATATGGATCTCGCCTTTCAGGTCTCCGGCTATCATCTGCGTTAGGTTTGCCACCGGGCCATCCGGTAATAGTAGCTTGCAAATGGTTGAATACGATGAGATTAATGTGCTCTGCAGAACCAATTTCTGCTATTAAATTACCCATTCCATATTCATTGTAATCCTCATTTGTTAACTTAAGGATTGCTTTATTCAGTTTTTCAGAGAGCCATATAGTAGCCCTTTTTATAAGGTTATCATTCCAATCACATTCGCTTACCAGCCAGGGTGTACTTATTCTTGTAAGCTTTGATGCTGCTGCATGATCTATTATAAAATCACATGAATTGTGATGCTGTAGAAATGTCGCCGGTATAGATTCTCTTATTTTACCTTCAACGGCCTGCTCAATTACTTCGGATTTGCCTTCCCCCCAGGCCATTAAAATTATTCGTTTTGCTGCCATGATGGATCCAACCCCCATGGTTATGGCCTTAACAGGAACATTTTCCAATCCAAAAAAATCACTTGCGGCATCCAATCGTGTTACCCTGTCAAGTCTTACAATCCTTGTTTTACTTGTCAGGGATGAACCAGGTTCATTGAAACCTATGTGCCCGGTTCGTCCTATACCAAGAATTTGAATATCAATGCCACCGGCATCTATAATTTTTTTCTCGTAATTGATACAAAATTCGCGAACGTCTTCTTTATCCAATGTTCCATCCGGGATATTAATGTTACTTTTCTTAATGTCTACATGATCGAACAAATGCTCATTCATAAAGCGGACATAGCTATGAATGGAATCAGAATCCATTGGGTAGTATTCATCCAGGTTGAAAGTAATCACATTTTTAAAACTCAGGCCTTCCTCTTTGTGGAATTTTACCAAAAATTCATACATTTTAGTAGGAGTGGAGCCTGTTGCCAAACCTAGTACCACATTTTTACCTTGCTTTTGTCTTTGTCTGATGAGTTCTGCAATCTCATTAGCTACATAAAAAGATGCCTGCTCTGAATTATCGTGAATAACCGTATTGATTTTTTCAAATTTCCTTGATTCTTCGTCTGTTGGGAAGGACATCTTGCTTTGTTTTGAAAGTGTTTCTGCCATTTTAGCTGTATGTGTTTTTTAATACTCCAGGCAAATATAAACAAAACTTTGATATTTGCAGTATATTGCAATATAAAATGCACTAAATTGATATATAATAAGGTTATAATTTATAAAAACAGCATAAAACAGCATAATAAATAATTTTAGTAACTTTGTCAACATTAATTATTCAGATTCAACTTATGTTAAAAGAAGAACGGCAACTGGCTATAGTAAATGAAGTAGAATTGCACAACCGCATATTATTAACCGATATAGCAGAAAAACTCAATGTGTCTATAGATACAGCAAGGAGAGATGTTAAAGAATTGGATACCCTGAATAAATTACGAAAAGTTCACGGAGGGGCAATTTCACTTGGCTTTACCGGCCTGATGAGCAGTAATCCGAATATATATGCACATGATAAAAAGGTTTCCATTGCCAAGAAAGCAGTTAACCTCATCCATGAAGGCAGTGTAATCTTTATAGACGGAGGAACCACATGCCAGGAGCTTGTTCGTTTAATCCCCCCTAAACTAAAACTTACCTGTTTTACAGTGAGTATGCCCGTTGCCCTGCAATTACTTACAAATCCTGATATCAAGGTAATTTTTATCGGAGGAGAAATTTCGAGGGAGGCTCAGATTTCGATAGGTGCTTATACAGTGCATCAATTATCGGAAATCAGGTTTGATTATAGTTTTATTGGGACCGGATATGTTGATTCCATTCACGGATTAACGGAGTTTGACTGGGATATTGTGCAGATGAAAAAGGCAGTTATCAACGCTTCCAAAAAAACGGTACTTTTGTGTATATCCGAAAAGCTCAATTCACAGCATCAATATAAAACCTGTGATATAAATTCTATCAATACTATGATTACCGAATTGGCACCGGAAAATAATCTTCTTAACCTTTATAGAAACCAGGATATACATCTTCTCTAAAATGGCTGATTACAAAAAAATTACGGAAACTCCCTCCAATTATACAGATTTGGAATTAATGAACACAGAGTCCATTCTGAAAAACATCAATAATGAAGATAAGAAAATAGCAGGGGCAGTGCAAAAATCAATTCCGCAGATTACCAAACTTGTTAATGCGCTGGAGAACCGTTTTTATGAAGGTGGACGCTTGTTTTATATAGGAGCGGGAACAAGTGGGCGACTTGGTGTTTTAGATGCATCTGAGATCCCTCCAACCTATGGAATGCCCCATGACAGGGTTATAGGGCTGATCGCCGGAGGAGATTCCGCGATTAGAAAGGCCGTGGAATTTGCAGAGGATGATACTGAACAAGCCTGGTTAGACCTGAAGGCTTACGACATTTCCGCAAAGGATGTCCTTGTTGGCATTGCAGCCTCAGGAACAACGCCATATGTACTTGGGGGTATTAGGGAGGCAAAAGCCCACGGGATTTTAACGGCAGGCATAACCAACAATCCTGGGTCACCATTGGCAACTTCATCTGATATCTCAATAGAAATTGACGTAGGCCCTGAATTTGTTACCGGCAGTACGCGGATGAAAAGTGGAACGTCCCAAAAGCTGGTTTTAAATATGATCACCACTGCCTTAATGATAAGAGTAGGCAGGGTTAAGGGTAATAAAATGGTAAATATGCAATTGAGCAACAATAAACTGGTAGATAGGGGTACAAGATATTTAATGGAAGGATTGCAGCTGAGTTATAACGAAGCCCAAAAAGTACTTAACCAATATGGATCCGTTAAAGAAGCACTGGATGCCCTGAAAAAATGATCTTACCTAGAAATTGAATTCACTTCTTCAACAGTTACCATTTTAGCTCCTGAATTTCCCCATGAATTCAGGACATAATTCATTACATCAGCTATTTCTTCATCCTCTAATCCCAAAGGCATCATTGTATTGTTATAAGTCACCCCATTAACTATAAGTTCGCCCCGCTGACCATATTTTACACCTTTTATACTTGCCTCCCTGTTGTTCATTAAATAATCTGAATTAGCTAAAGGTGGAAAGGTGAATTCCACACCTTCTCCCGTCTCTAAGTGGCAGGTAATGCAGAAATCGGTATAGATAACTTTACCTCTTTCAATACTTTCTTTTAACTCTTTATCCTGAAATAAGTAATAGCCCAGGCATGAAACAATCAGGAAATAACTTGCTATAAAAATTTTCATTTGTTGAAGCCGTTAAAAATAGAAATTCTATTGCTGACTTATCATTAGATTGCTATTCTGTGGGTACCAATTTGTAAATCCCTTTTCCTTCAACCGCCACATAAATGAGGCCATCAGGGCCTTGTCGAACATTTCTTACCCTGCCAATGTCTTCCATAAGTTTTTCACGGTAAGTTACTTCGTTTCCCGATAGTTCCAGGCGTTCCAAATATTGAAAAACAAGGGATCCCACAAGTAAATTTCCTTTCCAGCCTGGATATTTATCTGAAGTAACAAATGTCATTCCACTTGGTGCGATGGAGGGAACCCAATAATGAATAGGTTGTTCCATACCCTCCATTTCAGTGAGGTCTGTTATAGGAGTGCCACTATAATTGATACCATAGGTTATCACCGGCCAACCGTAATTGGCCCCTTTTTCCACAATATTAATTTCGTCTCCTCCCTGTGGTCCATGTTCATGAATCCAAATGGCACCGGATTCTGGATGTTTTACCATCCCTTGAGGATTACGGTTTCCATAGGTAAATATAGCCGGTTTGGCATTTGGATCATTTACAAAGGGATTGTCATTTGGTATCCTACCATCATCATGAATTCGGTAGATTTTTCCGCAATCTCGTGTAATATCCTGAGGATTTATATCGCGTTCACCCCGCTCCCCAATAGAGAAATACAAGTAGCCGGCATTATCAAATTCCAGTCTGGATCCGAAATGTTGACCTTTTGTAGTGTTCGGTGAAGCTTTATATAGTATTTCTTTGTTAACCAATGAGTTATCATTTAATTTGGCGCGCATAATGGCAGTATTTCCACCTTTATCTTCCCCTTCCTCGGAGGAATAAGAAAAATAAATCCATCCGGTATTTTCGTAATCGGGATGTAGTTCTATATCCAATAACCCCCCTTGTCCCCTATAATAGACTTCTGGGCCATTTGATATAGTGGTCTTTTGACCATCTTTAAATCGAATGATATCACCAGATTTTTCAGTGATAAGGAGACTTCCGTCGGGTAAGAAAACCATGCCCCATGGTATTTCGAGTCCATCAACCAGTAACTCCGCGGTAAAAGTGGTTTCGATTGGGGTATTAATTTCATTGTCGGTCTTCTGTCCACAGGACAAATTGGTCATTACAACGAATAAAAACAGGGCTTTCATACTATTTTTCATAATTCAACGTTTAAATTTTTAAATAAGTAGGTGCATAATACGCCTAAAGATAAATAGAAATTATAAGTTTAAATAATTACGCTGTAGAATATACTGATCCCAAATCACGCATATTCTTGCCATAACACGAATTAACCTATGCTCCCAAAAAACTCGAGGCAACTTGTTTATGCCGTGCTTTTGCTAGCGCTTTCTATTGTGGGAACTTCGGCTATAGCAAATAACAAAGTTTATGAGCTTATAACAGAATTGGCATTGAAAGAAGAGGTAAACAGTCCTTCTTCCAAAACCGATGTCATAACCTACGATACCTCATTTAAAAGTTCTTCTATAAAGGAATCTTCATTGAATGCCCCTATGTTCATGACAATTATACAGGGCGCTAATGAGGAAGTAGTATGCCCTAATGATGGTAGTACCCTGGCGAAATTTTTTCTTTGCGGAACCAGTGATATTCGAACAATTACCCTAAGTCAGAGCGGGAGTAGCTATGAATGGCAAAAGCTTGATCCCAACCGATGTGCGTTGTCTGTTATTGATGATTGCGCAAATACCAATAATACCTGTTATGATACCGTAGGGACAAACTCTACGTATGACCTTGACTCTTCGGGAGAATTTCGTGTACGGGTAGATGGTGGGCAATATTACTATTTTAAGTCTTCTTTAAATCCACTGGACCCTCAGCTAATTCATGAGGATATTGTATGTGGGAACCCAGGAAGGGTAGAGGTAACCAATGTCCCCGCAGGATATGAATACAGTCTTAATAATTCCGGAGGTCCTTATCAGGATGATCCGTTTTTTGATATTACAACTGCAGGAAATTATAGGGTATGGGTACGTTTAAAAAATGTCTCAGGCAGTGCTTGTCTTTTCCCTTCTAATACAGTTACTGTGCAGGATCTGGACATAACCGTAGATGTTACAGCAAATGATATTTTATGTAGTGGGGAACTGGGTAGTATAGACGTTCAGGTCGCGGGAGTCCCTGGATTTTATACGTACCGTTTACTAAAAGCCGGTGTTACGGTTGATACTTTTGGCCCTGATGCTGCTAGTAATTACACTTTTGCAAATGTTAGCCCCGGCGTTTATAGCGTACGTGTGGAAACAAATAAGTGTAATGAACTCATAACATTGGATATTAATAATGATCCAATAGATATTGGAAGCGGAATAAGTCCCTTAGCGGTTTCTGCGACAGCTTCAGATAGTTTTGGTTGCGGGGCGGCATCCGTAGATGTTACTATTGACACCTCGGGAGGTACCTCACCTTATCGATATAGCTTAGACGGTGGTGTAAGTTTTAGCGCCCCCTATGCCAGTTCTGCCGTATTTACCGTGACATCGGCCGGAACATATAATATTTTAGTTGAAGATGCCAATGGATGTACCAAAACTGCAAGTATAGATGTTGAAGACTTACCCCCACCAATATTTACCATAACAACAGAAGATGCGAATTGTGGAGGGGTGAATGACGGTAGGATTACAGTGAATGTGACCAATGGGTTTGGCTATAATCTTGAATTCAGTAGTGATAATGGCACAAACTACCAGGGAAGTAACGTTTTTAACAATTTAGCCCCGGGCAATTACGATATTATCATCCGTTATCAACAGGGTTCCTTTGTGTGTACAACACCTGCATCTGCAGAGACTGTTGGAACCCCCTCGAAT
This sequence comes from uncultured Eudoraea sp., assembly GCF_947258925.1. Classification (GTDB taxonomy): domain Bacteria; phylum Bacteroidota; class Bacteroidia; order Flavobacteriales; family Flavobacteriaceae; genus Eudoraea. The sequence continues at coordinate 5,565 of NZ_CAMYKG010000044.1, read as the reverse complement.
ATTACAGGAACCGCAACAGCAAATTCTATCCCTACATGTATAGATGAAAACGGCGGACAAATAACAATTTCAGGAGTAGCCGGAGGAACGCCTCCATACGACTATAGTCTTGGTGCTGGTTTTAGTCCTACGACGGTTTATACCAATCTTGGGGTAGGGACCTATACACCACAAATCAGGGATGCCAATGGTTGTGTACAAAGTCTGCCTCCTATTGTATTTAATGCGTTAGACAAACCAACGGATATGGACTTTACCATTTCCAGTATCAATTGTTTAACAAGCAGTGCGTCGGTTACAGTGGCGGTAACAGATGGTACAGCACCTTATACTTATGAAATTATTGCTCCGGCCGGAAGCGCTATAAACAATTTTAATAATCCTGTTTTTACAGGCCTTGGCCTGGGCACCTATACTTTTAGGGTTACAGATAATGAGGGTTGTAGTTATGATGAAGCCTTTGCAATAACAGATATTAGTTCCATTGCAGTTCAGGCACAAGCCACCAGGGTCGTTACCTGTGTTGGCGACAGTGATGGCGAAGGCCGTTATTTAGTCGATGGTTTTGATACAACTTATAGCTATCAGATTGATGCTGGTCCTGTCTTTAACGGGCAATCAGCCGGGATTATTGATGTTACAGGTTTACCTGCAGGTAGTTACACGATTACAGTAACAGATGAAGATACAAATTGTGCGGATACGGCCACCCTGGTGATCCAGGAGCCTGCTGTAGCTTTTGCCATAAGTAGTCTTAACGTTACCGCGATGAGTTGTCAGAACGGCAACATTGGTAGTGTTACGATAAATACCGTAGGTGGTTGGGGCGGTAACCGATATACCCTAACTCAGCCTGATGCTTCAACAAGAGGACCTAAAAATGGAAATACATTTTCTAACCTTTCTTTAGATGGTTTATACCAGGTTAGTGTGACGGATGCTAACGGATGTACCGTTACGGATAGTTTTACACTTACTTCTTTAAGCTCTCCAACACTAACATTGGATGCAGGTGTATCCGATTTCTGCTATGATAATGTAGATGCAGCTACTCTTGCAGTGAATGCAGTTGGCGGTCTTCCGCCTTATCAATTCAGAATAAATGGTGGTCCTTTAGGTGGTGCAAGCACTTTTAATAACCTTACACCCGGTACTTACACTATTGAGGTCATAGACGCCAATGATTGCCGGGATACGATTACTGAGACCATAGAGCCTGAAGTTACAGCCAGTGGTACTATAATTCGGCCGCTCACTTGTGGAGGTATTTCTGCGCAGATTCAGGTAAATATTACCAATGGTTACACTTCAGCAGGAGATTATGATATTTATGAGGTAAGTATTGATGGCGCCCCTTATACTTCAAATTCAAATAACATTACCGGGAATTCCTTTATCTATGATATTCCCAATGGATCTATTTTGGTGCCAACAACCTATCAGTTTTTGGTTACAGACAGTCAGGGATGTACAACAGAGACTAATGTAATTACTATTGATCCGCCCGAGAGTATTGTAGGATCGGCAAATCCGACAGATACTACCTGCGGCGACAATAATGGTATTATAACCCTTGTACCCGATACTAATTTTGGGGTACCACCGTATGAATATAGTGATAACAGCGGAACCACATTTAGTTCACAAAATATATTCTCTGGTTTTGCACCGGGAGTCTACAGCACATTTATGATCAGGGATAGCCGTGGCTGTGTAACCCCGTTATTATCTGCCACAATTAATGCCAGCACCCCTGTGGATGCTACCGTCGTTGCTAATAATGCGATTTGTGCTGCTGGTACTGTTGAAGGATCAATAGATGTTACGGCTGTTGCCAATGGGACACCTGATTATACGTATATCGTCCAGGATATTACAGGTGCCACTGTGGCTACAGTAGGCCCAACAGCCAGTACTGCTGTTAATTTCCCAAATTTAATCCCTGGAACGTATACAATTGTTACTCAGGATGCTTCCGGATGTGAAGACCGTGATACAGTTACTATTACACAAAATCAAATAGATCTTGTTCCTGTGGCTACTACAAATCCTCCGGATTGTACAACAGCCTTCACCTATATCGTAGATATTGTGGGTGGAACTGCACCTTATCAGATAGGTCTATTAGGTGGGCCTCTTGGACCTCCAAACGTGGATATTGACACCCACGATTTTACAGGTCAGATTGCATATGGAATAACCTATTTTGTAGAGGTAATTGATGATCTGGGTTGCAGATATATTGAACAAATAGATCCTATTTTAGGACCTTCGCCCATTGCGGTAACAGCTACTGCAACTACGGCCTCTTGTGCACCGGGAGGTAACGGGCAAATAGACTTCCAGGTAGCAGGTATTCCTTCTCCGGCGGATCTCACTATAGAGTTGCAGGATACGAATACAGGAGCTATTATAAGTGGTCCAATAGTATTAAACAATGAGCCTATTCCTTATAATGGATCTTTTACAGCCCTTCCACCCGGAAATTATCAGATCCTGGTAAATGATAACAATACCAGTTGTGATGCCAGTGCCCTCGTAGATATTATAACAGATATTCCAACACTGATTGTTGATGATAATGAACCTGCTACCTGTAACGTGGGTGCCCTTGTTACGGTTAGAGGTACTGGGGGAACGCCTGGTTATGGCTTTGCATATGTGCCCTTTACTACAGTAACTGTAACAGAAAATCCCGGTGTTCCTATCCCCACCCTGGATGTTGTGAATCAGTGTACTGCAGTTGCCAATTACACGGTTAACATCCTCTCTCCTCTGAGCACAGGTTCTGGCCTGCCCGATGAGACATTTGAATACGATATTGGAGGCGGATTCCAAACAAGCCCTAATTTTATTGTACCCAACCCTGGTGATTATACTATAATTGTAAGGGACGGTAATGGTTGTACCAATAGTATAGTAGCACGGGTATTCGATTTCTTTGCAATTACAGCAAGTGCAACAACTGAGCCTACCTGTAATGCAGGTGATGGTGTCATTACTGTTAATACAACAGGTGGTAGTGGAAACTTTGAATTCCAACTTCGCGATAATTTGCTAAACCCTATTGGTCCTCCACAAGCTTCCAACGTGTTTACAAATGTATTCCCCGGAAACTATAACATTTTAGTAACCGATCTGGATTCAAACACCATACCCTTATGTGAGGATAATGCCATAGTTGATGTGACTATCGTGAACACTCCGGTGATATCGGCAACGCCTAAGGGAGATATCACTTGTAATGGCGCGAACGATGGATATATATCTGTTGAATTACTACCCGGATCGGATACAGACAGTCCTTTTACTTATGTGTTATACGATGGCGGTACGGCCACAGTATTGCAAGGCCCTCAAGCCACAGCAATTTTTGATAATTTGGCTCAGGGAACGTATCAGGTTGAGGTAATTTCGGATAGGGGATGTACTGACAGATCAGGCGATATAATAATTAATGAACCTACGCCATTGCAAATTGCCACAACGAATACTGAATTCACTTGCGACCCTAGCAGCAACAGGTTTAATACGGCTACAATTACAATATATACTGATACAAACGGAGATGGTACCGGAGCTAATACAGGTACGCCAACTTATACCTATAGTATGAATGATGGTACTCCGGCTTTTGACGGTACTAATTTTCAAACCAGTAACGTTTTTGAGGTGATCGATAATGGTACTAACCAGACTATAATTCTAACGGCCAAGGACCAAAACGGTTGTGAAATTACCGATACGGTAACCATTAACGCACCGGTAGGCCTTACATTTACATTTAATGTAAATTCTATTACTTGTGATGCTTCCGGTACTGGCGTTAGTCCGGGATCCATAGACATTATTATAGATCAGGGACCGGGTAATTATGATGTGGAAATATTACCGCTGGGCTCAGAACCCGTTCAGAATTCGGGTGGTAGTGATACGGTAAGCTGGTCTATAAGTACCCCGGGGGATTATATATTTGCGGTTACTGATGTTGGTAACGCAGGTTGTACGTATCTCACCCCTGTGGTAAATGTTCCCGAATACAATACTATAGAAGCTCTTATTGCCGAAACCAAACCGGTTACCTGTTTTAATGGATCTGATGGTGAAATAAGCATTCAAATAAACAATTACAGTGGTGTCTATAACTATGAAGTATTCTCACGGGATAATGTTGGTGTTGAAACAACAACCGGTGTTACGGGTACCTTTGATACAAATGCTCCCGGCCAGAATCCGGGTGTAATAACTGGTCTGCCTGCGGGCAATCTATTGGTATATGTTGAGGCTTTGGATATTCCTTATTGTGATGCTGTTAGTAATATTGCTACAGTTAGACAGCCAGACAGGGCCTTAACGGTTGCACTGTCACAAACTGCAGAAGTAACCTGTGCAATTCCGGGATTGGGTGAAGTATTCGCAGTAGGCGATGGTGGTTGGGGTAGCTTTGAATACCAGGTAATTGCCCCTGACGGATTTACTGTAATACAAGATTATCCGAGCACAAATGATGCTTTTTCCGGCCTGTCGGATGGTACATATACAGTAAATGTAAGGGATGCCGAAGGATGTATTGCTACCAACACTATTGACTTAGCGTTACCAACACCAATATATGCAGATATTCAGGTTGTTACTCCTTTGCAGTGTAACAATGATAATAATGGTGAGATAGAAGCTTTTAATGTTAGTGGAGGCCAGGGCCCCGGTAATTATTTATATCAACTTAATCGATTAGTTGATGGTAGTAGCAGTGGAATACAAACTACGACCAATTTTGGTAATTTATCTGCCGGTGATTATACGATTACTGTCTTTGACGGATGGGATTGTAGTTATACAACAGTTCCTATCACGATAGTAGATCCTGAGGTTGTTCTTGCAGAACTGGTAGAATTACAACCACCAGGATGTGGTGATGTGGGAATTATGGAACTAACCGTAACGAATCCGGAAGTAGGAATTAGTTATTTCTTCAGGCGTTCAGGAACAGCAGATCCATTTTTACCTCTGGATGCATCAGATCCTACAGCAACTTCAGTTCAAATTTCTGAGGATATCACAATTGATCCGGGACCTTTCCAATATGACGTACAAAATTCAAATGGCTGTCCTTTTGAGAAATCCAATCAAATATCCCTGGATCCTGCCGCACCTCTGGTGATCGCATTGGATCTGGCCAACGCCACAATTAATTGTGCGGGCGAGGCTACCGGTATAATCCGTTCGGAGGCTTTTGGTGGAATTGGTAATTATATATATTCCCTGCTTAATTCAGATACTCCACCGTTCCCTTCAGGTGGAAATGTGGAGCGAAGTGCACAAGCTTCGGGAATATTCAGGGACCTGGGACCAGGGACGTATTGGGTATATGCAGAGAGTGGTGGTTGTACCGCTATCTCAACGCCCATTACCATTGTAGATCCTCCACCATTGGTATTGGATTATATTGAAGCCGTACCTGTAAGCTGTAACGGAGATATGGATGGACAACTGATCTTAGAAGCTAGTGGTGGTACCGGTATAATCCGCTATTCTATTGCAGACCAGTTAAGTGAGTTCTTTGAG
>NZ_CAMYKG010000043.1:21471-39879 GCF_947258925.1 uncultured Eudoraea sp. | reverse complement strand
AACGTTTTCGTGTATGATTCCGTTGCGAGTAAAAATTCGAAGATTTTTCCGAGTAGGAATCGTACATGATTAAAGGTAGGAAATTTTCTTTGTCTTAATCAACTAGAGCAATGGATTATACACGTTGTTGTGTGGCGTTTGGTTTATTTATTGTTTAATTTGAATATATGAAAAGCCAGTATCATCATCCCCTAAAACAATCACTTTAAGTTGATTGTCATTTATCCTTTTGTACTGAATCTTCTTAGGGAAATCATGATTATCATTCTCAAATGAAAAAAGTGAGTCTGTTCCAGTATTTAGAATAAATTGAACGGTTCTCCCATCATTTTGGTCTGGAACTGTGGCTTCATATACGAATTGATCACCTATTTTTTTTATTACCAATGTTTCAGTAATAGCTTTTTGGTTGTCTTTGATTCTATAGGAATATCCAGTTAAATTAGAGGAATTATTTTTCTCCCAAACTTCAAACTGTTCTTTATTGTCTCTTTTCCATGTTCCTATTAGAAAATCTAGTTCAGATGTTTTTTTATCTGCACAAGAGTAGGAAAGGAGTAATATTAATATTGAAACAAATATTTTCACATTTTTGATTTTTAAATGACACACAACGGTCTCGGCTATGAGTAGTTGCATGGTTTAGCACTTAACCTTGCAAGCCTGCCTGCCGGCAGGCAGGTACACACCAAGCTGAAAATCCGTGAGGATTTTCAGAAGTAGGCCAGAACAAGCAACCTGTCCGCCTCTGGTGGATTACTCATAGCAATTGTTGTGTGCAGTTTTTTTATTTATCATTTACAACAAAAGTTTTTAGCATACCTTTTTCATCTGCTTTTGGTGTTTCGGAAATTAAAAGATAGTTGCCAGACTCTAAATCTACTTCAAAATAACCTATTTCGCCGGCTTCACAATTATTCATTCCGCCCAAAAAAGTAAAGCCTTTTGGTGTAGGTGTCCTTAATCCAGTGGGATTCATCCAATTCATCCAGTATACTAAAGAATCAATGTTTGCTGAAGCGTCATATTTAATTAAATTAACATCATGACCATTAAAATGCTCATGAGGAACTTGATCAATAAACTCTACTTTAAATCTGTTTATTCCTGATTTAGGTTGCGTATCAAAAGTATATCCATCCGTACTTGATACACTGATAGTATGATCGGCTTCATCCGGAGAAAAATTTGTAGTTTCATCAACTACGGTTATAAACTTCCACATACCATGTGATGTATGCCATTCGCCATTGATAGCCTTTACGTAACACTCCATCATATACTTGCCAGGTTCCAGATTGATACTTGAGACCGCTGTTTTACCTGGCGATATTAATCCAGTACCACCATATCGTTTTACTTCATTAAACCAAGCAGGTATTTTACCAAATGCCGCCATTGCACTATCTGCTTTCCCTTCAATTAAATACTTCATACCATCATCAAACGGAGGCAACAAATGGTCCTTAATGTCGCTCTCAACAATGGAGTCAGAAGGTAATTTATCCATTATGAAAAAATGTACTTCACCTGACAGGTTTTTATAAGCAAAGGTATTCCATCCAGATTTTAAGGTGTCTGCTGTCTGGAAATCCATACTTCTGGTAATCACTTCAATAATGTTGTTTTCTTTTTTTTCAGTTTCTGTTTGAACATTTTGTTTTTTATCAGTTTTACAGGCAATTGTAAAAAGCACTAATAAAATGATTCCAAAATGCTGGTGTTTGATTTTATTGAGCATTTTCATATTGTGTTTTAATTAGTTAGTATTGTTTAAAATTACAATATAGATTGTTTATCTCTTAAATTGCACACAACGGCAATTATAAACGACCGTTTTAATGCCGTTTATACATTGTTAACTACTTTATTTTTTTTAATTTTTTCAATCCGGCAATACCAAGAATAAACGGTATTAAAGCTGTAAAATTTATTTCCAGCGTAGAGTCAGAAATAATATTTTCGAGTGATTGACTAAGTATTATGCCTGGTCCAAATCTATAATTTTGAAAAACCAGTGTTGTCCCAATGATCTGTACTCCATAAAATAGGATTATTCCCCAATATCCAAACTTATTATTCTTTATAATTAAGAATATGAAAAATATTGAAATTATTGTACCTCCAATCATATAACCAATGGTAATTAAATCATAGCTGTAATTAAAGAATAGACTCAAAGTGTATAAGATGTTGATGGTACTTAGAATTACTATGAATAAGCCAGGCATATTTTTTTTCATATTTCTATCTCTAAATTGTAGTTAACGTTGATAATATGCGGAGGCTAGGCATTTGAAGCCACCAACTTATCAAACGGTTACTATTTTTGATTAAATGTATAAAAGTTTAATTAACCTGTAACCCCGCAGCTTACGTATATTTATTGTTAGGCGCTGTGTCATTTCCATCAATGGAATATAACAACCTCCGCCAAATTGCATCACGGAATTATGTTCCTCAGAAGACACCTGGAATCAACCGATAACGCACACGACGCACATAATCCCGATACCCTGACAATTCTACTTGTAAAGTTTTATCTTCCAGCGCGGTCCTTATCACGGCAATGATCAGCGCTAATATCACTGGAATGATAGTCCAAACAGAGCCTAAAGCCAGCACAATGCCCGGTAATGCTAGAATATTTCCAGCATAGCCAGGATGTCTTACAATCCTATACGGGCCGCTGTCACATACTACATGCCCACGCTCCATCTGAATCCGCGTTACGGATGAAAAGAAGCGGTTCTCCACTATTGCCCATGAAGCAAAAACATATCCGAGTATAATCAGTATGAAGCCAAGTATGTTGAGCCATATAGGAAACACGGGCGACCATCCAAAGTGGTGATCGAGCCCGGCTACGATAAATAATGGAAATGATAAGCTAATTGCCATTAATGGAGCAAGTACCTTATCCCAGGGTTTTACGTTTTGATCTTTTCCGAATTTACCCCGTTCTGCCATTAATCCCGGATGCCTTTTTTCGGCTAAAACCCGTGACCCAATTCCTATTACTAGGAACAATACTGAATACAACCATCCTTGCCACCAGGCTAAATCCCATCCGATTATTAGAAGAACCAATGGCATCAGGAAATACGTAAGAATTAGTCCTATCCAATACCGTGCCCCTGCTTTTTCATACCCATGTTGATCAACTTTCTTCGATACCATACTTATTTACTTCTTTTTAAACTGTATTTCTCCCTAAGAAATTTTAGAAATAACATTGCGCCTAACGTGTTGTGTATGATTAGTTGCGGTAAAATTCTATTGAATTTTTTCGCTTGGTTAAAGATAATTGATTGCAGGATTTTTCGAGTGGAAAATTCACCAGCAACCTGCCTGCCGGCAGGCAGGTTAATTATACATGGTGTTATATGCTTTTTTCTTTTTTAGTATTAGTTGACTTTTTTCAATTCTCCAACATGAATGTCATATCCCAAATCATAATCTTCATAAGCCTTGAATGAGATATCTTTGTTAGTCTTTAAAATTTCAAAACTAGTTTCAACGAAAGCTGGTTCCCATGATAACTGAATCCATCGACCGTTTGTCATTTTGGCTAGTTTAAATCGTTTCCTATAATTATTTTTTGTAGGATACTCAATCCAAAGCTCCTGTCTATCTTTGATAATATCCACCATAAAATTACCATCTAAATAAAAGTTTTCGTTGGGCACAAATTCGTATTGGCCAATTAACATTTGTATATCCTTCTCTTTTGGTTCTGAACTAATAACAGTTCCTGTTTTAATATCTTTTTCAGAAATCACGGGTGTAACATTTAAGATTTCAGCAATTCTATGTGAGATTGCTCTTACGTATTTTGTTTGATTTGTTAAAACTATAATGCTAATCTTTTCATCTACAAAGCGCAGATATTCTGTACCAGCAACTCCAAGGTGAAAAATTATTCTTTTGTTTTGTGTTGTTTGAGTATACCAGCAAAAACCATAATGAGTTGGATGACCATTGTTGAGTTTATAGGTACTCCACATTAAATCTTTACTCTTTTGGGTTAACAGTAAATTATTGGTCATTGCAGATTCCCAGTTAATCATATCATCAATGGTAGCATAAATTCCACCAGCTGAATTGAGTTCTGTATCTATTAAACGGTAAGGATTTCTATCGGGAATAATCTCTCCATTTCTTATAGAATATCCTGTAGCTTGGTTAGGATGAATTTTAAAATGATCCATCATGTAGGCAGATTGCATACCAGATGGCTTAAAAATAATTTTATGCATATAATCATTGAATGATAATCCGCTTACCTTATGGATAATATATCCTAATAAATAAATGCCTTCATCACTGTAAAGGAAATCTTCTCCAGGATTAAACATCAAAGTATCTTTTTTTGCATTCTCATAAATTTTTTCAGCGCTATAAGTTCCTGTTGCAGACCTTTCACCCCATCCTGAAGCCTTACTAGTTGTAGGAAGACCTGAAGTGTGGGTCATAAGATGTTTAATGGTAACGTCTTTCCAATTTGTTGGCGCATCTGTTAGATATTTATGAATTTTATCATTGATACCAATTCTACCTTTTTCGTGCAATTGCATTATAGCTGTAGCAATAAAATGTTTTGAAACAGATGCCAACCAGAAAGCTGAAGAGTCCGTTACAGGAACATTATATTCGATGCTTGATAAACCATAGTTTTGCTTTTTAAGTACTTTCCCATTATATGCAATAGCTAAAGCCAATCCCGGAATTTTTTGTTCCGACATTATATTTTCTATGTAATTGTCAATTTCAGTCGATTTTTTATCAGAGATTGAATTCTGGGCTTTCCCTATGAAAAAGATAATTAGTGAAATTACAGTCAGAAAGCTTCTCATCTATTTCGAATTTTTAAATTGCATATAACGGTGAGTATATGAAGCGTAGCGAACGAAGGAAGCTATGATTTCATATACATTGTTGGCAGTAGTTTCATTTTCCTAATTTGGATACAAGGCTGACAAATTCTGAAAAGAAATCAGTTTGATAATTGAATCCTTCGAAATCAGCGCATCTTACAGCTACTATTTTGGATTTAGGGTCAATTACCAAGTAGTTTCCTCTATATCCATCTGCGTAATATGCAGTTATATTATCGCTATAAATCCTTTTGCTTGATTTTACATTTGCGGGTAACTCTATGTTTAAAATTTGATTCCAATTTTTTCCCAACTTACTCTCCAATGTATTGTAAAAATCATTCTTATTTTCAAATAACATATTTTTTATGGGTTTCAGTTTTCTCAAAAATTCTTTATCAACACTTGTCTCTTTCCAAGAAGTCCAGATTTCGTCATCAATTATTCTTTTTTCATATTCTGGAAGCCGCCACCAGAGTAGACCCCATATTGGCGTAAATTCTTGTCCTTGTTTTAAAGATTCTTTTATCCATTCCTTACTGATAATCTGATTTCCATTGTAAACACCTTCATTAAGAACTAACTCTCCAAATTTTAGGAAATCAGATGGTTTTATGACAAAAGCCCCGTGAACTGTAGGGTTTCCAGATTTATCTTTTATCCACTCATATTGGGCAATGTTCATTGGTTTAAAGAATTCATCTACATAAAACTGGTCAAATGACTTTCCTGATAATTCCTGTACAATACCTCCCAAAAGTGTTACAGCTTTATTGTTATATTCTACTTTCTCACTGGGTTCATTAGATAATTCTGCTGACAAAGCAAGTTCTATTATATTATCAACTTTATAATCAGGTGCTGGTTCTAATTCTACACTTGCATTAGGATTATTCTGTATTCCAGAAGTGTGGTTTAGGAGCATTCTAACTGTTATTCCTTTTTTTCTTCCTTGATTCCACTGTGGATATATCGTATAAATAGGTTGGTCAAGAGAGTCCAAGAGTTTTTTATCTAATAATTTTCCAATGGCTAAACTCGTCAATGATTTACCAGCTGATGCTATGTATATCGGAACTTCTTCTTTTCCAAAATAGTCCTGGTAGATAACTTTTCCATTTTGCTTGATTATTACAGCATCAGAATGTGATTCTGCAGATTTGCTTTTTATAGAATCCAGAATTACTTGATTCAATTCCTGAGAATATGCCATTGCAGTAAATAACGTAAGGAAAATCAATGGTATTAAATGCTTCATAAATATTTGTTCTAATTACTGCCAACGGTTTTGTGTATGGTTAGTTGCGTTTAGGAACTAAGATAGCAAAAGGTGAAGAAACCGAGGAAAATTCGGAGAATTTTCCAAATAAGCAACGACCAAAGCAACCTGTCCGCCTCTGGTGGATTAACTATACACATCTTAAGTTTGATTCTCTTTAAATTGATATTATACAATTAGAAATAATATTTGAATATCATAAGCTTAGACTTTTTCTAAAAATCTAAATTATTATCTCTTGAATTAAGTCTTTGTTATAATAAGCAATGAATTTATTACATTAAAAGTGAAATGATAATGTCATTTCCAAGTATATATAATATATGACTGAAATTACAGATGAAATATTACTTGATAGATTGAAAAAAGGTGATGTCCATAGTCTTGGTGTTTTGTATGAGCGTTATAAAACATTGTTTTTCAATTTTTTTTTAAGAATTACTGGAGATTATGATGCGAGCAACGATTTACTCATGGAGACTTTTGATAGGATTTATAAATATAGTAGTAGTTATAAACCCATAAAAAAAGCGCGCCCATGGATATATCAAATAGCTTCTAATCTTACAAAAGACTATTTCAAAAAGTCAAAAAGAACAAAGGCGTTAGAAGAAATGAACTTAGAAATCCTAGACGATAATCATGAATTTTTAGATGACGGTGAATACAGAAACAGGCAATTAATGAGTGCGATGGGTCAACTAAATGCAAGAGAAAGGAGTATTATTAATATGTATTATTTGCTGGAAATGAGCTATGAAGAAATATCTGGTAACGAGAATATTAGTGTTAATAATGCTAGAATTTTAGTATGCAGAGCATTAAAGAAGTTAAAGAAACTATTAAAAAATTCTGGAATATGAATGAAGATCAATTTGATAAGGAAATGATGGACTATATCGATGGTGTTTCAAAAAAAGCTATTGATAATGAACATTTCAAGGAAGAGGCTAAAGAACTGAGGCAATTACTTTCGGATTTAAAAGATATTCCATTGAAAAAGGTTGAAACTAATATTGATGAAGAATTCAAGAGACGGATTGTAAAGAAAACTAGTAAGAAACAACGTAGTGTCCGAAGAATATGGCCTTATTTCGCCGCAGCTGCAAGTATATTAATAGTCTTTTTTATTTTCATTAGAGATAGAAGTTTTGAATCGGATTATCAAAAATTAAAAACTAACACAGATAAACTGGGTTTTATCTATAACCTAAATCAGGAACAATTAAGTTCTAATGATATCAATTGGTTAAAGAATGAAATTAAAAATGAGAATAACCCTAATATCAAGGTTACAATATTAGATCTTCTTTCTAATTATGAGTCAAAATTAGACAAAGAATTCTTTAATGCTTTGGAGGTAGAAACTACACCAACAGTCCTCATGGCTTTATTAAATATAGTTGAGAATTCAAACCATGTTGAATATGAAGAAGAATTACTTGCGTTGAGTGAACGAAAAGGCTTGGATATAACAGTAAGGCAGAAAGCAGATGAGATACTATCAATTCAGTAATAAATAAAAAAACGAATAATTATGAAAACAATAAAATACATTTTATCAATACTATCAGTGGTTTATTATCAAAATACTTTTAGCCAGATAGACTTGTCCGTTTATAAGCATGTAGAGCGTATCCATGTAACTTCATACTGGGGAAACATTAATGCGGTTGGAACTTTTTCAGGAAATGAAAAAGAATTTACTTTGGGCGTAACGCACACTAATAATTCAAATATTACAAAAAGGGTAGACGATGTTATTAATTATGTGAGCATTGAAGAAAAAAACAAGATACTTTATATTGAGACTCGCTTACCTAGCGGTTTCGAATCAATAAATCTTGACCTAAAAATTCCTGAAGACATACTTCTAGAAATAAAGCTTATTAGAGGTGGAGAAATTTTTGTTGATAATTTTAATAATGGTGTTGAAATCAATAGTCTCAATGGATCTGTAAAATTGGATCGAATTGGTGAATATGCAATTGTGAATGCTACCAACGGAGAAATTGTGGCCAATTTTAAACACCTTAATAAGAATAAGCCTGTGTCTTTAATTACAATGAATGGTGGTGTAACGATTGAATTACCTGAGAATTGTAGGCGGGAATTAAGGTTGATATCTCGTAAAAATGGTTACATCGAATCAGATTTTAAAATTGAATCTAGCCAAAAAATAGCTAATTTGAATAAAAAGAAATATTCAAAAGAGGCCATTATTAGTACTGCAAAAATAAATGGAGGAGGAGCATTGCTTTTTCTATCAACTGAAAATGGTCCTATTGCAATAAAAAAATCAAAGATTTAAAATGAAGTCGTTAACTAAAATACTGTTTGTTTCATTTAGTTTGATAATAAACTCATTTGCACAGAACGACGATTTATCTAGTAGTGTCGCGTTAAAAATGAAAGTAGATAAGTATGTTAATAGCTACGTAAAATCTGGAGATTTTTCTGGTTGTATTGCCATAAAAAAAGGGGTTTCTATATTATACTCCAATTGTTTTGGTGAGGCTAATAAAGAATTCAATATAGATAATAACTTTAATACAAAATTTAAAATTGGATCCGTTTCAAAACAATTTACTGCGATAGCCATACTATTACTTGAGGAAAGGGGATTATTAAAAACAAATGATGCTCTAACTAAATTCTATCCTGAGGTTGTTCAATTAAATAAAACGACTATTGAGCATCTTTTGACGCATCAATCAGGTCTAATTGATATCTACGAAGTTAAGGGCTTTAATTCCTTGTCTTGCAAAAAATCAAGCTCGCATGAATTAGTAAAAGAAATATTGAAGAAAGATTTAAAATTTAAATCAGGAGAGTCCTATAGCTATTCCAATGGAGGCTATTTAATTTTGGCTGATATCATTGAAAAAGTTAGTAAGCGTTCTTATGAAGAATTTTTGAGAAATGAACTTTTTGAACCTTTAAACATGAATGCAACTGGGCATACCAATGAAAATGAAATTATTAATAATTTGGCTTATGGATATGAGCCCAAAGGTTATAGCGACTTTGAAAACACTATACATGTTAATAACCAATTATTTAAAGGATCAGGCTCAATTTATTCTAATCTGAGCGATATGTTTATATGGATCGATATGCTCAAGAATAGGTCTTTTTTATCTCCAAAAAGCTTTGAAAAGTTTTTTAATAATTATGGTAATGCATATGGTTACGGTATATCGATATATAATTTTTTAGATAAGCAAGTATTTGGTCACGATGGAAGAGTCAGTGGTTATATAGCTGACTATCTGCATTATGTAAAAGATGATGTGACGATTTTAATATTGGGAAATGTCCAGACAGGAGTATCAGACTTTTTAAGGAGAGATCTGGCATTATTAGTTTTTAATAGAGATTACAAAACATCGGCTAAAACGGTCTTGCCAGCTAAAACTTATGAAAAACCTATTAATTCCTATGTTGGCAGTTATTCATTTGGTTCTAATTTCGTGGTTCATATTGAAAACTTTAATGGTGTATTGCACGCACGTGCCAATGAAGGTTCATATTCAGAATTAATTCCGTTGGAAGATAATTCTCTTTTTAGTAGGGTGTTGTATGCAAAAATAAAATTTGAACAAAATTCTTTAGGAGAAATTGAAAAAATGATTTGGATTAATAACGATGGTAACGAATTTATCGGGTATAATCAGAAGATTTAATATTATAATATATCTTACAGTCTATTTTATTGCACTCTCTTTAGCTTGCTTGTTCCAGAGCGCTCAGTATAATAAACATCTGTTCCACTGCCATTGGGTTTAAATTCGATCTGATCACCTCGTGCCCGCATGTAAAACTTTCCATCTCCCAGCGGTGAGAGTAAGTATCCTAATTCTCCACGTCCACGCCATAAAAACCGAAGAGCTCCTTCTTTCACTTTAAGGTCAAAAAAGCTTCCATTTTCAAATTCAAATCTACCTTCATACTGTTTTAATGAATCTTCATCAAGGAATATATATTTTTTTGGCTCTGGAATTTCGTATTCTTTGTTAAAATAAATAGCGGCCAAATTGTATTTCATTCGGTTAAATGCACCTGTATTGATATTTCCCAAAAAGATGATAGTAACTTTTTCATCTGGATATCTCGAAAAATAGGCTACCGAGCCAGGTGATGCACCATCGTGGTCGTGTTTATTTTTGTCAAATCTTTTCCAAATTCCCCAACCCAAGCCATATTCATTTTCACCAATCGATGTAAACATTAACTTTTTAGTTTCTTCGCTCAAAATATCCTCTGTATACAATGCCTGATCAAGTTTTAATAAGTCACCAACAGTAGAGTACAATGCGCCACTTCCGATTTTGATGGAATTATTATAAAACCCTGTTTTCTTTAAACCTGATGCTGTATTTGCTGGGTCATATCCTTCAGCTCTATTTTCAATGATCTCATCATAACTGAAAGGTTTTGTATTATTCATATCTAAAGGTTCAAAAATGTTATTCTCCATGAAATTCTGGTAAGTCATACCTGAAACATTTTCTATGATATAAGCCAATAAAACAAAATTAGAGTTGCTGTAACCATATTTTGAGCCTGGTTCGAATAACAGGTCTTCATCTTTAAACCAATCCACGACATTTTTTAAAGAATTTTCTCTTTTTGAATATTCACCGTAATCGGGAAAACTATTATAGGATGGAATTCCTGACGTCTGAGAAAGTAGTTGTTTTATTGTGATACTATCACCTTTTGGGTAATCATTTAAATGTTTAGCGACAGTGTCATCAATGTTTAGCATTCCATTTTCATGTAAATTCATCACGCCTACAGCGGTAATAGGTTTATTTACCGAAGCGATATGAAAAATAGTTTCAGATGTATTTTCGACACGATGCTCAAGATTAGCAAACCCGTAACCTTTAACCAGTTCAATATTTCCTTCTTTGGCAAATAGAACAGTACCATAAAAATCTCCTGAACTTACTAATGGTGCTAAATATGAGTCAACTTTTTTTTCTAATTCTTGAGCTTGAAGATTAAAGTTTAGAGCAATGAAAAAAATAATTTTTAGGTAATTCAGTATTGGCTTCATAAAACTTAAGTTTTTAGTAATGACGAAATAAAACCTCTGGTGTGCAAAAATTGCACACAACGGTTAGTATATGAAGCGTAGCCTGCCGTTAGGCGGCTATGATTTCATATACATTGTTGTATTGAGTATTATTTTTTCTTTGCACTTTTTACTGATTCCTTGTAATCTTCAATATCCCTAACATTTAGAGCAATTGCTTTTTCTAAAGCCTGTTCAAAATATCTTAATGCTTCTTTCTTCCTGCCAGCTAAAGTATAAGCATCTCCTACATGCCAATATGTTTGGGGTTGTTCAGGGTATAATTCAATATTCTTTTTAGCGATTTCAATTCCTTCTTCATAATTCTTATTCCTAAGTTGATTATTGGCTAGTCTTATCACCTGATCCATGGGAATCTTAACCTCATACCCGAACTCAGTAGTCAATTTGGAATAATACTTCTTTAAACTTTCTAAATCGGGACTATTCAGTAGCGAGTCAGGAACTTTCCAGTTTTGATAAATAAATTTTAGGGCATCATTGGTCGCATCAAATACTAAGGAAGAGTGACTTTCACCTTCGTAGAGTTCATAATGGAAATTAGATGGATTCGAATTGTATTCGGCCCATAAATTAGAAAATTCTTTGATCCCATTATCATCACTCCAGTCGAATTCGGCATCACCAAGATATAGTTTTGTATTCTGGTATTGTAAGAAATCTAATTGTTCAATCTGTTTAAAGAACTGGTTCTCATTCCAACGAACAGAGGGGCTGGTAAGGATATATGCATTAAAGTTGTTATCAGTTTGAAAAAGATCAAATATTCCAAAAAGACCGCCAAAAGATTGTCCCCGTAATATGTTATAATCTAAAGTTCTGTAGTTTGCATCAATAAAAGGAATCAACTCTTTTTGAATGAAAGATTCAAAGTTAACTGCTCCGCCTATTTCTCCCCAGAATTGCTGACTTTCAGTATCATTAGGAGCTTCTGGTGTCAGATCTCTGCTTCTATTGGTATTGACGATACCAACTACAATTAATTCAGGTATTCTTCCTGTTCCTGACAAGAATTCAATGGTTCCAGTAGTATGGTGAAAATCCCATTCTGCATCAAGTAGATATAGAACAGGATATTTAAAAGTAGATTCATGATAGGATTCCGGCAAATAAATATGAACAACTCGTTCTTCGCTCAATACCTTTGAGTTTAATCTTATGATGTCTCCAATAATTACTTTTTCATTGTTTTGAGCGAATAGAATAGCACTGAGCAACAAAAATGTTAATATGGAAAACCCTTTTTTTGCGGCTTGCATGTTATTAGCTTTTTATATTCAATACAACGGTCTCGTGTATGGCCTGCGCTGTTAAATACGCAATGCCTAGTAACACGAAAATTTATTATTCTGAAAATTAATGAATTTTTGTGTTTAAACTATAGCATAGGCTATACAAGTTGTTGTACCTCTTTTTTACTCAACTTTTCGCACTTCGCAATTGTAACACCCTGGACTTGCGTTGTGAATATGTATATATTCAATTTCTGTATTCTTGAAAATATTTTCGATCACACTTTTTAGATTTTCTCCTTTTTCGGTTACAGCTTCTTTCATAAATCCATATTTATCATAACCTCGATAAGATAAAAGTCTGTGATTTAGCATTATTGGTATCTCGTTGTTTTCAAACACTCTGGTAACGATTCCTTTTCGCACAAAAATTGGTCCTCGCGACTGGTAAGGAGAATTAGTTTTATGAAAATCGTAAGGCACCAAAATCACTTCTTCTCCAATTTTGGCATCTTCCAAACTAACTCTACAAGGATATCCAGGATTTTCATCAACAATCATTCGTTTTATTCCCAATTTTTCCAACTCAAAATCGGATAACTGGAAAAGAAGTTCAAATTCTTGATTTTTTAATGCTTGAATTTTGAAATTCATATTTTTCTGGTTTTTTTAATGAGGTACAACGGTCCCGTATATGAGCCGTTTTCTTTGATCTCCACAGCCCAGGCGACGGAGATAATAGCTTATATATGTTGTTAGCGATTGTTCATTTGTTTAATGGGTTAAGCACAATTTTTACATTCATTCATTCAATTCAATATCTTGCGAGATTATCTCTTTAAGCAGGTTTCCAATTTCCCAGTTACGATGTATATCAGCAAAATATTCTGCACCTGGACCTTTGGCGAAAAGTGGTACAACAGCAGCGGTATGATTTTTCGTTGACCATCTAATTTGCATATTCGGGTAATTGTCGAAATCAGCAACTGTTGCAATACCTCCTGTTTCATGGTCTGAGGTGAATACAACCAATGTTTCTCCATGTGTTTTAGTAAAATTCAGAACGAGAGAAAGTGTTTGTTGAATAGATTTTAAACCATTTATAACTCTTTTCGAGTCATTCTTATGAGAAGCTGCATCCATTTCTTCACTTTCCACTAGCAATACGAATGAGTTATTTTGAGATGACATATATTCTAATGCTACTTCTGTAAGTTGGGGCAAATTGGGAGAGGAACTTAAATCCTGTACTTCATCTTCGTCAAAAATAGCAGCTACAGGTTTTGAAAAGTTATTACCATCCGGAAGTTTCAAAAATTTGTCGAGGAGCTGAAATCGCTTACTCAATATATTGATGGATTCCTCTTTTTCTGGAACATCACCTTCACCAATGTCTTCTAGTTCGCCAAAAATCAAATCCAATTCACTTGCTGCAATTTGTGTCATTATCTCTCTTGTGTCATCTTCATTTCTGGTATGAACCGAAAAAGCTGCTGGTGTTCCATCCCATATGTAAGAGTCAGTTACAATACCGGTAGTAAATCCCATGTCCGAGGCTACTTCAAAGATATTTTTTAAAGGATTTTCATCTGTATCGATACCAATGTGACCAAAATTTGTTGACTTTCCAGTAGCAATGGCAGTTGCTGAAGCCTCTGAATCTGTAAGCGGACCATATGCAGATCTTGCATCGTGCCACCCCTTAACATCAAAAGCCTGCCAGACTGAAGTTATATTTTCCGATTGCTGAGTTTGTAAGGCCAGAGATAAATGACCAAAGCCCATACCATCTGCTATGAAAATAATTATGTTCTTCGGTCTTTCACTTTTATATTCAGCGTTAATTTTGCTAATGGTTTGACCAGGTGAAAATTCAATATCGAATGACGGTATCGAAACAGATATATTGAATATATAGGTTGTGCTTGTAAGAAGTGCAAGTATTATTACTGTTGTTAGGAGGCTATTTTTTTTCCAAGTTTTCATAAATAATCGTTAACGGTCAAGTATATGAGCCGTTTTCTTTGATCTCCACAGCCCATGCGACGGAGATAATGGCTTATATACATTGTTGTGTACAGCGTCATTTCGTTTTTTTTGTGTTCAATGATTCAAATGCAAATCTCAAATTATATTCATAAAACCGATCAAACCACCAGTCTTTATATTTATCGGGAATTAAGAAATTTTCAGGCTTTTCTAAGGGCACATTGTTTTTGACTAGATCCTCAGCCGAGGACTCAAGGTCCAATAAGTAATCCTTCATTTTATCAATAAGTTCTTTAGGTCCAATTTGTCCGTGACCTGGCATTAAGTTGGAAACTTCAAGTGAGTTCATAAAATCAAGCCATGCTTTCCATTTCGAAATGTTTCCATGTGCTACATAGGGATGGCATTTATTGAATATGAGATCACCTGTAAATAAGATACGGTCATCTGGTAAATACATAATCAGATCGCTTGGGGTATGACCTTCTCCTTTCGAAATTAATTGGATTTTTCGATTAGGACCATTTAAATTCAATAAACTATCTACGAACAAATTGGGTAATTGAGTTTTAACTTCTATATGGCTATTTGACAGGGTCTCATAATATGGCCTCCACATAAGAATCTGTTTATATTCTCTCGATTGCTTGTCTCCAACAAATGAATTATACAGGGAATCATAATAAAATAGGCGTGCTGGTGCATTTTCTTTTTCATATGCAATTTGTAAAGGCTCTTCTTCTTCAATGAGCTCCTTCGTCCTTCTAGTACTAATTATTTTTACATCTTTCGAAAAGACCTGATTGCCTCGAATATGGTCATTGTGAAAGTGGCTATTAACCACATATTTTACTGGTGATAAGCCCATTTCCTTTACAGCATTCAATAATTCTTCTGTTACATCAGGAGAGAGAAAGCTGTCAAAGATTAAAGTTTCTTTTCCATTATCAACAATACCTACGTTGCAAATGGCTTTTCCTCCAAATTTGTGGATGCAACCGTAAATTCCATCGCCTAATTCTACTAATTCGAAGTTGTCAGATTTAATCTGATCTGCAGGCCTATTTTTACAGCTATTAAATAATATTGAGGCAAAGAATACTATTAAAATTGATTTCATAATTTCATTTAGTTGTACACAACGATTAGTATATGGCAAGTAGGGCAGTAGAAAGTGATAGACTTTCGAGATTGCACTGAGCCAAAAGGTTGTATTTTGATTTTAACTTATTCAATCTTAAAAGCCAAATCAACGATTTGGCGGTGTTTATAAATAGCACTGAACTTCCATGATACCTCGAATGCCATATTTGCTATATACAGTGTTACCTGCATAGCCTTATGATTCTATCTCTACTCATCAACTAAATATACACTCACCTTCTAGCATAATCATTTACAGAGGTCAAATGAATTGGAAAATCATCTAGCGTATTTTTCATATCAATTTCACTTCCCTTCGCAACTCCCAGTGTTAATGCGGCAAAGGATTCACTCAATGGGTCCTGAGCTTCGTCTCTTTGTGCTGTGATTGCTTCTTCTGGTACAAATTGAAGCTCAAACTTTTTCTCTTTGGTTATCTCAAAAATATTCACTACTTCAAGCGGACTTAATGCTTTCGGTCCACCGAGCTCAATAACTGCATTCTTAGCAGCAGGGTTGTCTAATGCAGCAACAGCGAATGACGCTACATCTTTTATAGCAATCCAGGAAATCTTGTTCTTTCCTTCTCCATAAATATTGGCTTTCGTATTGGGAAAATCAAAACCCAGTGCTGGACTGAGCCATACTTCCATAAAATAGGTCGGTTGCAAAATTGTATAGTTCAAGCCACTTTCGGTAAGATGATTTTCCACTTTACGTTTAGCGGTTTGTAAAGGAAACTGACCCGGCATTCCACAAAATGAAACATAAACAAATTGACTAACACCCGCAGCAATAGTCGCATTAATTAAATTAATTTGTCCTTCATAATCAACTGATTGAATGGAATCTCCTTCCTGCCTTGATAGCGTCGATGAAACGGTGGAAATAATTGCTGAAACTCCATACAAAGCATTTTCTAATGAAGGCTTATCTTTCAAATCGCCTTCTACAATTTCAACACCTAATTCCTTTAATTGAGCTACTTTGTTTGAATCTGATGTGATACGTACTAAACCTTTTACATTCTTATTTTTTGCTATCAATTGACGACAAATTTCATTGCCTAAAAACCCTGTAGCGCCTGCTACAAGTACTGTTGAGGAGTTGTTTGAGTTGTTCATATTGTTTGTTTTAATTGTTGTTAATTAGTCACTCTGCTGTATTTGCCTAATGTATGTACTTTTGACAATAGACTTGCAGGTAACGTTAAGTGTAAAAATAGCAGCCGATTGCGGGTTAATCACCTTTCAAACCGTTACAATTTTGAAGCGGGCTAAAACCGTCAGAACACTTAATTTCCCGGCTATTATTTTTACACCGTGTTGTGTTTAGTTTTTTCGTCTAATAACTCCTTTAGCCTTTTTGCTTTATCAGCCATATAAGAATCGGTCAACCATATGCCAAGCTTCGTTTTTCTAAAATGAATAATGAAGTTAGCTTTTTTATAAGATTCTGCATCTGGAAAATATGGAACTCCATTTAATACCCATGTAATAATTCTTAACCATTTGGCTAGTCTAGGAAACCAAACATTATTTAATTCAATGGATTGTAAATCATTGTAAGAGTAAAAGCCGGTATTTCGCTTTGTTTGCCCATCAAATAATTCAAATCCATTATCAAGAAGTTGGAATTCAATTTTTGGATTTTTTTTAAAATAACGTTTTCATTCATTTTTTTTTATTTCTTACAATTTACTCATAAAAATAGGAGAACAAACCGGTGAAATCAGAAATTTTCCAGTTTTCATAGTTGGGAAATGCGATATTAAAATCAGAATATTTACCATCATTACCATTATTTAAATCATGAATCCATAAGATCGTAAAATTTCAATTTCTTTCTGAAGGCTACTTTTCCAAATCATCTATAATTATTTGCAGGTTGTATCCTAAAATTAAACACAACAATGGGATATAGTACATTATGCACTATATATCACTTATAGCTAAGATAGCAAATCATCTATATCCCTGAAGGAAATCTCCGTTGTTTTACTTGAGTTATGACCTAAAAGAAACTGGATCTTTTGCAAATCTGTTCCTTTATCTAACAAATGGGTTGCAAAGCTATGACGCAATGCTAAATACGAACAAATCCCTTACCGTATTTAGGCGCACGGAATCAATGTATAGTCCTTCGATCCGTTCCAATTCTAAAGCGGTAAGGAACTCCCTGTGCTTAGGGTTAATTTTTGTTTGAATTTAATAAAGGGGTCCTTTTCGATCCATTCCATATGATACGCAAGGCTGATCATCTTGCGCAACCGCTGTATATGTTTCATCACCGCGTTGTTGCCAATTTGCTGCTGATAGTGTCTGGGTTTATGGTTCCGAAGAAAATTTTCAAAATTCAGGATAAACTTAATTAAGGACGAAAGTCAAATCACCTGTAAATCGTTTATCCTAAAGCTTGGAAATAAACAGCATCAAGACACAACACATTTATAAAAATGTTGACGATTTGTGAACTCTAATGAATGGTTTCAAATGAATTCATTTGAATTCAAAAAAAACGTAAAATACTGTAAATCAATTATTTTAATATTAATTGGGTTCCTTTAAATGTTAAAAAGTAGCCTCACCAGGATTAGCTGCGCTGTTCATGAGAAAGGCTCGCACTGAAAATACAAAAGGCCAACTGCTATGCAGCTGGTTTTATTTTTGGACCGCACCTCAATGAACCAGGATTAGCTTCGCTGTTCCTGAGAAACGCTCGTGCTGAAAATACAAAAGGCCAACTGCTATGCAGCTGGTTTTATTTTTGGACCGCACCTCAATG
>NZ_CAMYKG010000043.1:0-21413 GCF_947258925.1 uncultured Eudoraea sp. | reverse complement strand
CAGGATTAGCTTCGCTGTTCCTGAGAAACGCTCGTGCTGAAAATACAAAAGGCCAACTGCTATGCAGCTGGTTTTATTTTTGGACCGCACCTCAATGAAACAAGTTTCTCGCGGTCGGTCAAAAATAAATGCCTAATGTGCTTATCCGTAGCCTCACCAGGAATCGAACCTGGATCTAAAGTTTAGGAAACTTCTATTCTATCCGTTGAACTATGAGGCCAATTATAATCTGCGAATTTATAAATACTTTCTCTTATTCTTCCTGCAAGTTTAGGAAACTTCCCCCCCCCCCGGATAATAATCGGGGAGCTATCGGGGCTATCCGTTGAACCTGCCTGCGGCAGGCAGGCCCGGCATAGACGGACGGGCTATGAGGCCAAATTCTGCAATTAAAAAGTTTACAAGGGCACAAAAATAAGAATTTTTAATACGAACTTAGAAGCTCATATCTATTCTTTAATCTTTTGTTCTTTGCCAGTTTTTAATGGGTTCAGCGTGGTCCCTATAACATTCTTTGGAAACCTTCTAAGAATCATTTGCAATTTGGGGTCTATATATGTTTTACAAAATGGTTTTTCCGGATTTTTATGATAATAATTTTGAAAAGACTCAGGTGACATTCTAAATTCTTTGAAGCCATATACGCGAGTGATTAGCAGGTCTTTAAAGTCTTTTTCTAGCAGTCTTAAGATGTTTGCAGAGTCTTTTTGCTGCAATTTATTGAATGTATAAACTGCGGAACGGTATTTTCTTCGCATGGAGTGATTGGAAGTACTATTGTGTGTATAAAGATGTACTTCTATTAATTCCTTCAGAGAAATGAAACCCGGATTAAAATGGAGAATTACTGCCTCGTGAAAATCCTCTGTACCTTCGGCTGATATCCATCCTTGCTCTACCTTTATAACCCCCCTCAAGGATTGAAATATAGCTTCCGTACACCAGTGGCAACCTCCCCCAAAACCAATTTTGTCAATTCTCATT
The DNA here is from genome assembly GCF_947258925.1 of uncultured Eudoraea sp. Lineage (GTDB taxonomy): Bacteria > Bacteroidota > Bacteroidia > Flavobacteriales > Flavobacteriaceae > Eudoraea. The sequence goes on along the minus strand of NZ_CAMYKG010000043.1, from coordinate 20,429 downwards.
TAATCCCATATTAAGTAATATTTCCAATAAAATTCCGCGGATATTAATGGCTATACCTTTCAGACGAAATAAACTTCAAAAGTTTACAACTTTTAAGATCAACAGATGCAATTATCTATATTCTCTTGATTCTTGAAGCCTGATTTAAGAGAGATAAATTAATTAAAAGAGTCGACTTATTTTAAGTATCTTTAATAGACATTCTAAATATTAGATTATTCCAGATTATTTAATGGATGATAATAACAAAACAGATCGCATTAGATCCTTTTGGAGATTTATAATTTTCAAAATTGCAATCAAAACGGTGTTTGGTTTTGTTACTAAAAGAAAATTATTACTGCCTCTTTTTTTTCTGATAAATGCACTTTGCTGGTCCCAAAACTTAGATAAAACAGATTCTGTACGAACTACAAATCTAATAGATTCATTACTTATTGATCATGATCTTAGAAACTGGTCGGTTAGACTCTTTGGAAATATTAAAGCACAGGGGTTCAAATTATCTAACAATGAGGCCGCTTTTACTTATATTCCGAATAATTTGTACGGTATTGGAATAGGTGTAGCTTCACGTAAACTCATTCTGGATATAGGGTTTACTATAAAAGATAAAAGCACAGAAAACACAGATAGATTTGACCTTCGGGGTGGATTTATCTTTAATCAAAGTGTTATAGATTTTTATTTTCAGATTTACGATGGATTTAATATTCAAAATTCTATAAATAATACAACTGTTTTCAGAGATGACATTAAATCAATTGCCGGCGGTATTGATTATTTATACCTGTTCAATGCCGGGAAATACTCTCAGACATTATTAAGATCAGGACTTAAAAACCAAGAACAAAATATATTTTCATTTGGTGTTGGAGGTTTTTTGGTATATAATCAGATCTCGGCAGATAGATCTATTATTCCTATGGAGTTTGATCCTTATTTCAACGAACAGGCGAGAATTACCAATATTATTAGCTACGGGATTGGCGCAATGGGTGGTTTGGTTGGTCTCTTTAGACTCCCCTCAAATTTTTATATAGGAATAGGTGCAAAAGCTGGTATTGGCTTAACCATAAAAAATGCGGAGACAGAGACCGTTTCCTATAATCCAAGGAATCCCGTACTATATAAACTCGACGGATCGGTACTTTTTGGGTATAAATGGAACCGCTTTTACACTAATATAAGTTTACGAGGTTCTATCCATATGTCCAATCTTGGTTTCGAGAATAACGGTGCTTTTACTTTTCTAAGTGGAAAGCTAGTTCTCGGTTATAGAATAAAGGGCAACAAGAAGTCCATTTGAGGTTGATACCATTTCTATTCCAGGTAACTCTAGTTCTGGTTTTGCTCCTATTGACAAGTCGATAAGTTCCTTTGAGGTTCCTTTCAGAATACAAAAGCTGTATTGGGATAACCAAAACTAGGTACTATTAAAATATATGGCTTAATTTCCTATATTTAACCTAATATCAAATATTGGCCTTCCAATCAAAACATGACTTATTTCCAGGAGGTGAGATTATATTGAAAACAATATCATTCAACATGAATAAAAAAATAAGGCTTGCACTCATTATGTTCCTTTGCATTGCATCTGCAACTATGATGGGGCAAAAAGAAGATCTGACCTTAGAAAAAATCTATTCAACAAAAGAATTTCAAACGAAAAGTTTTGGGCCTGTTCGATGGCTGGAGGACGGTTCGGGCTATACTGCGCTTGAGCCTTCAGAAACGGCTGATGGCAAAGATATAATTCAATACAATCCGAAATCAGATGAACGCATTGTTTTAGTAAAAGCCATTTCTTTTATCCCGGAAGGCGAAGACCAACCACTTAATATCAAAGATTATTCATGGTCAGAGGATAGGGAGAAATTACTGATTTTTACTAATACAAGACGGGTCTGGCGCTACCATACACGAGGAGACTTTTGGGTGTTGAATTTAAGTTCGGGAAAACTTCAAAAACTGGGAAAATCCTTAACACCGACAACACTTCAGTTTGCAAAGTTTTCAAACGACTCCAAAAAAGTTGCCTATGTCAGTGAGCAAAATATTTATGTTGAAGACTTGGAAACCGAATTGATAAATGCACTGACTACAGATGGATTCGACAACATCATTAATGGTACTTTTGATTGGGTATATGAAGAAGAATTGAGTTTAAGGGATGGTTTTAGATGGAGTCCTGACAGTAAAAAAATAGCTTACTGGCAAATGGATACCAAGGGTATTGGAACATTCTATATGATAAATAATATTGATTCTATCTATCCCAAATTAATCCCCATTCCTTATCCAAAAGTAGGTACAACCAATTCCGCTTCTAAAATTGGTGTGGTAGATGTTGTCAATAAAGAAACGACCTGGATAGACATTCCCGGTGATCCCCGTAATCATTATTTGGCACGGATGGATTGGGCTAAATCTTCAGAAGAAATTATAGTGGAACAGCTCAACAGGAAACAAAACACAAACAAAGTTTATTTTGGAAATGTCCGAAATGGTACATCCAAAATTATCCATACCGAAAAAGTGGATGCGTGGCTGGACGTTTATGACGATTTAACATGGTTAGATAATGGCAAATATTTTACCTGGCGAAGTGATAAAACCGGGTGGTTACATTTATATAAAGTTTCCAGGGATGGTAAAGAAGTCATTCCAATAACTCATGGAAATTTTGAAATAGTCAACTTATTATCCATAAATAAAAAAACCGGATGGATCTATTACATTGCCGCCCCGGACACTCCTACTGAGCGATATCTATTTAGAAGTAAGCTTAATGGTAAAGGAGAGCCGCAACGTCTCTCTCCTTCAAATCAAATTGGGCATCACTCCTATAAAATTTCACCTGATAGTAAATACGCCATACATACATTTTCAAGCGTTAATACCCCTCCACAGATTCAACTAGTGAGCTTACCAGACCATAAAGTTTTGAGAATACTTGAAGATAACCAGGAGTTAAGAACCAAACTTCAAAACCATAAGATTCCAACAAAAGAGTTTTTTAAACTCAAAATTTCAGAAGAAATAACTTTTGATGGTTGGATTTTAAAGCCTCTCAATTTCAATCCGTCTAGAAAATACCCGGTCTTATTTTATGTCTATGGAGAACCTGCCCAAAAGGGATATTTAGTTATAAGTATTGATAACCGGGGTACTAAGGTTCCCAGAGGGCGGGAATGGCGAAAAAGCGTATATAAAAAAATTGGAATTATCGCGACGGAAGACCAGGCAGCAGCAGCCAAAAAAATTATGGAATGGGATTTTGTTGACCCGGACAGAATTGGAATCTGGGGTTGGAGTGGTGGCGGATCCATGACACTGAACTGCATGTTTAAATACCCCGAAATATATAAAACCGGAATCGCCATTGCGTTTATCAGTGATCAAAAATTATATGACACCGTTTATCAGGAAAGGTATATGGACCTGCCAAAAAATAATGAAGACGGTTACAAACAAGGTAGCCCTATTACGCATGCCAAAAACCTGGAAGGCAACCTTTTATTAATCCATGGTTCGGGGGATGACAACTGTCATTATCAAAGTTGCCAAATGCTTGCAAATGAGCTAATAAAACACAAAAAATATTTTTCAATGATTGACTATCCCATGCGGTCACATAGTATTTCCGAGCGGGATAATACTTCGCTGCATTTACGAATGAGCATGTATAATTATCTAAAGCAAAATCTTCCGGCAGGAGAGAAATAATAACATATTCAGGATAAGGATTAAAAGTATGTTTCCAAAAGAGACCTATATTCAAAGGCGTGAAAAATTAAAAAAAACTGTTGGTTCAGGAATTATTCTCTTATTGGGAAATAATGAAAGCCCAATGAATTTTACGGATAATACATTTCATTTCAGGCAGGATAGCTCGTTTCTTTATTTTTTTGGATTAAATCTACCAAATCTTGTCGGTATATTAGATTGTGATTCTGGTGAAGAATTTATCTTTGGAAACGACTATACTGTTATAGATTTTGTTTGGATGGGACCCCAACCCACTATTGCCGCACAAGCCAGCCAGGTAGGAATTTTTAAAACCGGCACAACTTCTCAACTCCTTGAAAAATTAAACAAGGAATCTAAAGGGAAAAGAATAATACACTTCCTTCCCCCCTATCGTCCGGAAAATAAACTTAAACTTTTTCAATGGTTAAGGATTTTACCAGAAGAACAGCAAAGGGAAGTTTCAATTGATTTAATTAAGGGAATTATTAATCAGAGAAATTACAAATCTGATGCCGAAATAATTGAGATCACAAAAGCAATCAATACCAGTGTAGCTATGCATAAATTGGCTATGAGATTGGCTAAGCCAAATATTTCTGAAGCACAGATAGCTGCGGCAGTACAGAATATTGCGCAGGCTGCCGGCGGTCACTTGTCTTTCCCTGTTATTGCTACAACTAATGGAGAAGTTTTACATAATCACCATTATGGAAATATTCTAAAAAATGGAGATCTTTTCCTTTTAGATGCAGGTGCAGAAACAGCTATGGGATATAGTGGTGATTTATCAAGTACAATTCCTGTATCTGGAAAATTTACATCAAGACAGAAAGAGATTTATAGCATTTGTTTAGAAAGTCATAATACAGCTATTGAAATGTTGCGCCCGGGGATACCTTTTAAAGAAGTGCATTTTGGTGCAGCCAGAGTAATTGTCAATGGTTTAAAAGATTTAGGTATCATGAAAGGTAATGTTGAAGATGCAATTACGAATGGCGCACATGCCCTGTTTTTTCCTTGTGGAGTTGGTCATATGATGGGACTTGATGTACATGATATGGAAGACCTGGGTGAAGTCTATGTTGGTTATGATGGTGAACCAAAGAGCACACAATTTGGATTAAAATCATTAAGACTTGGACGAAAGCTAGAGCCGGGATTTGTAATTACAATTGAACCGGGTATTTATTTTATTCCTGAATTGATAAATCAATGGAAGTCTTCCAAAATAAATTCAGATTATATAAACTTTACCAAATTAGAAGCCTATAGATCGTTTGGAGGTTTGCGTAACGAAGAAGATTTGTTAATCACAGAAAAAGGGTATAAACTTCTTGGTAACCCAAAACCCAAAACAATTGCAGAGGTAGAAACAGAATGGGCCAAAGGTTTGTAATAATTCTTATTTAAGGAGTTGATAAAGGTTTTTTTAATGCTAGTTTTTCTTTTATGGCACAGGCAGTTTTTGTTGCAGCAAGTCCCCCTTTACCGGTACATTTTACGCAAGTGGGCATTTGGCTGCTAACCTTTGAAACCGTCTCAATAACCTCATTTAAAGGTATCAGGGCATTAAAGCCCGCACAAGACATTGTTGCAGATGACAACGCATTAACAGCGGCGCTAATATTTTTCCCTAAACAAGGTGCTTCCACCCTATCTGCGATAGGGTCACAAACCAGGCCAATCATATTTTGAATGGCCATGGAGGCGGCATCAACCGCCTGTCTGGCAGTCCCTCCAAATAATTGCACTATTCCGGCTGCGGCCATCCCTGCAGAGGCACCACATTCAACCTGGCAACCATGCTCTTCTGCAGAAAACCCGGGGCCCATTGCAAAGTAGGCACCTATAATCCCGGTAGCAAAATAAGCGTTGATTAATTCTTCATGAGTTGCATTAATATCGTCGGCCACCGCTCTTAAGACGCCTCCAACTACACCACAGGAACCCGCAGTTGGATTTGCAACAACAACTTCCATGGCACTTTTCGACTCCATAATTGCCGAAACATTAGCAATGATTTTATTTATAATTGAGTTTTGTAAAATTTTTCCAGTCTTGCGGGCGCTATCAATTAAATGCGATTGTTGAGGTAAAATCCGATCTTCATATACCGTGCCGGCTAACCCTTTTTCAATACTATTTTCAATTATTTCAACCAGACTTCTCATTCTGTCAACAACAACTGAATCCGTTAACCCACTTTGGGCCCTTTCATAAATTAATCCTATTTGTCCTAAGTCAAGATTCTGTTTTTCGGCATATTCCAGCATAGACGATACCGTAGTAAACGGAAGTTCAATCTCATTTCCGGCAATAATGGGAAGAACAGGATTGGCCAGAATTACATTATCAAATAATAAAGTACTTCTTAAAAGATTAATTACCTCACCCGAAATTTCCTCAGAAAATTTTAAATTAATCAGTCGTTTATCCTCATTAAAAGATTCAGACAATATTTGATTCTCAGGGAATAAAGATTTTAAAATTTCAGGAAATTCATCTTTCCTGTTATTAAAAAGAAGTAATTCATAATAATCCCCACAAATACTTACTTCAAAGCCATCAATTTCCTGAATTTCAAAAGAGCCACCTCCTAAGGATGCCATTAAAACCCGAGTGCTTTTTCCGTTAATTCCCTCCAATGTTAAACGGACAGTATTTACATGTTTTGTTTTAAACGAATCTATTTTATAACAGATAGAAATGCCCATTTCATCTGACACTTGCTCTGTATTTTTCATTCTATCATCAGTCATATCCAACCCCAATAGGCCACCATCTATACCCAGTGTGGTTCCTTGCTCTCTATAATTTGGTGCCCAGGCACCATCCTTATCAAAATCAATATTGGCGTTTTTTAAGGGCTCATTTAATAAATCGAGGCACATTCTGGCTGCTCGCCATGATGCTGCCGTGTGTGAGCTGGAAGGGCCACGCATTACAGGGCCAATTACATCGTTGAAAATCCCCGGGTTCTTTTTCATAATTTATTCTTCTTTATCTAAATAAGTGAATTTATTTAATTCATCCTATCTTTCTGTGGCTAAATTTAAAAGATTAACTTCTTCATAATCAACGGAATTATCAACATAGAACCCTGGATTTTAAATTTTAAGGCATAATAGGAGAACCTCACTGTATATTATGAGCACCTACTGAAAAAGGTATACATTTATTGCAAAAATCACTAAAAATAATGGCTGCTTATATATGTTTTGCATTAAGGTAGCGTGCAAAAAAAAGAAACCATATAGGGCTTCTTAGTAGTTGACAATCATAAAATTAAATTTTAGCTTTGATTGGTTCAATGTAAAATATTTTTGAATGAAAGTGCGTATTTTAAAATACAACCATAAAACAAAAAATATTCTTTATCCAGTGATTTTTTTTATCATTTTGGCGATGTCATCATGCAAGGAGCAAGCTAAAAAAAGTGACTCCATTGAAGAGGTTACTACTATAAATTATCTGGAAGAATCAAACGAGTCATTTGACGAACGAATGAAATGGTGGCGCGATGCCCGTTTTGGAATGTTCATCCATTGGGGTCCTTATTCGGTGCCTGCCGGAGTTTATAATGGTAAAGAAGTGGATAATGTCGGTGAATGGATAATGAACAGTGCCCAAATTCCGATAACTGAGTATGAAGAATATGCGAAACAGTTCAATCCACTGAAATTCGACGCAAAAAAATGGGCTCGCACAATGAAAGAATCAGGTATGAAATATATGGTGATCACCTCCAAACACCATGATGGTTTTGGCCTATGGGATTCAAATGTATCTGATTATGACATTGTAGATTTCTCCCCTTATGGCCAGGATATATTAAAGGCACTTTCTGAAGCGTGTAAAGAGGAAGGCATCAGGTTTGGAGTTTACCATTCCATTATGGATTGGCACCATCCACAGGCCCAGGGACTCAATTATCCGGAATACAACACACAAGATTCACTAAAGATGAATTCTCAATTCCCGGAGTATTACACCAATTATTTAAAGCCACAAGTAACGGAGCTTATAGAGAATTATGACCCTGAAATAATATGGTTCGATGGGGAATGGATACTCGAATATACCCATGAAATGGGGCAGGAAATGTACCAATATCTTCGGGAGTTGAAACCTGGAGTAATCATCAATAATAGGGTCGATAAAGGACGACAGGGAATGCAGGGCATGAACAAGGAAGATGATGATTATGCCGGCGATTTTGGTACTCCGGAACAAGAGATATTGGAAGGGATTGCCAATGTTGATTGGGAGTCCTGTATGACCATGAACGATACCTGGGGTTATAAATTGAACGACCATAACTGGAAATCTGCAAAGGTGTTGATACATAATTTGATAGACGTAGCATCAAAGGGGGGCAATTATCTTTTAAATGTTGGACCCACTTCCGAAGGCGAAATTCCTGAACCTAGTTTAGAAAGACTCCAGGTAATAGGTGATTGGCTGCGTACTAATGGTGAAGTAATATATGGGACAGAAAAACTAAAAGCACATTTTAAGCAAGGTGACGACATACGCTTTACAAAAAAAAGAGGAGAACAGATTATTTATGCCATTTCTCTAAAATCTCCAAAAAAAGACCTTGTGCTGAAATACGTGAAACCTATGGAGGGTGGCAAAATAGAACTAATTGGATATGAGACTCCTCTTAATTACACGTATTCAGAAGAGGAAGGACTTTTAATAAATATACCTGAAGATGCTATTAGTACCACCGGCAACCAATATGCATGGTCCTTTAAAATCCATGGAGTAGAAAGAACCACAAAATGAAACCTGGTTGTTTTGTGTAAATTAAAGGCCTCCTGCGGACAAATACCATTTTGATAAATTAATGGGATACCCGATTTCCTTTAACGTATTCCGTAGTATTGGTTTTGATATGCTCTTTCCTTAAGTGGTCCTAAAATATTTCTCATCGCATGCCATCCCTCTTGCAAAGGAAATTTTTATCAAAAAACAATCGAAGTAGCATATCCCAATTTATGAATCCTTGCTGAAAAGAATATGCGTCAAAAACAAAAAAAGTCCAGTAAAATACTGGACTTTTATCTCTTTTTCGCAATAAAGCAGAACTTCAGCAAAGTAGAACTATTGTTCACTTTACTATCCTTTAGGCGTTCGCTTTACTGCGATGAAGTGAGCTTACTCTATTTTATCGCGCTCTCCTTTTATTAGTTGCACGTACCTATTAATTCTAAGGCCGTTATAAATTGATCAAAAGTGGCCCCATCTAAGTCTTCTGTTTGCTCTACCCCGGCAGTTGTTACTGTAACAGTACCATCTCCGTTGTCACAATATTCACTAACAACTTCTTGATCTAAAATGGAAAGTGAGCATGTTTGACAATTATCAACTCCCTCATCATTATCATCACTACCACAAGCAGCAAATCCGAACACTCCTATAGCTAAAATTGCGATCTTAAGTCTTTTCATAATATTATTTGTTTTTAAATTTTGGTTGATTTTAGGTATTTTACTGGTCTTATAACTATAAAACGGATGATATAGTATGCCTGTCAGTATAAACCATAAAAAAAGTCCGGCATTTCTGCGATGAAGTAGAGTAAGCTCACTTCATCGCTATTCCTCTTTGGCTAGCACAATGGACAGTACTATAATAAATTAATTGATAAAAAAATATTCAATTAATTTGTTAACTTTTTTTTGTTGATAAAGTTCTATTGCTTTTATTATCAGCATATTAACTATTTAACCTTGTAGACTTTATGACTTTTATCATAGAATAGCTTTTCAGTTAATCTCATTTTTACTTCTTTATAAATAATCTCATAAAGAAAAATTATCCATGTCCGTAAAAATTATTCCCTCAAAAAGAAAAACTTATTCTCAGGAAGAAGCGTATAAGTCTAGTTTAAATTATTTTGATGGAGACGATCTCGCCGCCACAGTATGGATTAACAAGTATGCCCTAAAAGATTCTGAGGGAAATCTTTATGAGATTAATCCGGATGACATGCATAGAAGGATTGCCAAAGAAATAGCTCGTGTGGAGCAAAAATATCCGAATCCCCTTACCGAAGGCGAGATTTTTGATCTGATCAAAAACTTCAAATATATTGTACCACAAGGAAGTCCTATGGCGGGTATCGGTAATCCATTTCAAATAGCTTCATTGTCTAATTGTTTTGTGATTGGGAATGAAGGCACTTCAGATTCCTACGGAGGAATAATGAAAATTGACCAGGAACAAGTACAATTAATGAAACGACGGGGAGGTGTTGGACATGACTTGTCCCATATCAGGCCAAAAGGATCAGCAGTTAAAAATTCTGCTTTAACCTCAACCGGCCTGGTGCCATTTATGGAGCGATATTCGAATTCCACACGCGAGGTAGCACAAGATGGACGCAGGGGAGCTTTGATGTTATCGGTTTCAATTAACCACCCTGATGCCGAAGAATTTATCGATGCTAAAATGGAGCGCGGAAAAGTCACAGGAGCCAATGTATCTGTTCGGATTGATGATAATTTTATGAACGCCGTTGAAAGCAACAATCCTTATACCCAAAAGTTCCCGGTTCATAGTGACACACCAAAGGTTTCAAAAACCATTGATGCCAAAAACTTATGGGATAAAATTGTACATAATGCCTGGCAATCTGCAGAACCCGGAATCTTGTTCTGGGATACAATTATAAAAGAGTCGGTGCCCGATTGTTATGCAGACCTTGGCTACAAAACAGTCTCTACCAACCCTTGCGGAGAAATCCCGCTATGCCCATATGATTCTTGCAGATTATTGGCCATCAACCTGTTCTCTTATGTGGAAGACCCATTTAAGAGCACTGCGAAATTTAACTTCACCCTGTTTAAAAAACATATTGCTGCAGCCCAGCGCATCATGGACGATATCATAGACCTGGAACTTGAAAAAGTAGAGGTTATTCTGGGAAAAATAAAATCGGATCCGGAATTAGAGGAAACTAAAGTTGTGGAAGTGCGATTATGGGAAAAGATTAAAGAGAAAGCTATACAGGGCAGGCGCACAGGAATTGGTATTACCGCAGAAGGAGATATGCTGGCAGCATTGGGATTGCGATATGGAAGTAAGGAAGCGAACGAATTTTCAATTGAAGTGCATAAAACGATTGCGTTAGAGGCTTATAGAGCATCTGTTCATACCGCAAAAGATCGAGGAGCCTTTGAAATTTTCGATGCGCAACGAGAGAAAGAAAACCCTTTTATTCTTCGAATAAAAGAAGCAGATGAAAAATTATATTATGAAATGCTGGAATACGGTCGAAGAAATATTGCTTTATTGACAATTGCCCCGACCGGTACAACAAGTCTAATGACCCAGACTACTTCCGGTATTGAACCGGTATTTCTTCCGGTCTATAAACGCAGGAGAAAAGTTAATCCCAACGAAAAGGATAGTAAGGTTGCTTTTATTGATGAAATGGGTGATTCATGGGAAGAATACGTAGTGTTTCACCATAGGTTTAAACAATGGATGACCGTAAATGGATTGGATACTGAAAAAGAATACAATCAGGAAGAGCTGGATAAGATTGTGGCCATATCCCCATATAATAAAGCTACTTCCAATGATGTGGATTGGTTAAGTAAAGTTCGTTTACAAGGCGCCGTTCAAAAATGGGTGGATCATTCTATAAGTGTTACCATAAATCTTCCCAATGAAGTCACTGAAGAGATGGTGGGCAAGTTGTATATGGAAGCATGGAAGGTTGGCTGTAAAGGAGTCACGGTCTATCGCGATGGCTCAAGATCAGGAGTGTTGATATCCAATGAAAGTGAAACTGAAGAGACACTTAACACCTATCCGACCAAACGCCCTCAGGTCCTGGAGGCAGATGTGGTACGATTTCAAAACAACAAGGACAAATGGATTGCTTTCATTGGTTTAATTGAAAAGCAACCGTACGAAATTTTTACTGGTTTAGCAGATGATGAAGACGGGATTTTAATCCCACGATGGGTAAATGACGGGCTGATTATTAAGAACAGGGACGAAGATGGAACCTCTCGTTATGATTTTCAATACAAAAGCAAAAGAGGGTATAAAACAACCATTGAAGGCCTTTCACATAAGTTCAATCCGGAATATTGGAATTATGCTAAACTTATTTCCGGCACAATACGACATGGTATGCCCATTGTAAAAGTTGTTGACCTTATCAGCAGTCTTCATTTGGAAGGCGAATCACTAAATACCTGGAAAAATGGAGTAGCCCGGGCTTTAAAAAGATATGTTACCGATGGTACCGAGGCAAAAGGGCAAAAATGTGACAATTGCACATCCACTAATTTAATTTACCAAGAAGGATGTCTTATCTGTAAAGACTGTGGTTCATCCAAATGTGGATAAAATTATAGCCTCATAGATCTGAAATTTTTGTCTTTACATTAGAGGAATGGATAAAAGCCTTTATAAATCAAAAAAACCGCTCAGTAAATTGAGTGGTTTTGCTGTTTCGCAATAAAGTAATTATTGTCGTTGGTTCCCGTTAAAATGGTTCTATTACAACTGCCGGCAGGTACTTTTATAAAACTCCTTTAGATCACAACATGATCATTATCATTGCCTGGCAGGCATCAATAAATTAATTTAATATCTAAATTAACTATATAGAATACTTGTCAACTATGGGAAAAATTTTAGATAAATTAAGGAAGGAATTAACGGACCAACTCACGTTTCATATGCGTAATTTCCTAGACCAAAGAGATCCTCGTGTTGGGGACAGAATATCTTTTGAAGTCTGGGCGATTAATCAATCTGATATGGAATTAAGAGATTTAAAAGGCAGTATAACTCCTGGTAAAGCGACTAATTTCATCCCAAGCACATTCAAAATTCCTTTTTTACCCGCAAATGGTAAATTGTTGGTAAAAGAATTTAAAAACATTGAAATTACTGGTAATCCAGATGATATTGTGCTGGGGGAACTAATTATGGACAGTATTGCTAATATTAAAGTTGAATGGAGGTCTGTACTATCTTCAATGAATCTTAAGCATAATAAAAAGGTGTTATTTAAAAAAGTCATACCTGCCTAATTCTTTTAGCCGGACTTCTTATTTTTAATATTTTACTTTGCTAATGATTGTAGGTGATTAATATTTAATTAAAATAATGGGCAGATCCGCTTACTTAATTTACCAAGAAGGATGTCTTATCTGTAAAGACTGTGGTTCATCCAAATGTGGATAAATCTATGGTATTAATGCTTTTCTTAGAATTTATAAGAGTGGTTTACTAAACCAGTAAATAATCAAATCACTTCAAAACCTGATAATGCTTAAAATATACTCCATCTTCTCCTGCATTATTATCCAGCAAGATCTTCAACTTTACAAGGACTTCGGCAATCTACTGAATGGACAGCCCAAGTAAAATGCCTTTGTATAGATAAAATCGAAAAAAATGTGTGACCTTTATACCAAAGTGTGTATATATTGTTAGGCTACCAAGAAGAATTATTTATATAGATGAATTCGAGTACAGCGCCAGAAACTTCTGCCGTTACCATATTTGATGTTTCGGTCATAAGCGATCTTATCAAAAAGTATCGCCTATCACTGGACGAATCTTCTACAGCATTAAACCTTCAAGAAGTTATTTTTGTCGATTTTCTTGATTTTAGTAATGCTTACATCTCTCTGGCCAGTTCGGAATTTCAAAAACACAATGAAATTGTAAAGGGAGATGAATTGGGTTTGTATCTATTGCACTTTTCGCTTTCAGAACCTTTCAAAGATATGTTATTTCTTCATAGGGATGTTCTCCTTCAGCTATACATAGCCTATCACAAAAAAGTTGAAAACCTGGTCGATAAAGAGGCCATAAAAGAGCATTTCTTAGAAAGTAAGAAGATATTGCTGCAGGCCTTGGACAATTTTGAACAAAAAACACTCTTGGAACAGAAAGAAGCTGAACGTTTAAATAATACCAAGGGCGGTCTTGCCTCTAAGTTAATGCATAGACAAAACCCATGGAACATATATGAAGATCAGTTTTCCCTACTGCTGGAACAATTGATAGCCATTAATGTTTCGGGAAAATCCTTTAAGAATGAACTTGAGGTCTTTAAATCAATACGGAATTACACCGATGAAGTTTGCCAATCCATCTTAAAAGAGGCGGAACAGATGATCCTGTCTTTGGAAGATGGAATCAAAACCATAGAAGGGCTTACACAAGTCTCCCAAATAGACCAAACCGTGGTTTGGTTGGAAAATGTAGTATCGAAAATTGAACTTGACCACCCTTTGCAGGAAAATTTCACTTCTTATTTGGAATCAATGACGGCAACCTTAGGAAAGGTCAATCTTCCCATCACAACTTCCGAAGGAATGTTATTGACCAAAAAAATGGATTTGGGAAAAGCGGCGCAAAAATGGATCGATTATACTCCGTTACCCTATTTTATAGATTTATGGGAAAATCGGGTACAAGCAATTTCCTATTACAAGCTTAGGTGGTTGAATCTTGAAAACGCCTTGATGCTGGACAAAGCCAATAATTCTTTGGAAACCTTGCCGGTTCAACTCGATGGGTTTCGAAATGTTGGCACTTCCCTAAAGGAGTATCTTGAGAAACAAGAAAAAGTGATTGCAGAAATCCGAAAGGTTATGGAAACCGAGTTTTTGGGTACGAATATTTACCGTTCGGATGAATTTTTGGAGGTGTCGCTCCAATCCTCAATGTATCAATTAACATCACAACGCAAGGGATTTATAGACCGTTTTGGAGGAAGTTTTAAAAATATTCTCAACAAGCTGGGTTCAAAATATGAACATAACATAGTGGCCAATCCATCGCAAAGATTGGAACAGACGATGCTATGTATAGCCTATCGTATGTTCAAGGAGGAAAACGCCCATTATGACACAATTTTTCTAAACAAGAACTTTGTAGGTGACCTCTTTCTGGTCGATAGGCCTGATGAAGAGAACAAAATTTCGCAATCCGTAGGTATTTGGGAGTCAGGAATACACAAATCTATATTAGTACTGGGCAATCCGCTAAGTGGAAAATCTACCTTTTTGCAGAAAATGGCCAAAGAGCATTTTGGCAAACATGTTTTGTTTCTAAAGCCCGATAGTAATTTCGTCTCCGAAGGGCGAAAATTCAGTACCACAAAAGATCTAAGGGAAGCCTTAAAACAAGTTAAAAAGAGCATATACAATTCCCGCCCCGCCTTAATTATTGATGACCTGGAAGTATGGCGCAGTAAAGAACATCCGTTTTTGGAAAATGTACAGTCCCTCTTAGACTTTGTAGATTTGGAATCTGATCATGTTTTCATCATGGTTTCTGTTTCTGAAATGATGAAAAAACATTTGGATCATCGTTTGCCATTCTCAAATACATTTAGCAACTATATCAATATCGGCCAGGCTGATTTCAATACCATATACAAAGCTATTTTATTAAGAAATGGTGCTTCCCACCGCATTTTGGTAGACGAGAATGAAACTGCCTTAACAGATAAACAGATAGAACAAAACATACGAAGACTTTGTAGAACCCTCGACTTTA
Source organism: uncultured Eudoraea sp. (assembly GCF_947258925.1). Lineage (GTDB taxonomy): Bacteria > Bacteroidota > Bacteroidia > Flavobacteriales > Flavobacteriaceae > Eudoraea. The sequence goes on along the minus strand of NZ_CAMYKG010000043.1, from coordinate 5,123 downwards.
ATTTGGGGGAAGTACTTCAAGCCTGGACCTACGGAACAACGATGATTGCCGATAACAAAGTAATCTATAAAGACCGCCACGTAGAGTTTGCAGATTTTTTCACTTCAAAGGAATTACTCGTTCTAAAATATGTTGTTCTATATACCTATGTCAATGAGATTATTTTAAAGGATTTTCTTGGAAAACGATTTGACCAGACCTATAAATCAACCTTACGCAGGCTGACCAATACCAAGGTACTCCTTCGCGATGAGATCGGCGAACTACGGATTAATTCGGTTTTGGCCCATGATATACGGGAACTTTTGAAATACCACGGAATGCTCAATTAGATGGAAGATATAACCACATTTTATTCATGGAAAGGGCTTTGGTACCTCTTAGTGGTGCTTATAGTTATTTATTGGGTATTAAAGTTCGTCTCGTTCATTGTAAAGAGTTTTGCAAAGCGAAACGTCACTAACAAAAAGGTAGCCCAGTTCTTTGATAAACTATTGATACTCTATAAGCCGATCGCCTTTGTGATACTGCTTTTGGATTTTATTTCAATAAACTATATCACCCATGCCATGTTACTGCTAATCCTCGGGGTGTTCGGTTATAGTCATATAAGAAACTACATCAGCGGACTTTTTTTCAAGACCAACCCATTGGTTGAAATAGGGGTGCAAATAACTACAAATAATATTGGCGGTGAGTTAAATAGTTTACTCCCTTTTGGCATGATTCTCAACACCGAAGATGGAGAGCGATTTCTGGGATATCATACCATTGAAAAGCACGGTTTTTTGATCAATGCGGCAACGGATACCACTTTACGACAAACCGTTTATTTATATACCCCTTTTGATAAAAAGGACATATTAGACCTTCTCTTTGACAATCCCATCCTCAATTTTGATCAGGTACCAACTGTCAAATCTACCGAAAGTACCGGAATACTCAGATTGCAATACACGCTTGAAAAAGGTGCTACAACAGAAGATCTAGTTGCCTTTTTAAATGCGCATGACATTGAAACAAGTTTAACTTTTAGAACCGAATAACCATGGAAATCATTTCTTCGTACAATCTCATAATTGAAGTGTCGTTGATCATCATATTCTCTTTTTTCTTCAACGGCATCTCTAAACGTACCAACATTCCTGCTGTACTTATGCTTATTGTTCTTGGAGTGGTATTGCAATACGGTCTCAAATTTGCCGAGGTTGGAGAAATGAACTTTTTCCCTATCCTTGAACTTTTGGGTATAGTTGGGTTGATCATGATCGTGCTTGAAGCTGCACTGGAACTGGAACTAAAAAGGGAAAAATTGATGCCCATCCTAAAATCAATGGCCGTTGCTCTTATTGGCCTTGTAGTATCTGCATGGATCGCAGCATTGATTCTGTATCAGTTTATCCCTACCATGACCATGCAATCGGCATGGTTGTATGCAACGCCCTTGTCCATTTTATCAAGTGCCATTATAATTCCGAGTGTCTCCGGTTTGAAGGAAAACAAAAAGGAGTTCCATATTTATGAAAGTACCTTTTCCGATATTATAGGCATTATGATGTTCTATTTTTTGACCGCAAGATTAAACCCTGCCCAAGATTCAGGTGTTATTGGATTCACGGGAAATTTAATCTTGACCATCGTCATTGCCCTAGTGGCCAGTTATGCGATCATAATGATATTTCAAAATATCAAAAGCAATGTAAAGTTGTTCTTGCTGATTGCCGTATTATTACTACTCTATGCCGTAGGCAAGAAGATGCACCTTTCCTCGTTGATCATCATCCTGATATTCGGTCTGGTCATCGCCAATATGAAAGTGTTTTTCCAAGGAAAGTTGGCCAAATATCTCGATTTTAAAAAGGCGCACCATATTTATCATGAATTACATACCATTACTGCAGAAACGGCCTTTGTGGTACGTACTTTTTTCTTCGTCATCTTCGGTTTGACAATAGCAATCACTTCATTGTTCGATTTGAACGTAGCCTTGATCAGTACCTTGATCATCTTATCCATCTATGCGATACGATACGTGTTATTGCTCCTTTTTGTGGGCAAAGATGTAATTCCCCAGCTCTTCATAGCACCTAGAGGTTTGATTACGGTACTCTTGTTCTATGCCATCCCTTTAGAAGCACAGATAGCCGAATTCAACCAAGGTATCCTGCTCTTTGTTATCATAGGCACCAGTCTTATCATGACATTTGCAATGATTTACGACAAGCGAAGAAGTGCCAAGGCTATCGATTTGGCAAAGTCAAGAAAAGTAGGATCCGTCAGTTGGAAGGCACCAACAATAGACTAGCTGTTATAGCTGAAACAGCTACCTTATTTCATGAAATCATAAACCCACAGGGACCAACGGCAATCCCGTATCCATGAGCTGACGTATCTTATAAGTAAGCAAAAAAGATTTCAGCCTGCGTTAATTTTAGAAATCAAGTTTTTTTGTCCACAGTTAGGTAACCAGGCAGATATCGATAAATTAATCAGTGCTTGATCATAATTATGTGACCAATTCATTTTTAAGTGTTCTTCCAGTTATAATGCCTTTTTTCATCCTTTATTGAATAAATTTTCAGGGCGATGAAATGATCAAATTCATTAATTTCCTATCTTATTCCCCAAAATACCAACTAATATCTACTCTAATGAAAATACTTAGTAAATGGCTTAGGACCGCAGCACTCTATTTTATAACGGTTATTCTTTTACAGGGTTGTGTGGTTTATGACCTGAAAAACCCTGTAACCCTTAATCAGGCATTTGAGCAACAGAAAAAGGTTAAGGTTAAAACAAATACTTATGAAACCATGAAATATAGGCACATTTCATTTGAAGATGGCCAGTTCTACGGTGTTAATAAAAAATCTGGTGAATTCATCAGGGTGCCATTAGACAATACTGATATCATTCAGGTATTCGTACAAAACAAATCTGCCTCAACGTGGGTTACCGTTGCCGTTATAGCAGTGCCTATAATAGCTTTGGCAATAATTGCAATTGTATTATCGCAGGATTCCATTATAGATCCTGACTTTTTAAGTGGGGCTAACTAAAGGTGACTAATTTGCATGCCTTTTTTACGATTGCAAGAAACAAAACTCTTCATAAGAGGTTATAAAAAAGGCAACATTTCTGCTACCCCTCTCATTTTAGGTGTATTTCAATAGAAACAAGCCACTCATTAAAGTGAATGGCTTTTCTTCATCTGTTGGGATAGTCAATCTCATTGAAAGTACTTCGCAAGATTAGTTTAAGCATCCTTTTCCCTTGGTTGGTTTTGAAATATGCTTCGTGGCGAAGCGCGTCTTTTTTACTAAGGAAAAACTCACAATAGATTACTATAAGAGGCCTTCTTTTTGAAGTACTTATAGTTTTTCCTGCATTATGATTTCGTATTCTGTGTTCCAGATTGGTTGTAAATCCATGATAAAGTAGAAGGTCCCTTTGGCTTTGAAGGACATAAACGCAGTAAGGAAGAATCATGGGCTTAAAATAGGTCGTGTCATTGCATAGGAAATGCATAAAAACAAAAAACCTATGCATTATACATGGGTTTTGATATTGATGGCCATGAAGTAGAGCAAGCTCAGTACATAACCATAAAGCGAGCCTGTTTCTGCTTTATGGTTTTTTCATTTTCACTATTGAGTTTATCCAGCATACAATCCATCAATTAGAAAAGTTCCTGAATATTTTCAAGGGAATTTTGGTTTGGACAATTGTATTGTTGTTGCATCATAAATAAATTTGAGCCTTTTATTACTCTACAATTCGGCCTATCTGGAAAATAATGCTATCAATACCAAACTGTCTCGATTCATTATAAATTTTTAGTTAAAACCTTTGATTATTTAGCTATTTTTTGCAAGTTGAAAGATTTTGAATTAAAAATATTAGTAAATTACAATGGAAAAAATCAAATTATCAATTAAAAAAAACCAAAATGAAGTTATCAAAACTAATCACTTGTGGGTTTGTCCTAGCGATATTATTTGCTTGTGACAATAACGAAAACATTTCCGATGAGACCTTAATAGAAGTAGAAGCCAAAGCACCATCATATATTGACTTGGGAAGTACTACTAGGAGTATTAGAGTAAAGAATAGTAATACATTATTGTCTAAACCAAAATCCCCAAATGCTGCTCAAACCTACAAAGTAGAACTTCTTATGGCTGAGTATATTACGGCCGAGGGAACTGGCGAAATGGGTAATACCGTATTCTTTAAGAATGTTGGTAATAAACAACTTGAAGGAGATTTTGTGCCGGGGCTTGATTTAGATGGCACAACAGATATATCTTATTATGTAGATGATAATAGACCCTCAGCTGATTTAGCTGCGGCTGATAGCCATAATGCGATAGATAGAGCAATGAGTACTTGGGATGATATTACTTGTTCGGATTTAGGAATATTTGAAGTTCCGTATGATGGTAGTGATACAGGATTTATCGCAGCGATCTTTAATCCATTCGTTGATGAAGATTTGGGAGGCAGTTTTGAATATATCTCAGATGTTATGCATGGCGGTTGGTTACAAGCTGCATTTTTCGATCTTTTAACAGAAGAAGGGGATGGTTCTCAATTTATATTAGGAGCTACTTTTACTATCGTTTTTACAGATAATAATGGAGACCTTATTGACCTTGATAAGAATGGAAAGTTCGATGTTGCTTGGAGAGAAGTTTATTATAACGACACTTTTGAATGGAAGGATGGATCTAGATTTGATGTTGAGACAATTGCGTTACATGAGTCCGGGCATGGTCTAAGTCAAGCTCATTTTGGGACAGCATTTCTATCTGGCGGCAATGAAGTTCTACATTTTTCACCAAGAGCAGTTATGAATGCAGCATATAGTGGTGTTCAAACATCCATTCTACAAACAGACAATGCGGGTCATTGCAGCAATTGGTCTTCATGGCCAAAAAACTAAATTAAAAGGAGATAGGGTATTTCTTTTTATAATCAGAGGGTCCTTGTGCGGCATAGACTTCTCGCCCAAGTTTTCCCACGAAAAAAGCCACTCACTTTCGTGAATGGCTTTGGTATTGCGATGAAGTGAGCTCCGCTCTACTTCGGCGCTCCCCCTCTTGGACTTCCCGCCAATGGCG
>NZ_CAMYKG010000042.1 GCF_947258925.1 uncultured Eudoraea sp. | reverse complement strand
CTTAACAGAATGGTGTACTTTATGAAAATTCCATAAGAAGGAATATTTGTGAAGGAGTATGTGCGTAAACCATTGTACAAAATCCAGAACAATAAAAAATAAAAGTAATTGCAACCACATGGGGTATGAAGAAATATCTACAATGGCCAGGCTTTTGGCTGTTATACCCAAATCGCTAAATAGAGCCTCTAACAATTTATAGAAACCACTAATGGCAATTGCGAAAAGGAAGAAATTAAAAAACATATAAAAAGCATCCAGCCAAAAATCCTTTCTAAAAATTGATTGGTCTTTTCTCCAGGGGAAAAGAATTTCAAGAATCCAAACGACTAATGAAATACCCACAAGGCCCCAAAAATAATTGGTATACCAGGGTACTTCAAACAGGATGGACTTCCAGGTCCATTCTACACTTCCTGTAAAAGCTGAGACAAACGCATCGATATATTTTTCCATAACTTTTTATTTTATAATATTAAACTATCTTTTTCATAAGGTAATTCGTCAAAAAAACTCCATTCCACCCAGGATCCATCATAGTTCCTGACATTTTCAAACCCCATTAACTCTTGCAGTACAAAGGTAGTTAAAGATGATCTGTAACCGGTATGGCAATAAACAACAACTGTATCTTTTAAATTCATTTCCAGGGCGTTGTATAACACTTGCAATTCTTCAATAGACCTGAACTTTTTACTATTCCTGAGATCAATCGCTTCTGCCCAATCTATATGAATACTATTTGGTATTCTCCCTGCTTTTGATGCTCCTTTTTTAATGAGGGTTCCACTGTATTCTTCTGAACTGCGAGAATCAACAATAATAATATTACTGTCCTCGTTACCTAGTAAGCTAATTAGTTCTTCCTTATCAATCCATATATCCTCATTGCCTTTTTCGGGAAGGATGAATTGCGTGGGATCGTATTTTACAGGTGTTACAGTAAGTTTTTCACCTGTCCCTACCCAGCTCTTTAAACCGCCATTTAATATCTTCACAGAATCAAAATTATACTCATCTAAGATACACCATAAACGTGCTGCATCAGACGATCCTTTATCATCATAAATTATAATTAGATCGTTATTTTCTATACCTAACCTACTAAAGAGCCGTTCAATGTTTTCCTTATCTGCTCTTATTCCTTGGTAAGGGAGTGAGTTATCTGAAACGTCTGTACGCCAAATATTTATAGATCCATATATATGCCCTGTCTGATAGTTCTCCGGACTTCTGAAATCAACTATTTTTATATTTTTATCTTCAAAAATTCCAGCCAGTTCTTTTGCCTCAATAAGATGTTCTCTTGACACATAATCATTTTGGGCAATACCTGGTTTTTCTTTTACTTCGTTGCATGAAACCAGCAAAAAACAAAATAGAGCAAATTTGCTAATCCTTGAGATCATACCATTCAATGTTGGATAAAATTTCCCGTCTTCCTTTTTTCCCCGGCGGATAATTTGTTACCAGATAGTCTACTATAATTTCTTCATTTTTTCCAAGGTCCCACAAATTTTGGGTTTCCTGCATCCATCGGATAGTAGCGATCCATCTTTCTTCGTTCATCCTGTTTTGGGTGACCAATTTTGCAGAATGGCAATTGGTACAATTGTTTACTACCGTCATCAGACCTTCTGCATCAACAAGTCCGGTTCTTATATGGATCCCATTTTCAATTTTGTCGAAATCGTCCTCTTCCGGAATAGCAACATACTCCTGCTCCGTTTCCGGTGCTTTTTTTCTGGTCCAATCAGGATTTGACAACAACAAGAGGATTCCAACAGCCCCCACAATGAATAAACCGAATAAACCTGCCATAAGCCTATATATGGCTTTTACCTGTTGTTTAAACGTTGAGTGTTCCTGCATTTACGTAACTTTTACTGCTATCCTGTGACATGCGTTATTCAGGTAACCTTTCGGATTCCAGCCGGGTAAAAGCATTGGCTGACTTATTCCGCGGGAATCCGTAGCGCGAGCCCAAACTTCGTAATAACCTTCCTTTGGGAATTCTACAGAAGCTTTAAAATGCTGCCATGCCAGTCTGTTTGCCGGTTTTTCAAGAGGACACGATTGCCATGTGGAACCAAAATCTATTGAATATTCCATTTTTAAGACTTCAAGTTCACCTGCCCAGGCATGGCCCCGGATATCCAGTTTTTTGCCTTTATTGATCATGGCCCCTGATTTGGGATAGGTGATCAAAGATTTCACAGGCATAGATTCAATAATACACATATCCTCATCTTTAACCTTATCACCCGGCGCAACCGGATTACAAGGGACTCTGTATGCCGTACCAGTCATTTTAGGACCATCATGCACCTTATTTCTGATACTAATCCTGTTAATCCATTTTCCTGAAACTGAGGCCGGCCAACCCCCGGCCACCAGTCTTAAGGGGTAACCATGAGCTAAAGGTATATCCTTGTCATTCATTTTGAAGGCCAGGAGGGTTTCTTCCTGAATTGCCTTAGCTATAGGGGCACCTCGAGAAATTGGCTCTTTCCCAGGGTCCCGGCTCAAGTGTATATCTGCAGCATGATACCCAATATAAACCGCGTCATCTTTTAGTCCAACATCTTCCAAAACGTCTTTTAATCTGATTCCGGTCCAGTTAGCGCAGGAAACAGCCCCAACCGTCCATTGATTTCCCTTTGCCGGTGGATCAAATTCACTTCTTCCATTGCCACCACATTCCAGGGTTAATTGATAGGTATACTGCGGGAATTTAGATTTTAATTCTGCTAGCGTATATGTTTTTTGTTGGCGTGCCGATTCCCCGTCGAAAGTTAAAGTCCATTTATTTATGTCTATATTTTCCGGGATTAGGCCATTATTTCGAATGAACATAAACTTGTTTGGTGTTACTTTGTCATCCAAAAGGTGGGCCTTTGCCTCAATATTCCATGGTTTATCGTTCAACACTTCCATTCCGGTGTCCTTTTCAAACATTTTAAAAGGGTCAGGGTCCTGTAGAGCCAGAGGTTTATAGCCTTCTGGAAGAACCGCACCAAATACAATATCCGCACCTATTACTGATGCCATGGAACCTAAAGTTGCCTTTTTAACAAAGTTTCGTCTTTTCATTAGATTAGTTTATATCCAAAATATTAAAATTAAGAATTTATTTAATAAAGTGCATGTAACAAATGTTACTAATCTCAAAATGATTTTTAGGGACAGCAAGGAAATAGCATGCTACTAAAAATCGTATAACACGACTAGATTTCGAGTTTTTTATGTTTGGCGCACTTCTCATAAAATAAAAGACATGGGTAAATTTTAAAGTCCAATTTGCAACCTATTGTTCAATTCATTTTTCTTATATTTAGTAAGATTCTCATTTTAAAATTCAGGTTATGATCATTCATAATTTCGGAGCTGAAAACTCCTTGCTAAATCAATTTGTTGCTGAACTCAGGGATATAAACATTCAAAAGGATTCCATGCGTTTTCGACGGAATATTGAGCGGATTGGGGAAATCCTTTGTTATGAACTAAGTAAAACACTGAATTATAAAGTAAGTACAGTTCAAACACCATTTGGATATAAACCTATGGCCCTGCCATTGAATAATTTAGTCCTATGTTCAGTCCTAAGAGCAGGGCTGCCTTTACATAGGGGGCTATTAAATTATTTTGACAAAGCGGAGAACGCTTTTATTTCGGCATACAGACAACATCCTGACGGAGGAGACGATTTTGATGTCATTGTTAAGTATTTTGCTGCTCCCGCTTTGGGTGGTAAAACATTGGTGTTAACAGACCCCATGCTCGCAACAGGAAAGACGCTGGAGAATGTTTTCAAGGCCTTAAAAGGACATGGCGAACCCAAACAAATTCATATAATTTCTGTAATTGGTTCTACTTCCGGAATTGCATATGTAAAAAGTGTTTTTCCTGAAAATACCCATCTGTGGATTGCTGCAATTGATGATGAACTAACCGGTAAAGGGTATATAATTCCTGGATTAGGCGATGCGGGTGATCTCTCTTACGGTACCAAACTCTAAATGGTCAATTATCCAAATCAGATACTATATTAATCAGGGCCCTATACTTCCCATATAAGTAAAATGTCTTAAATATTCTGTAACAAAAGTCACCGGATATTGGTAACATTGGTTACTGTCTGCGCATTTTTCTAAAACTAATTTTGCTTCAAATTTATTGGTTGATGAAGAATATATTACAAATACTGGCCTTACTTAGCGTTCTTATGCTGAATGCGCAAAAGGATGTACTAATTACCAGGGGGGAGGTTTTGAACCGAGTAATGGAGCAGAATACCTCTTTAAAAATTGCTGAGAAGGGCATAATTTCTGCTGAAGGTGATTATAGACAAACCAATGCCGTGCTTTTACCAAATATTAGTGTGTCACATACAGGTTTGGCCACTAATAATCCGTTAATGGCTTTTGGGGTAAAACTAAATCAGCAAATTGTCACCCAAGCCGATTTTAATCCTGACCTACTGAACAACCCACGTCAAATTGAGGATTATGCAACCCGTTTTGAGATTCAGCAGCCTTTGCTGAATTTCGATGGCTTTTACCAGCGCAAGGCGGCGAAGGCTAAACTCAATGCCACAGAATACCAATCTGAACGTACCCGTGATTATTTAACCATGGAGGTGGAAAAAGCCTATATGCAGTTGCAACTGGCTTATAAAACCGTAGAAGTTCTGGAAAAGGCCAAAGAAACTGCAATGGAGAACAAGAGGTTGGCCGACAACAGTTTTAAACAAGGATACCTTCAAAGATCCGATGTACTGGCTGTAGAAGTAAGGGCAACTGAAATTGAAAATCAACTGCAGTATGCAAAGAGTAATATTAAGAATGCTTCTAATTATTTGTCGGTCATGATGAACGACTCTACCTACAACATTTGGACTCCTGCAGATACCCTTCAAGTTTTTACGGATAATTTTTCTATGATAAAAGTATCAGAAAATAGAAAAGATATTTTGGCAATGGAATCATCTAAAGAGGCTTATTATCAAATATATAAATCAGATAAAATGAGCTTTTTACCTAAGCTGAATGCTTTTGGAACTTACGAATTGCATGATGAAAAAGTGTTCCGGGGTGGCGCCAGCGGCTACCTCTTTGGAGCAGAATTAAGATGGGATATCTTAAACGGAACGAAACGTTTCGGCAAAGCACATAAAAGCAAGGCGGAATTTGAAAAAGCCAAATTGGAATTAGAGCTATATAGATCAGAGAGTCAGGTTGAGTTAAACAAGGCTAGACGTATGCTGCAGGATACCAAAAATAATCTGGAGCTTACTGCTCTCGCTTTAGAACAATCAAGGGAAGCTTTTAGAATTCGTAGTAATCGTTTTGCACAGGGTTTGGAAAAAACAACGGACCTGCTTTCTGCGGAAACGCAATATGCCCGGAAGCAACTGGAATATTATTTTACAATTTTTCAGCATAATTCTGCGGTAGCCTATATAACATATTTAACCAAAGAATAATTAAAAATTGATAATCAAAAGAAATCGAAATATGCAAAAAATATATATCATACTTGTTATGCTTTTTTTATGGAGCTGTGGAAAAACAGATAAGGAGGTGCAGAATACCAATCTGCCGGCAATTGCTGTAAAAGTAAGCAAGGTAGGTGAGCTTGATAGTCATCCTGTGATTTCAACCAGTGGTAAGATAGAAGCTGTTAAAAGTGCCAACCTGAGTACCCGCATTATGGGGCACGTAAATAAAATACATGTGCAGATAGGGGATAAGGTTGTTAAAGGGCAGTTGTTGTTGAGCATCAATAATACGGATCTTTCTGCCAAGCTTGCTCAGGTTAATGCCGGGATTGCTGAGGCTACAGCAGCTTATAACAACTCTGAGAAAGACTTGAAGAGATTTACCATATTATTTAACGAAAATAGTGCCACACAGAAAGAGCTGGATGATATAACGGCGAATTATAATATGTCTAAAGCGAGATTGGAAGCCGCAAGGCAAATGAAAAATGAAGTGAATGCACAATTTTCTTATTCAGATCTGCGGGCTCCTTTTAATGGGGTGGTTACCAATAAGTTTATAAAACCGGGAGATATGGCAAGTCCGGGAATGCCTCTTCTTGAAGTAGAAGCCCCTGGGAAGTATCAGGTATTGACTTTAGTACCGGAATCTGATATAACAAAAATCAAAAAGGGCATGAAAGTGGCAGTGAGCCTAAACTCCATAAATGAAAATATTGAGGGAGAAGTAGTTGAATTAAGTAGCTCATCTAAAAATACCGGTGGACAATACCATGTTAAAGTGGCCTTATCAGAGACAAACGTCCCAATCTTATCCGGGATGTATGCCACAGTTGATTTTCCTGTAGCAGCCGATAATCAATCCAGAGCAGTTTTAATCCCTATTGATGCGATTATTCAAAAAGGGCAATTATCAGGGGTTTATACAGTGAGTGAACGTAATACAGCACTACTCAGATGGCTTCGATTGGGCCGGTCTTATGGTGATAGGGTTGAGGTTTTATCGGGCTTAACAACAGGTGAAAGTTTTATTCTTTCATCTAATGGTAAATTATATAATGGGGCGAAAATATCCATACAGTAGATCAGTAATTGTTATATGAGACAATTGTTGGGTAACAAAATCTAAAGGAATAATAAGCATATGAAAGAAGGATTAGCAGGAAAAATTGCAAAGTCGTTTATAGGATCAAAACTAACCGTGCTCCTGATGATCGTTTTTATGATCATTGGGGTATATAGCTCCTTTTTAATTCCAAGGGAAGAGGAACCTCAGATTGACGTTCCCATCGCTGATATTTTTGTGGGTTACCCGGGGGCCAGCCCGGCCGAAGTTGAATCCAGGGTATCCAAACCACTCGAAAAACTTATCTCCAATATCAAAGGTGTTGAATATGTTTATTCTACTTCGATGAATGAACAGGCTATGGTTATAGTACAATTTTATGTGGGCGAGGATATTGAAAGATCATTTGTTAAGCTCTATAATGAAATTAATAAGCATATGGATATCATGCCGGAAGGTGTAACCTTTCCTTTGGTTAAAACCAGGGCTATTGATGATGTACCAATGCTGGGCTTAACGCTCTGGAGTGAAAATTATGATGATTACCAATTAAAGCAGATAGCACAGGAACTAACAGATGAAATTGAAAAGATAAATGATGTTTCAGCCATACAAAAAATTGGCGGCAGAAACAGGCAGCTGCGCATAGTATTGGATAAAGATAGGATGGCGGAAAGCGGTCTTGATTTCCTTACCGTTGCCCAAATGATTAAAGCCAATAACAGTCAGCTTAGTAGCGGATCCTTTGATAAGTATGATACAGAGTTTATAGTAAGAACCGGAAGGTTTTTGGAAACTACACAGGATGTTGAAAATCTGGTAGTAGGGGTACAGCAAGATCAACCCATCTACCTCAAGCAAATTGCCACAATATTTGACGGGCCCGAATTGCCAAAAAATTATGTTGCCCTTGGTTTTGGACAGGCAAGTGAAAATGCACAACATTATAATTCTGAATATCCTGCTGTTACCATTTCCATAGCCAAACGAAAGGGGGCAGATGCAATGAAGATTTCTGAAGTTATTATCAATAAAGTAGATCACTTAAAACGAAATTTGATCCCTTCAGACGTACATGTAGAAGTTACCCGTAATTATGGTGAAACTGCTTCTCAAAAAGTGTCTGAATTACTTATGCACCTCATAGGTGCAATTATTGCCGTAACCTTTGTGGTAATGTTGGCGATGGGCTGGCGCGGTGGATTAGTGGTCTTTTTATCTGTTCCGATTACCTTCGCCCTTACGCTGCTCAGTTACTATATGTTAGACTATACACTGAACAGAATTACACTTTTCGCTCTGGTATTTGTGACAGGTATTGTAGTGGATGATTCTATCATAATTGCGGAAAACATGCACCGCCATTTCAAAATGAAGCGTTTGCCGTTCAAACAAGCCGCACTTTATGCTATAAATGAAGTTGGGAACCCGACAATTTTAGCAACTTTTACGGTTATTGCATCCGTATTGCCCATGGCCTTTGTCTCCGGGTTAATGGGGCCATATATGTCACCTATGCCTATCGGAGCTTCAATTGCTATGATATTGTCTTTGTTTGTGGCACTTACAATTACACCTTACCTCGGTTTTATATTTCTTCGCGAAAAGGAAAAAAAGGGAAAGAAAAAAGAAGAGAAACAAATAGAGGAAACCCTTATCTATAAGTTCTATGAGAAATTTGAGAAACCGTTGCTCGAAAACAAAAAGAAACGCTGGATCTTCCTGGGAATAACCTTCTTTTTATTATTGGCTTCTGTTGCTATGTTTTTTACAAAGTCCGTTGCCGTAAAAATGCTCCCATTTGATAATAAAAATGAATTTCAGGTGGTAATAGATATGCCGGAGGGTACGACTCTTGAACGTACTGCTGTAGTTGCAAAAGAAATTTCCCAGTATTTAGCAACACGTCCGGAGGTTATAACCTATCAGAGTTATGTTGGAACTTCGGCTCCGATAACCTTTAATGGGCTGGTCAGGCATTATGATCTAAGAGAAGGAAGCAATGTTGCCGATATCCAGGTAAACCTTGTGGACAAGCATAATAGGAAAGCTCAAAGCCATGAGATAGCCAGTCTCATGCGTCCGGAAATTAGAAAAATTGGAGAAAAATACAATGCAAACATAAAAGTGGTTGAAGTGCCTCCGGGCCCCCCGGTTTTATCAACTATTGTGGGAGAAATTTATGGACCTGATTACAACGGGCAGATTTCTGTCGCCAATCAGTTAGAAAACCTGTTAAACAACACCGAAGATGTAGTGGATGTGGATTGGATGGTAGAGGCAGATCAAACCGAGTATGAATTCATCATTGATAAGCAAAAGGCAATGCTATATGGTGTGGCACCGGCGCAAATTACCCAAACCTTAAATTTAGCTCTCTCTGATGGGGCAATTACTAATCTGTATGATGAAGATGCATCCAACCAGGTGGGACTGGTACTATCCCTGGATGAAAAAGAGAAATCCACTATTAATGATATTTCACAACTCAAAGTCAAGTCCCAAATGGGTACAATGAATAGTATTGGTGATTTGACAGAAATTAATAAAACCATTTCAGCCAAAAGCATATATCGAAAAAATCAAAAACGGGTGGTTTATGTGACTGCTGATATGGCTGGCGAATTGGAGAGCCCGGTCTATGCTATCTTGGGGATGACAGATAAATTAAAGGAAATAAATGTTCCGGAAGGCTATAAGCTGGACGAACTCTATATTAAGCAACCCGATTTTGAAGATGATTATACTGTAAAATGGGACGGGGAGTGGCAGATTACGTTGGAAGTATTCCGGGACTTGGGAATAGCATTTCTTGGGGTAATTGTCATTATTTATATCCTGATTGTGGGATGGTTTCAGAATTTTAAAGCACCTGTTGTGATGATGGTAGCAATTCCACTTTCTCTGATTGGGATCGTTTTAGGGCATTGGTTATTGGATGCATTCTTTACTGCCACCTCATTTATTGGGATGATTGCCCTTGCAGGAATTATGGTAAGGAATTCGGTATTGCTTATAGATTTCATTAATCTTCGGGTTACGGAAGGAGTTCCATTAAAACAAGCGGTTATAGAAGCCGGGGCAGTTCGTACCACTCCAATCCTTCTAACTGCAGGTACTGTTGTAATTGGAGCATTTGTTATCCTTTTTGACCCCATATTTCAGGGATTGGCCATTTCACTAATGGGTGGTACAATTGCATCAACAGTCCTTACTTTGTTAGTGGTACCACTGGTATATTATTTAATAGAACGAAAAAATCACACGATATGAAACTACTAATTGTAACTGTTGTTGAGCAATACGAAGAAGCTATTCTAAAACTTTTTAAAGAAGCCAATATTGAAAATTTTAGCGGCTCTGAAATTGATGGATATAAACAGCATGCATCTCTATTAATGACTTCAAATTGGTTTCCGGGTGTGAAAGGAGGCGTAGAATCAAGCCTGTTTTTTTCTTTTACAGAAGATGAAAAAATTGATACCCTTTTCAATTTGATTACAAATTTTAATGATAACCTGGTAACTAATAATCCTGTAAAGGCCATTGTAGTTCCCATTGAAAGATCAATATAAAACTCAAATTATGAAAAATAGAATTGTTAGGGCAGTAGCCGGAACATTTATCTTACTTAGCTTATTATTAGCGATTTATGTGAATATCAATTGGTTGTGGTTTACCGCTTTTGTTGGTGCTAACTTGTTGCAGTCTTCTTTTACCAAATGGTGTTTAATGGAAGATATTTTGACTAAATTTGGTATAAAAGATTGACTTAATTTGATTTGCCTAATAAAATCTAGGTCAAACTTTCGGCAAACGCACTTCAATTAGTCTGCACTTATTAAATTAAAGGCCCCGAAGGATTGACTATGATATTTTTATAGAATCATAATAACTTTTTATAACTTTTAAAGTAAGGTTTAGCTCGAAAAACCTACTTTTATGCAGTAATAAGTATAGTTTAATTTGTTGATTATGTCAGAAAAAATAGAACGTGTTAAAACACTAATATTAGGCTCAGGACCAGCTGGTTATACTGCAGCTATATATGCCGCAAGAGCTGATCTAAAGCCTGTTATGTATACAGGAATGGAGCCGGGGGGGCAATTAACTACAACTACAGAAGTTGACAATTTTCCGGGATATCCTGATGGTATTGACGGGCCAACTATGATGGTTCAGCTACAGCAGCAGGCAGAACGTTTTGGAACAGAGGTCCGGATTGGAATGGCTACCTCGGTGGATTTCAGTGAAGAGGTTGGCGGAATTCATAAAGTTACTGTAGATGATTCTAAAGTTATTGAGGCAGAAACGGTTATTATTTCCACAGGTGCAACAGCAAAATACTTAAACATTCCCAGCGAACAAAGATTGCGAGGGGGAGGAGTATCTGCATGTGCTGTTTGTGATGGATTCTTCTACAAAGGTCAGGATGTAGCTATTGTAGGAGGAGGCGATACAGCTGCGGAAGAAGCATCTTATCTGGCCAATATTTGTAACAAGGTTACTATGTTGGTCCGTAAGGATTATATGAGAGCTTCCAAGGCTATGCAGCATAGAGTTAACAGTTTGCCAAATATTGATCTTCGATATAATTCCGAAGTGGACGAGGTCTTAGGGGATCAGGTTGTAGAGGGCTTACGAATTGTGAATAACAAAACAGGAGAAAAGGAAGAAATACCTATTACAGGGTTCTTTGTTGCTATTGGCCATAAACCGAATACGGATATCTTTAAAGGTCAGTTAGAGATGGATGATACCGGTTATTTGATAACACCTGGTAAGTCTACCAAAACTAGTAAGCCCGGAGTTTTTGCCAGTGGAGATGTTCAGGACAAAGAATATAGACAAGCCGTAACGGCAGCAGGAACAGGCTGTATGGCAGCTTTGGATGCAGAACGCTATTTGGCTACTATAGAATCTCCGCAAGCAGTTTCCTGAAAAATAGCTTAAATTTTCACCACACTTAATAAAAAAGACCGCCAGGGATGGCGGTCTTTTTTATGGCTAATTTATTCTTAATCTATTCGTTTGTAGTTTTCTGAAAAAGTTCGTTCACCCTCGGCATCAGTACTTATTTGACTATATGTTTCATTTCCCAGTACCAGCTCAAAAGTAAATTTTCTTAGAGCCTCCAGATCTCTCATCATACCTTTATCGCCGTATTCTATGGTTTCTATTAACTCATTCTCCGTTAATGTATAAGTTCCATAGCCGAACCTTCCAACAACGTCATTCCCATCGGCGTCTTTGGTATCGCTCGAAGTAGTACGAGACCACATTACCTTACCGTTGTAATACATTTTAACTTGTCTGTAACCTTCGGCAAGAGGTACGGTATCAATAACATTTTCGCCATCGTAGTTATAAAAGCTTTGTAACTCCCATGTGCCTTCAATTGAATGCATCGTATCAGGTTTCAAAGATGTTAGCGCAGCAGCACCGATCAGGAGCACCATCAATAAAACCAAGCCCATTAATTTCTTCATGTTAGTGTATTTTAAAATGATTCTTAAATATACGTTAAAAGTTACAATTTTTTTTATAAAAATAACTGTTTCTCAGTGATTAAATTAAGAATTAGTGAGGGCTGATTATTGGTTTAATGGTATATCAAAGAAGGAATTAACCAATGATGCAAGTTTTGTGATGTCCTTCTCAGTATGCAAGGCAGTTAACACGAGCCTGCTTCTTATACTGGTCGCTTCAGAAGGATAATTAAAATCTGTAACTATAATACCATTATTGTAAAGAAATTTAGTTAAGCCGGGCTTAGAATATCCAAATACCGGGAATCCGGGGATAAAGCTGAAATTTCCCAGATCATTTATCTGATCTAAAAATAATATTGTATGTTCATCCAAGATCTTTTTTTTGGTCTTATAAATTGGTTGGGCTTGTATTAATGTAGCCATGCTCGCTGGCGATGCCGGGGAAGCCCCTGCAAAAAAATCCGTTTTCTTAACCTTTTGCAACAAGATCTTAGTTCCAAAAATAGCACCTGCATCAATCCCTAATCCTTTGCTTACGGAACAACATACCAGTAACTCTTTTGGTTCAAATTTGGAAAGGATACTAAAAATCCCACTATTTCCGGGTCCAATTTGACCAATACCGTGGGAGTCATCGGCCACTAGCACACATTTGCTTAAAGGAAGCGATCGCAATCCATCAAACTTCGGATAATTATAACCAGAGAAATCAATGGAATCTAACAGGATTACAGGAGTTATTCCCGAATCAGATGCCAGATGCTCCCTTAGTGCGATATTCAACGCAGAATAGGTAATATAAGGTTTAACATCGGATTGGTATAGGGCAGAATGGCAATTTGGTGTATAAAACAGCCTATATTTATTGTTATTAAATAAGCTACATAGCAATTGGCCTGCCAGATACCCGGAAGATAAGGTCACACAATCTTCGCTACCTACCCAATTCGCAAGATATTTTTCGGCTTTACCGTAAATTGATAACTGGATATTAGAGTTTCTGGATGCGCCATAACTGGTGCCATACTTTTTAATATTTGCAATAAAGGTTTTCCGGAAGTCAATATCCACTTGCACCCCAAAATAGGAGGTTCCACCAAAATAAAGGAATTTCCGCTGATCAATGGTAATCTCACGACCGGGAAAAGAATCGATATCTGCAGTCATCTTATTAGTTCTATTCCGCTGCCATTTATTTTTGGAAATACAACACGGCCGCTATCTTCAATAATAACCCCTTTTGCAATATCGTCAGCCAATAGCATTGCCCCATCCATATCTACATAGTCCAACATGGGTAATAACTGTGCAATTGCAGAAATTCCGACCGTTGATTCGGTCATACAACCTACCATTACTTTTAGTCCTAATTGCTTTGCGTTATCTATCATTCGCAAGGCTGGCGTTAGTCCGCCGCATTTGGTTAATTTTATATTTATCCCATTAAAATGCAGAGCGCATTTGGCTACATCATTTTCATGGATACAACTTTCATCTGCAACTACAGGAAGAACACTATGATGCATTACTTTTTCCATTCCCTCCCAGTCATCAGCTTTTAATGGTTGTTCTAAAAACTCAACGCCTAACTCCTTTAACAAGGGCGCATTGTGGATAGTCTCTGCAGCAGTCCAGGCACAATTAGCATCAATTCTGAAGATTGCGGATGTATGTTTACGCAGCTCTTTTATAATTGTTACATCATTTTCTGTACCTAATTTAATTTTGTAAATGGGCCAGGGTTTTTCCCTCATTTTAGCAACCATTTTATCAACAGTATCCAAGCCAATAGTATAATTCGAAATGGGATAGTTATCAATAGATGTACCCCAGATCTCATATAAGGGCTTGCCCAAAATCTTTCCATAAAGATCATGAGCGGCAAGGTCCAGTGCACAAAGGGCAAAATTACTCAAACCCTCTGCCGCAATAAACGTGTAAAACTCTTTTGCAGTTTTAAAATTATAGGCCTCTATGGTCGGGCGAATTGCTTCAATTTCAGAGATCATGCTTTCACAGCTTATCCCGTAATATGTATTGGAAGTTGCTTCCCCATAACCTGTAAAGCCAGCTGATGAAAGTGAGACTATTAGTGTGGATTGGAAATCATGTGATTCCCTTGAAATAGTAAAAGTATGTTTTAGAGGTAAGAGGTACTCCTTTAGGCTGAGATCCATTAACGGGTTATTTACTACTAATATAAATAAATCCCATATATCATAAAATAAAACCCCGGCATTCTAGCCGGGATCTACCAATTATAATTTGGGATGCTGTATAATTTTAATATTTCTTTTAGTTCTTATGTACACTACCGGAAACAGATTTTTTCTTTTGTACAGTTGCTTCCCCGGTATATGAGATATCAGCACCACTGCTGGCATCTGCGATAAGTGATTCAGAGACATTTACTGAAATATCCGCCCCACTACTTGCATTAGCGCGGCAGGTTTGCACTTTGAAATCCCTGGCTTTAATATCTGATCCACTGCTTGCACTCGCATGCAATACGTTTGCTTCTCCGGATATTTTAATATCTGCCCCACTGCTGGTATCTGCATCTACTTCGTCTGCGTTTAATTCAATTTGTAAATCAGATCCACTACTCGCACGCAATGTTATTTTATCTGATTCAATTACACTTTTTCCTATTAAATCCGCACCACTGGATGATTGAAGTCCGGTAATATCCGGCATGGACACATATACTTTTTTAGTTGCTCTTCCAATATTTTCTATGGCATGGATTTTTAACTTACCATCTCTGATATCTGTTCCGATTAGATCGATAACATTTTCGTCGGCTTCCACCATAATTTCAAAATCTTTGGCTTGTGTGACATAAACATCCAGACCTTCTGAGGCTGATACCACCGTAAATTCATCGGTAATCTCGCGGCGGTCTTCTGCTATAACTCCGTTTCCTTTTTTGCCGTCACCAAAACTAATATCGAAAGCACAAGAGGAAAAAAAGAGTGCCAGGATTAATGCGATTGTAATTCTTGCTAAAGTTGTCATGATAGTTGTTTTTGTATTACCCAAATTTGCACTTGAGATTTGATTAATGATTGTTTTTAATTTATAGGTTAAAATTCTCTGTTTTTATTTGAAATATAGAATTTGAATTACTGAACTGTTGAATTCGAATTACGAATTGTTGAGATTCAGTTGTTATCATCGGTTTTGATTCGTACCCCATCCTCATCAATTTTCATTTTAAAGGAATCCCCGTTGTCTTTGATGTCAATATCTACACCTTCTCCATTTATAATTATTCGACCATCCTCAATTTCATCATCTTCCTGTTCCAGATCCTCCGGACAGTCCAGGCACTGCAGTACACCATTGGCATTCATAAGCCACTGATAATCCACAATTTCGCTTCGATAAATGTCTTGGTCATATCGTGTAAGTCGTCCTATGTGACGTTTTGCAGATTCAAAAAACCGTGACACGCACTTCCTGGTCCCTCACTTTGTTTTTGGCATCTGTAGTATGGAAATTATCTAATAACAGCGTATTGCCGGTTGTCGCATAATTATAATTGATCTCGCTCGCCCGATCCCTTGCTGCACTAAAAGAGCTGCCATCTGCATCCTTTCTGATTCGAATATGAGCTATGGAATCCTCAGATTTCCTGATGTCAAAGCGTACATCGTCGTTAAACAATATTCTATCCCCATTTTCATCATAAGCAATTGTCATCCCGTTTATGCCAACATTTTCCTGATCTTCGTAAAGCTCACTGGATCTTAAGCTAATTCGAAGGCTGTCAGTACCCTGATTAAAATTCAGGTCATCCTTTACCGTAATTGTTCCGTTAAAAGCATGAGCTGAAGCCTGCTGAATACCAAGGACAGTTAATCCGATTATGGATAGTAACCACAAGCCCAGCAAGGAGAATTTAGCTATGTTTCCGATAGACTGTAGATTGGTCACTAGAATTTTCAATCCCAGGTACAACAGGAAGAAGAATGGAATTCCTACTGCAAAAAAGCAAAGCAGGGAAACAAGCCAAACCGGTGCTGACGTGGAATTTACCATATCATAAAAATCGATACCTGGGATATGTACTATATCCAAAATTCCAACTGTGAACAGACCAACAAAGAGAGCAATTAAAGTAGCTGCACCTATAATTATTAACAGGATTCCGATAAATTTTCCAAAAACTTTGAATAAAAACATTATGATATCGCCAAGGGCATCAAAAAATGTCCGTCCACCACTTTTTACTTTATTACCTACTTTTTCATAGTCTACGCTCTTTACTTTATCCGCAACGTCATCAAAACCCTCTTTGACTTTTTTTTCAATGTTACTGATGTTTACCGGCTCGCCACGCATGTCTAATTTCTGAGAAGTTGTTACCGCTTCCGGTACCAAAATCCACAGAAGGATATAGGCAATAAATCCAAACCCACCGGTGAATATGGCCAGTATTATGAAAATAAGGCGTAGCCATATCACATCTAACCCGAGATAATGTTCCAATCCGGCACATACCCCACCAATATATTTGTTGTCGATATCCCTGTATAGTTTTTTAATTCTTTGACGTGGTTCACCAGTTCTTCTGGGTTCATCTTCAAAGATGTCTTCATCGACCATATAATCTTCAGGTTGCCCCATGACATTAATGACCTCATCCACCTCTTTAAGAGTAATAACCTGTCTGTCGTTTTCCACTTTCTCCTGAAAAAGTTCAGCTATCCTGGATTCGATATCAGCAATGATTTCATCGCTACCTGTCGTTCCTGCAAATGAGCGCTTAATGGATTCCAGATATCGCTGTAATTTGTTAAATGCTTTCTCATCAATATGAAAAAGTATATTTGCGAGATTTATATTTACTGTTTTATTCATTGTTAGATATTTTTAGCATTGGTAACCAAATTCACTGCACTTCTCAACTCGTCCCATGTAATATTTAATTCTTTCAGGAAAAGTTTTCCTGTTTCGGTAAGTCCGTAATATTTTCTGGGTGGTCCCGAGGTTGATTCTTCCCACCGGTAATTTAATAACCCGGCGTTTTTTAGCCTTGTTAGCAGGGGATAGATTGTACCCTCAACCACAAGCATTTTAGCGTCTTTCAAGGTTCCGAGTATTTCGGAGGCATACTTGTCTTCCCCTTCCAAAATGGAGAGAATACAATATTCCAGAACCCCTTTGCGCATTTGTGCTTTTGTGTTTTCTACGTTCATAATTTCATAATTCTATTAATTAACTGTTCGTTTTTACTAACTCATTTGATCGATGTTTAAACTCCTTTTTTATGATGAATAATTCCAATAATTCAGCTTGATTAAGACTGATTATTATTTTATAAAATTTATAGTTATCGGGTATTTAAAATACTCACCTTCATTTGTTCTCAATGTTGCTAAAATGGTGTAAACGATATTAATGATAAACAGGCCGACTTGAAGCATACCCGTAATTCCAATGGGCCATAACCACCATCCAAAATGTAAATTTTCACCCAAAAAATGTAAGTTGATATTGTTGAACTCATTATAATGGCGAAGGTTGAAAAAACCCCCATCAAAAATGTTCGGCAAAAATCCAAGAATAAATGGAACTGCGATGATTCCCAAGATAATGGAGTACAATAAGAGGCTAATTTGAAAATTTAGCGCTTGCTTACCATTATAATCCACAAAGCTTTTTTCGTTCTTATTTGCAATCCACAGTACCAGTGGCAAAAGGAAGTTTCCAAATGGAATAAAGTACTTGCTCAGGGTAGATGCATGAATAACTGCAGATAAATTTCTTTCGTGTTTGGTCAATGTCTCTGTCATGGCATATTAGTTTCTTATGCAAATATATATACAAAAGAAGGTATTGTGCAAAACATAGTACTATAATTTAACACTAATTTAACATTTATTGGTTGAACAATAATCTCTACATTTACAAATATTTTAGTTTCAATGAGCATGAACGCCGGGAAATTCAATGTCTATATATTTTTTAAGTTACCATCGGCCTGGTGGAGTGGTGTACGTCTTCGATATATAGATCATGAAAAAGCCATAGTTACGGTAAAACACAGGTGGTTTAATCAGAATCCTTTTAAATCTATGTTCTGGGCTGTACAGGGAATGGCGGCTGAATTTTCAACCGGGGCTATGGTAAGTACACAAATTAGGGAGCGCGGGAAAAATATATCCATGCTTGTAGCCAATAATAAAGCGAATTTTTCTAAAAAGGCAACGGGTAAGATCACCTTCACCTGCCAAGATGGACATAAAATAAAAGAAGCATTGGACCAAACAATAGCCACCGGAGAGGGCCAAACCTTTTGGATGAAATCCGTGGGATTAAACGAACAGGGACTTGTGGTTTCTACTTTTGATTTTGAGTGGACTGTAAAACTAAGAAGCTGATTTTTGTAATGTGATGTGATATTGTAACATTTTGCTATTAAAATCAACTAATTAATGTTAACCTAAAATTTTAATAATGAATGCACACGAAATAGACTATCAGATTTACGGGGAAGAAATGCAATATGTAGAAATAGAACTGGATCCGCAAGAAGCAGTGGTTGCCGAGGCTGGCAGCTTTATGATGATGGACACAGATATACAGATGGATACCATTTTTGGAGATGGATCAAATCAGGATAACAGTGTTCTTGGAAAGATATTTTCCGCTGGTAAGCGCATACTTACAGGTGAGAGCTTATTCATGACTGCTTTTTTAAATGTTAGTCAGTCTAAAAAAGAAGTTAGTTTTGCTTCTCCATATCCGGGGAAGATAGTACCGATTGATTTATCCGAAAAACAGGGAAAGTTTATTTGTCAGAAAGATGCTTTTCTCTGCGCGGCTAAAGGGGTTTCAATTGGAATAGAATTTTCTAAACGCCTTGGCAGGGGTTTGTTTGGTGGGGAAGGTTTTATTATGCAAAAACTGGAAGGAGATGGTATGGCTTTTGTTCATGCCGGTGGTACCCTCGCCAAGAAAGAATTAGGTCCCGGTGAGATTTTAAAAGTGGATACGGGTTGTATTGTTGGATTTACAAAGGATATTGACTATGATATTGAGTTTGTTGGAGGAATCAAAAATACCGTATTTGGTGGTGAAGGCCTTTTCTTCGCCTCTTTGAGAGGTCCCGGAACGGTCTATATTCAATCTCTGCCTTTTAGCAGGCTGGCCGGAAGAGTTTTGGCGGCTGCACCTAAAGGAGGGGGAAAGGACAAAGGCGAAGGTAGTATTTTAGGAGGATTGGGGGATCTTCTGGACGGCGACAACCGTTTCTGAACAAAATTCCAATACAAATAGATACTAGACTGGTTTCCTGATGGATTTTAAAAAACTATTTGATTTCTTAGAGGCTTTAGCAAAGAATAACTCCAAGCTCTGGATGGATAATAACCGAAAGAGGTACAGGGAAATCAGGGAAGAATTCATTCTATGGCTTGATGATGTGGATCAAACCCTGGCTGGTTTAGACCAATATTATTATCCTACTCCCGGCAAAAAAGGAATCAACAGGATTAATAATAACCTCATGTTCCATCCAAATAAACCGGTTTATAAGGATCACTTTGGGGCCGGATTAGATAAAGCACCCGGTACAGGGGATTTCTATATTCAGATTGGGATAAATGAATCTTTGCTTGCAGGGGGTATTTGGCGACCAGAACCAAAGGCGCTCCGAAGTATAAGGGATGCCATAGATTATAATGGGGAAGAATTATTGAAAATCATAAATAAAGAATCATTTAAAACCAGCTTTGGTTCTCTATATGTTGATGAAAAGTTGAAATCTGCCCCTAAGGGGTTTACCAAAGAGCATCCTTACCTTGACTTATTACAGCACAAATCTTTTGGGGTGGTTTACCCCCTTACCAAAGAACAGGTTTTAAGTGATGATTTTAAAGAAAGTATTATTGATGTTTATAAAGAAATGCTTCCTTTTAGAAGGTATTTGAACAATGCACTAACAGTCTAATCAAACTTTATTCACCTTAAAATGGAACTCAGTCAACATGAGTAAAAGCAACATCCAAAAGATCAGAAAAGAGGTTTTATCAGATAATTGGTATACTTTATACAAGTACACCTATGAATATCAAAAGAGCGACGGGCATTGGGAGAATCAGATGCGCGAAGTATATGATCGGGGAAATGGCGCGGCTATTTTATTGATTAATAAGAAAAAAGGCAGCATTATCCTTACTAAACAATTCAGAATGCCCACTTATGTCAATGGAAATACATCCGGAATGATGATAGAAGTATGTGCGGGTCTTTTGGATGGGGCTCATCCGGAGGACTGTATTAAAAAAGAAGTGGAGGAAGAAACCGGTTACAAAATAAACCAGGTGCAGAAAGTATTTGAATCCTATATGTCTCCCGGATCTGTAACCGAAATACTACACTTCTTTATCGGGGAATATGAAGATCAAATGAAAATAGGAGAAGGCGGAGGTGCTGAAGATGAAAGTGAGAATATTGAGGTATTGGAAATCTCATTTGATAAAGCCATGGGGATGCTAGTGAATGGGGAAATCAAAGATGCAAAAACGATTATGTTGTTACAATATGCCAGTTTAAACCACTTACTTTAAAGGTTATCCCTTATCCATTTAAATAGATATTCCATTTGTTCTTTTACCTCACTGGTAGAATTTGTAAAATGATTATTCATAAAACTGAAGATTAGGGTTTTACCTGATTTTGTTATCAGATAGCCACTAATATTATGATTATTACCCAGTGTTCCTGTTTTGGCATAAACATAAGAATCAGGATTACCAGGGTACCAGTCGGTAATTGTGCCCGAAACACCGCCCTCGGCAAATAAACTGAATAATCGATCTTTTGGAAATTCCTTATACATCGCATTTAAAACATATACCATGGATTCGGGAGTAAAAAGGTTGTACCTCGAGAGTCCGGACCCATCCACCCATCTGGGGGGCTGATTTAATTCTTGCAGATGATTTTCTAACATATGCCCAATGGTAATTTCAGTGTTTAATGAGTCTGACAAAGTTGATGAAGCAAGAAGTAATAATTGTTCCGCTAAAAAATTATCACTTTCCTGCATCATCCTTTTATTAATGCTATCCGTGGGTAGACCGGGCAGTACCATTTTGTTTTCACAGGGGATATTGTTCGTTAATCCTATTTTTTTGTCTAAAGCCTCCTCTAAAAGTACCCGGACAATTTCATTATCCAGCTTAAAAGGGATTTCCAGTGTGTCCTTCCTTTGTGGATCAAAATAGAAAATATTAGTGGAAATATCCCTGTTCTTAGGATGCTTCAAGAGTCTAACATTATCCTTAAAAGAATTTGGGTATATATTTAAAGCATCAGTTAATGTATCGGTGTGAGATATGGTCACCACATTGCCAAAAATTGGCAAAGCACTTCGCTCGGGAGAATAATATCCATCGTAATCCTCCCAGGCCCATCCCGGCCCATAACGGCTGTCTGTGAAGTTACTTTGGTTTAATGCTATATTTTTAAAACCTTTTAGAAATTGTATTACCGTACTATCCTTAAAAAATGGATGAAGCATTGATGGATCACCTGTACCTTCTATAAACAAGGAGTCCTTGATAATACAATATTTCAATGCCGGCAGGTTTTTGGGCAGCATGACCAAGGAGGAATAAAGGGTAAAAATTTTTGTATTACTCGCCGGGGTAAAATATTTATCGCTGTTGAAACGGTATAAAGTATCCATGGCAATTGGATCATAGATCATAATCCCCGTAAAGTGATTTTGGAAAGTTTCCAGCTTTAAAGTACCTGTAACAGTTTTGTTTAATTTTCTAACAACTTTAGTCGATGTACAGGCTCCAGTAAAAAGAGTGAAATATGATAAAGAGCAAATAAGTAGTATTTTTTTCAACTTAGTTATCTTCATATGCTTGGTGAGATCACAGACCTTAACATGAATTTATTCAATTTTTAACGAAATGTACGCAATAATATATAGCTTTTTTTGGTTATTTTTGACTTAACAATCACAATTAAAACAGATTTTTAATATGGCTAAATCAATGCTGGAGTATTATAAAACGGTACTTCAAAAAGTTAGTTTTGATGTAAAACTCTTTAGTAAAGAACTGAAAAAAGCAATTTCTAAACTTTTACCTGACGAAATTGAAGAATTGAAAGTCTGGTTGCAAAATTTTATTACAGATAAACCAGAGTTACAACCCACATTAATTTATCTAAACGCATAATCTTAAAGCCACCTAAAAAGGTGGCTTTTAATTTTTTTGAATGGGACTGATAATTTTTACATCCTGAAAAGCTATCGCTCCGCGTACAATTCCCGAAATCACATCTTTTAGTGCATTGGTAATCTGTATTTTAAGTTCGCTCTTGTGATAAATAAGGCTTACTTCCCTGGCCGGTGAGGGCTTGTTGAAATATTTCAAATTTTTCTTTTTCTTTTCATCTAATTCCAGCGTATTGAGGTAAGGTAAAAGGGTCATACCCATATTTTCATCCGCCAGACTTACCAAAGTTTCAAAACTACCGCTTTGCAATTGGAAATGCTCATCCTCATATTTTTTTGGGGTCTTACAAAGGTTAATTATTCCATCACGAAAACAATGCCCGTCTTTTAGCAACAAGATATCGTTGATATCTAAATCGCTCGGATTAAGTTTTGCTGCACCCCTCAGTCTATGATTATCCGGAACGTAACCAACAAAAGGTTCGTAGTATAAAGGGCGTTCTATAATATATTCAATTTCCAGTGGTGTTGCAGCAATGGCCGCGTCCAAATGCCCTTCATGGATATTCCTTATTAGGGTTTCCGTGCTTTGCTCCTTAATGATCAGATTTACTTTGGGGTATTTGTTGATAAAAGTTTTGAGAAACATTGGAAGTAATGTGGGCATTACTGTTGGTATTATACCCAAAGTATATTCGCCTCCTATAAACCCTTTTTCCTGATCTACTATATCTTTTATTCGTTCGGCTTCATTGACAATGTTTTTTGCTTGTGCAACAATTTTTTCACCCGCCTCGGTAATTCGGATAGGTTTTTTGCTTCTGTCAAAAATCAGAACATCTAATTCATCTTCAAGTTTTTGTACCTGCATACTCAGCGGCCAGCGTAAAATTCTGGTATTCTGCAACAGCCAAAACGTATTGCAATTGTGTAATGGTCATCTGTATAATTTTGAGTAATACAAATATAAAAACTATCAATAAAATTTATATTAAGGAAGATAGATATTTGTT
Organism: uncultured Eudoraea sp.; assembly: GCF_947258925.1. Taxonomy (GTDB): domain Bacteria; phylum Bacteroidota; class Bacteroidia; order Flavobacteriales; family Flavobacteriaceae; genus Eudoraea. The sequence continues at coordinate 18,804 of NZ_CAMYKG010000042.1, read as the reverse complement.
AATTTTATAGAAAATAATATTAAAATGGAGAAATTAAATAGTATTGGTCTTAATGCTGCTAAATCCAAGGCACTCAGTAAAGATTTGAACGAATTGTTAGCTAATTTTCAAACTTACTATCAAAACCTAAGGGGAATTCACTGGAATATTAAAGGAAAAAGTTTTTTTGACTTACACGTAAAATTTGAAGAACTGTACAATGATGCAAATCTCAAAGTTGATGAAATTGCTGAACGTATTTTAACGCTTGGTGAAGTCCCACTGCACACTTTTGAAGACTATAGGGCACATTCTATAGTACCCATTGGTAAAAATGTACGAAAGGATGAGGAGGCCATTAAATTAATAGTCAATTCCATCAAGGAACTACTAATAATTGAACGTAAAATCCTGGCTGATTCGGATGAAGCCAATGATGAGGGAACTAATTCGATGATGAGTGATTTTATTACGGAACAGGAAAAAACGGTATGGATGATGAAAGCCTGGTTGGCAGAAGAGATTTAAAATACCATCATTAAAATTTTGGAGTAGGGCTGCTCATGTTTCATTTTTTCAGTGGCCCTCTTTATAGAACACAAAATGCCCGTTCAATTCGGGCATTTTGTGTTTAGACAAACCTCTCCTTACACCTTATAGTCGAATATTTATCTCAAGATTTTCTTCTTTAACTTCAAATTGGGCATTCTGAAATGTTGGAGGTCCCATAGACATTTCACTATTGCTCATCCCATATTTTTCCGTGGGCATGCCCGAATAATCATAATCCATTTGTTTATTTTCATTGGTGTCATGAAGCGTGGAAATAGCATACAATCCGGGTTTTACATTTTCAAAGTTAAAGGTGATACTGCCTTCTTTCGCGTCATTCATATAATTTTGTATACCCGGGCCTTTCATGAATGTTTCCTGAGTATGCAGGGCCGTAAGAATTTGGCCATTGTTGCTTGAAATATTTTCAATAGTTACGCTTATAGACACACCTTCTGTGTCCTGTGCATTTGCAATGATTCCTGAAATAATGAAACTTAAAATAAGTGCTAATGTTTTCATGTCCTTGTTGTTTAGATGTTAATGATAGTTCAAAACTCTAAATACCCGGAATAATTTAAAATTATTAAGTACTGAACTGTAATAAAAAGGGATTGAATTGTATTCCTTTTGGCGGACCTCAATTCATCATGAATAAATTACAGCTGGGTAAACATCTTTATAGCTTACCAAAAAAGTGACCCAATTTTGCCAGGATAACACCAAATAGTTACGTTATGAAGTGGTTTACCTGGCTACTGGTTTTTCTCCCATGTTACTGGTCTGTATTCGGGCAAGTTACTATAACGGGCAATGTGAAGGATATAAAGGATAATTCTATTGCCGGTGCTAATGTGTATCTGGAAGGCACCTACGATGGGGGTTCTACCGATTCATCCGGAAATTTCTCATTCGTTACATCTGAGCTTGGAACTCATGTGCTAATAGTTTCTATGATAGGTTATGAAACTCATATGGAAGCTGCTGATGTAAGTTATTTTTCAGATCAAAAAATAATTTTGAATGAAGCCATAAATAACTTAACCGGAGTTACCCTTACGGCCGGAGCATATGAAGCCGGAGGCGATTCAAAGGCTTCTGTACTTAAACCTTTAGATATTGTTACGACAGCAGGAGCATTAGGGGATGTTTATGCTGCCATCCAGACTTTGCCTGGCACTTCTACCGTAAACGAAGATGGCAGATTGTTTGTAAGAGGAGGGGAAGCGGAAGAGACCCAGGTTTTTATTGATGGCTTACGAGTATTTCAACCTTACAATGCTACTGCAAATAATGTACCTACAAGGGGTCGTTTTTCGCCCTTTCTTTTTAAAGGTATTACCTTTAGTACCGGAGGCTATTCCGCGGAATACGGACAAGCTTTGTCTAGTGTTTTATTGCTAAATACAGAAGATAAACCTGTACAGGAAAAAACGGATATTTCCATAATGAGTGTTGGTTTGGGAGTTGGCCATACTAAAATTTGGGGTGATGAGTCCCTTAGTATAAACACTTCTTATATTAACCTGGCGCCCTATGAAGCATTACTTCCTTCGGATCAGGGCGTTCTATGGAATTCACCTTATGAATCCTTATCCGGTGAGGCAGTTTTCAGGAGTATTAAGGAAAATAGCATCTTCAAGGCTTATGCGGGCTTTACCCATGCCGATTTTGATATTGAACAAGAGAACATAAATTTCGAGGAATTTGTACCCTATCAATTAAAGAATAGTAATTTTTACCTAAACACCAACTACAAAAGATTTCTTGCCAATGAATGGTCTTTTAAAGCCGGAGCCAGTATCTCATACGATGGGAATGACATAGGTATATTCCAGGATAGGATAAAAACCAATCAGCTTGCTGCACATTTAAAATTTAAAATTAGGAAAGGTTTTACAAATCGATTTAATCTCATTTTTGGAGTTGAGCATTTTATAACCGATTATTCAGATAATTTCGAGTCTCTGGATGATTTAAATTTAGAAAGTTATTTCAACGATAACCTCAGTGTTTTTTTTACTGAAGGATCACTTTTTTTAAGTAACCATTTTGCAGTGAAGTTGGGGGCAAGGGCCGAATATTCAAATGCATTAAAGGAGTTTAACTTTTCGCCCAGGGTTTCGTTTGCCTACAAAAGTGGGGATTATGGACAATTTTCACTGGCCTATGGAGATTTTTACCAAAACCCTAAGATTGATTATTTGAAGTATGATACGGACTTAGAGATGTCCAAAACCAAACATTATATTTTAAATTATCAATTTATAAATAGCGGTAGAACTTTTAGGGCAGAGGCTTATTATAAGGACTACAGAAACCTTGTTAAATTTGATACCTCCCTACCTCAATTCGACTCTGGTTTTAACAATAATGGAAGTGGATATGCCGCAGGATTGGATCTCTTTTGGAGAGATGACAAAAGCATTAAAAATTTGGACTACTGGGTTTCTTATTCATATTTGGATACGGAACGGGATTATCTAAATTATCCCCAAAAAGCAACACCAAACTTTGCCCCAAATCATAGCTTTTCAGTGGTTACCAAATATTGGATTGATAAATTCAGATCCCAGGTGGGCTTGTCTTACACTTTTGGTTCCGGAAGACCATATGATAATCCTAATACGTCGGGTTTTCTGGCTGAAAAGACCAGCCCATATAATAACCTGAGTTTTAACTGGGCTTATCTGATTGATCAGCAAAAAATCCTGTACTTCTCTGTGAGCAATGCACTTTCTTTTAATAATGTCAGTAACTATGAATATGCCAATACCCCTAATTCAAATGGTGTTTTTGAAAGATTGGCCATACGGCCACCAGCCGATTCTTTCTTTTTTGTTGGGTTCTTCTGGACAATTAGTACAGATAAAAAAAGTAATCAGTTGAATACCTTATAAAGCTCTTCTATGCCCTAAATAAGAAGATATTAAGGTTAATTTTTTGCATCATCATTCGTAATTTCATTATCGTCGACAAAAATGCACAAAAAACCGGCAATAATCATGGAAAATCCGCCGATAATCAAAGCATAGATCGAGATATTCCCAAAAAAGGTTTTTAGTAAAAATCCTAGAATGCCTGCAGCTACAATTTGGGGAATAACTATAAAGAAGTTAAACACTCCCATATAATAGCCCATTTGGTTTGAGGGCAGAATACTGGACAACATTGCATAAGGCATAGATAATATGCTGGCCCAGGCAATACCCACTCCAATCATTGATACCAGTAATAAATTAGGATCGGATATAAAATACATTGAAAGTAATCCCAAACCTCCCAAAACCAGCGCAATTAAATGTGTCATTTTTCTACTCAGTTTTTTGGCAACTACGGGCAATAGAAAAGCCACCAGAGCAGCAATTCCATTATATATAGCAAAGCAAATTCCAACCCAATCTGCTCCTTCGTTGTATAGTGCCGACGCCGTATCCGAAGTTTCATAGATATGGCTGGTCACGGCTGAGGTCGTGTAGATCCACATAGCAAAAAGCGCAAACCAAGAAAAAAATTGAACAAATGCCAGTTGTACCATGGTTTTGGGCATTTTAAAAATACCCATAAAGGACTCCTTAAGTCCGGTAAATACCCCAATTTCAGCATTTTCACTTCTAAGTTTTTCAATATCATCCGGTGGATATTCCTTGGTGTTAAAAACGGTCCACATTACAGCAGTGAAATAGGCAATACCCCCTATATAGAATGACCATTTTACAGAATCAGGGATACTTCCATCCGAGGTTACATTTTCTACACCAAACCAATTAGTCATTAGGTAGGGTAGGGCCGAGGCAATTACAGCTCCTAAACCAATAAAAAAACTTTGCATTGCAAATCCACTTGTCCGCTGTTCATTGGGCAGCATGTCCCCTACAAATGCTCTGAATGGTTCCATGGAAATGTTAATAGAGGCGTCTAAAAGCCACAACATTATTACAGCCATCCAAAGCGCGGTTGAGTTGGGCATTGCGAAAAGAGCTATTGTGGCCAGGATTGCACCAATGGCAAAAAATGGTCTCCGCCTTCCCCATTTAGGATGCCAGGTTCTGTCACTGTAATACCCAACAATAGGCTGCACAAGAAGACCGGTTACCGGTGCCGCTAACCATAAAATTGGCAATTCGTCTTTGGAGGCTCCCAGGGTCTCAAATATTCTACTCACGTTGGCATTTTGCAAAGCGAATCCGAATTGTATTCCCAGGAAACCGAAGCTCATATTCCAGATTTGCCAAAAGGTTAATCGGGGTTTAACGGAGCTAATCGAAATTTGTGACATATTTTTAGTTTGGATGGTAGGGATGTAGTTAGGTGATAAAAATAGTTTTTTTTTATGAATATACCCGATAACAAACATTGGCAACAAGCAACCGTGAAATAGCTATTAATTTCTCACCTATCAATTTTACTATCTGAATTGAATTGCATTTTTATCATCTTTTATTATGGGCACCCAATAGATGAGTACAGTCCATAAACACTCTTTGTTTAATACTACTAATCCGGTAAATGGTGGATTGCATTAAAGGACTTTTTCGTAAAAATCCAAATTCACACAGGCCATAGAGTTTCTATGGCTCTGGAATACTATAATAGTTGGGGCGCTTATGTTTAAATCCGCTGAGAATTAATAATTGCCTTAATCTAAATTGAGCAAGACTTTTTCAATCAGCGCTTTGGTAGCCCGTATACCTTCGGGTTCACTTAATCTTTCACCTTCATACTCAATTCCGATATATCCATTGAACCCTGAATCTTTTACGATTTCAAGGAACCTTCTATAATCCAGAAAAGTTTCAGTACCATTCCGGTCAAAATTGTAAGCCTTGGCACTTACTCCTTTTGCATACGGTAAAAATTCTGTAACTCCTTGATAAGGATCATACATTTCCGTGCATTTGTCGTTCTGTGTGCTTCCCCATTTGGCATTAAGGCACCAGTTACCAAAGTCCGGTAAGGTCCCTAATTTGGGATGATTAACTTCTTTTATTATTGAGGTTATAAACTTTGCGTCAGACGTATGTAGTCCATGATTTTCAATCAGAACATTTATATTTTCCTTGCCCCCATACTCAGATAAGTTTCCCAAACCATCCACTAAGGAATTCTTTAAAGTATTTCTATCTCCCTTTCCGAAAGCATTTACCCTTATGGAATGACATCCCAGTAATTTAGCGGCATTTATCCATTTATAATGATTTTCTACCGCTTGTTTGCGCTCACTTGTATTCGGATTTCCCAAATCTCCTTCATCATCAACCATAATTAAAAGGTTTTGGACACCGGCTGCATCTGATTTACTTTTGAGTTGATTCCAAAACTTTTGATTGGTACTGTTTTCTTTATAAAATGCATTTACGTATTCAACGGCATTGATACCAAATGAGTTTTTTGCGATGTCCGGAAAATCAATTGCTTTTAATTCTCCTTTGAAAAAAGCCCTGTTTAAGGACCATTGTGCAAGTGATATCTTGGGGCCGGAGGACTTCATAATTGAATATGAAGAAAAAACCTCTGTGAAGGGCATTGAAAGAGCGGTACCTCCAAGGAGCGCCTTTTGAATAAAGGATCTTCTGCTTTCCATTAGTGAGATTGTTCTAATTTTTCATTTTGACCTCTCTTGCCCACTATTTCAACAATCCAATAGATCAATTGACCCAATCCGCTGACAAAAATGAACAATAAGATCCATAGCAGTAGTGTATGGCCTTGCTTGAGATTCGGATTTTGAAGGGCATGGACGATAAAAAATACTAAACTTGCAATTGACAATAGGATTACTAAAAAAATCATAATCATAAATTGACCCACCCATTGAAAAACTAATTCCGGGGGTCCATCATGAGTTTGTTCTAATTCGGGAATATTACTTAATATGGAAAAAATAAAAAGAAAATACCCCAACATGATAATAAAGAAAATTATTATCGGCGACAGGGCAAAGAATGCCTGCCAATATTTATTGTGAATCATACGCCGGTTGTATATCCATAAAGTTAAGAAATATTTTCTTCAACCGGTATAATCCATTTTATGGATTATTCGCAAGATTATTCGTTTTTATATTTTTCAAACCAGGCTAATACACTTGCTATCTTGGCCACCAAATTGCTGGGTTTATTGGCAATACCATGAGAAGCTCCGGGAATTCGAACCATTGCAGTTTCTACTTTTTCCAGTTTAAGTGCCGCGTAAAACTGCTCGGACTCGGCGATGGGAGTACGGTAATCTTGCTCACCGGTCAATAGCATTGTTGGAGTGGAAATATTTCCCACATAGGAGAGGGGTGATCGTTTGAGATAACTGCTCGGATCTTCCCAGGGTTTGTTAGGGAACCAATATTTATAGAAAAAACCCGGACCATCTGCATAAAGAACAAAACTATACCAGTTAATAACAGGTTTAGCTACCACGGCTGCTGCAAATCTGTCGGTCTTTCCAACTATCCATGCAGAAAGGACACCTCCTCCGCTACCTCCTGTGACAAACATGTTCTTTTCATCAACTATACCTTTTTTAATTACTGCATCAACTCCAGACATCAGGTCATCATAATCGTGGTTGGGGTAATCATGGTGAATAAGATTCCCAAATTCTTCTCCATAACCGCTACTCCCTCTGGGATTTGTGTATAAGACCAAATATCCCTGAGCGGCGTATAATTGAATTTCTGCTGAAAAAACAGATCCATAACTCGCAAAAGGTCCGCCGTGAATTTCGAGAATAAGAGGGTATTTTTTGGAGGGATCATAATTCGGTGGTTTAACCAACCAGCCTTGTATTTTTCTTTGGTCAAAGGAAGATTCCCACCAAAGCTCTTCAACCTTTGCAAGGTTTCTATATGAAAATATATCATCATTTAGGGCCGTAATTCTTCGGGCACTGTTTTTGTAAAATGTTCCTAAATCTGCCGGATGCCCTGTACTCCCCAGGGTATAGGCAAATTTGTTGTTATTGGAAACGGTAAAGGATGCGGCATTGTAGGGCCTGCCTAAAGATAGACCCCCCAATTTATCTACCATCTTCGTCATTTTACCCGATGTAGAAATGAAGCCAATTTTCGTATCTCCTTTGTCATTGTATTGAAAATAAAGTCCCTTGCCATCACCGGACCAACGTATGTTCTGGATGGTCCTGTCAAAATCTCCGGAAAGTAGCCTGGAATTTGTTCCATCAGCATTCATGATGTATAATTTTGAAATCTGATAGCCTTGATATTTATCATCCAAGCCGGTATAAGCAATATGCTTTCCATCTGGTGAAAGTACTGGCCCATTATCCGGGCCAAGCCGATTTGTAAGTGCTCTGACTGAATTATCAGCCAATTTTAGTTCGTATATTTCACTATTTCTGGGTTCAAATTCATGATTCTCATGAAGATTTGCTGAAAAATACAAGCTGCTATTATCCTTAGACCAAATAGGAGTACCGTGATTATGTTCAGAAAAGGTAATTTGCCGGGGAGTTCCTCCATCCGTGGATAGTATAAAAAGCTGTCTGTTACCACCCTTGTAATAGCCCTGGCCATCTCTACGATAATTTAGCTCATCAATATAAATCGGTGGTTTATTCCATTTTGCACCTTCCGGTTTTGGAGGTAGTTTAACGATAGACTCAGACTTTTTAGGGGCAAACATTGTAAATGCCAAATGTGTATCATCATGTGACCAACTCACTGCTGTTGGAGATGATTTAGAGTTTGTCAGTGCCACGAATTCCTTTGTATCCATCCACATCATAAAGAGTTTATTTTTGTTATCCTGCATATTGGATTTGAAAACAATACGAGTGCCGTCGTGTGACCAACGTGGGGCCACATCATTATGATTTCCTGTAGTCAGAGGCCGGTTTTGGGTACCATCAAAATTGACTATCCACAAATTGGAAAGATTCTTGTCTGTCATAATATCCTTAAAATTCCGTACATAAATAATTTTGGTCCCATCCGGTGAGACCTGTGGATCAGAGACAAATTCCAAATTAAAAATATCGGTGAGTTCGAGATTGGACTTGTTTTGTCCGGAAACTACGCTGCTTAATACAAAGGCAATGATGAAGAAAGATAAAACTTTATGCATGATGTGGATTTTGGATTTCTGGGAAAATTAGTAAAGTTTGTTGTAATGCTCTAATTGTGACACCAATAATTTTTACTACCGGGAGTGCATAGTGATCAAAAATAAAACCCGGTTTCCCGGGTCTTAAGTAGTTGGTTAGTTAAGTATATTCTGTCAGTACTACGTGGTAAAGATCTTTATGATCTTTACAGAGCTGCATCCTTCAATAGGAGATCTATTGTCTGGCTTGAGCACTAACGGTGCCTCCAAGACCACTTAGATCTTCTCTATAGGTCCATAATTCCGAGCGGTCACCTTTTGTGGCGGCCTCTACATCCTTCAGAAAATCAGCAAAGCTCCCTGAGCCATGTACTTCTTCATACTTTTTCATAAAAGTATCTTCACGGCCCATCCATCCAGAATTGCTAAAGAAATTTACAAATGCCATATCTCTGCCATCTTCAGTGTCCGGCATTTCATTAGTGTAAACACCATAAGGTTCATCCGGACTCTTTTCAAGATTAACTTTTTTAACTCGTTCCAGGATACTAATCATTTCAGGATATTTGAATCGTTTAAAATCTACCATAAATACTGATAAATATTTTAAATTAAAATCATTTGGAAAATTAGAGAAATTTGGATGAAACCTCCAGTAGGTAACGTCACTCTCAGCGGTAGTGTAGGGAACCACATTTTTACTCCAATCCTCATCATGACCATCCACTGCAGGTCTGCTGTCCATTGCGCTCCAGGGTAGCGGACCCATTACCCACATGTATTTCCCGGCATTTTTTCCGTTCGAGATCCAATAAACACGGGCACCATGTATTCCTTCAGCATGATATTTCTTATTGTGTGCAGCCAAGCCTGCTTCCAATTCAGCTGTTTTAGATGGTACAGCTGTAATCATGACATTTTCCATGACCATGTATTCGTCAGTGTTCTGTGAGATTACCAAAAAGGGAATCATTAACAATAAGTAAATAATTTTTCTCATTTTGTATGTTTTAATTAGTCAATTTTAATTTTCCATTTCTTCTTCGACTTCTTCCATTTCGGCCTCTATCTTTTGCATCACAGCCATATATTCCGATAAATCATAATAGGCATGTTCTTCCACTATTTTGCCATCTGCAAATTGCACCGTCAGGTGAACCGGTATTGTAAGCTTCTGATTATTGGCTGCAATAGTTCCTTCCCAGGTACCCCAGAAATTCACCCATTTTTCAGCCTTATCGTCAACCACCATTTCATAGAAGATGTCCTTGTCTGTAAATCCATAACTGGATGCACCTGCAAGCAGATCTTTAAGCCCTTCCAGTACTTCTGCCGCTGAACTCTCATCCAGGGTATTGTGGGATAATTTAGCCGTATCGGCATAGTGAGACATCCATGTAGTCCAATCTCCTTCATTGTAGGCTTTAATATGGGCTTTTGCCACATCTATTTCCGGGGAAGAAGAGAAGTATCTTGGTTCCGCATTTTTACAGCTTATAAAAAATGTAGTAGCCAGACAGATTAAAAGAATTTTTTTCATGTTTAAAATATTTAATTAAGGGTTAGTGAATAAAATAGACCCCATCGATTTTTTCAATCAATGAGGTCATTAGTTAATTTTTATTTGGAAGGACTATAAGCCATATCGGGTCTCATACTTCCCGTAAATTCTTCATATTTTAATAAATTACTTCTTAGTTCGCCATATAATTTGGGCCATTCATCACCCAAAAGCTCGTTATTAGCGGTTACTTTCGCACTATAGTCAGCAGAATTCTTTGCAGCTGCGGCCACCATATAAAATTCCCCCCTGGTGCCAAAACCACTTTTGTAAACTCTGTAATAGAATTTGGAGCCTTTGCTTGCAAATAAATTGGTTATCTCTTCCATAGTCTTTTTTACCATTACACGATTTGAAGGTGTAATATGGAAATAGAAGAATTTGCGATAATCTTCGCCTTCAGGTGTTTGCGTAATACCATCTGGCATGTATGAAAGTGACTCGTCTAAATGTATAACATAATCCTGTTCAACATCATAACATTCATCCATTCTGTTAAACATATTGGAGAAAGTTTCTTTACCCATTTTTTCCATAAGGGTAGCGAAGATGGGCTTATCAATATCTGCCATATTAGCAATAGGGGATACCCACAGGTAGCGGTCATCCTCTGTATTAGTCACTATAGTACTTATTTCCTGAATGTTGTGTTTCTTTAAGTTATCTGTAAGTTCTTTACAGACCGCTTCGTAATCGGCTACTTTGGAAGGTTTTACTACATCTTCATGAACCCAATATGCCTGGCTATCGCTTTGACAGAAGGCTGTAGTGCCCATTACCAATCCTAAAAGTAAACTTGTTAATTTTGCATTTAATGTTCTCATTGTTTATTAAATTTTAGTTAATGAATTAATATTTACGATTTAATTTATTCCAATATTGGCGCTTCCAACGTATAACCCAGCTGCTGAAGCAGGTCTAGTTCGTTATAGTACACATCCTCTTTATATAATTTTCCCTCATCTGTAAAATAAAGATGTGATAGTCCCTGAATTTTTATTTTTTTCCCGGTTGCCGGCATTTCGCCAAAAATGCCTGTATTACTTCCTGTGCATTCCCAATTCATAAAGAGATTGTTCCCTTCGATATATAAATTATTGTATTGAATTTTTAAATCAGGAAATCCTGTAAAAAAGACATTCATATGAGCCCCTAATTCATTTTCATTTGCAGCAACGTTGATTCCATTGAGAATTCTAATAAAATCCTTTGCTACTAATTCATTTAGTTTGGTAACATTCTGATCATTCCAACAAGAATCAATAAACACATCTAAATTTTTAGTTAGTCTTTCATCCATAGACAATTGATCACTTCGTTGTTTGGAATTGCATGCCGTAATTACAACTAATAGAATTAAAATACATGTAATTGATTTCGACATGTCTTACAGAAAGTTTCCTCCATAGATACTTGCAATACCTATTCTTTATGCTAAAGAAACAATAGCAGGGTATATATGAAAGCATAAGCGGACGAATTGCCCTTATTACTGTCCGAAAGTCTATTTTAATTTAACGAAGCAATAATTAATGTTATAATTTGTATATTTAAAAAATACTGGCCCCATCGGTTAAGATTTGAATAAAATGATAAGCCGATTTGATAAGGTTTTAATATTCTGCCTTTGTTCATTTTTGAACCATCACCTTGGTCTGGCCCAGATTGTAGATTTTAAAAGTGAAAATTCCTACAAGAGAGTATTTGTTGATACAGATAATTTTGGAATTTCTTACTTAGATGTCCTTGAAAACTCCTATCGCCAAAGTAATACAGATACAATTCAATTTAATATTCTGAATGACCTGGCTTATTACTGGCATACCAGAAATTTAACGAAAGCACTGCAATTTGCAGAAGAAGGATTACGTCTTACCCATGAAAAGAAAGACACCCTTTGGGAGGGAAGGCTCCAAATTACTGAGGGAGCCATTCTTTTAAGAATGGAAAAACTGGATAGTGCAAGGACTGTTCTGGAATCTGCAATGAAAAAGGTGTTGAAGAAGGATTTGCCATTACTGTATACACAATTGGGTTATGTATATGAAAGGAAAGGTAAACTAGACAAGGCCGCCGATATAGCCATGGAAACCTTGCAATTGGGTGAAGAATTAAAAGATAAAAGGGCCATAGCAGTTGCCATGAGTGATTTAAGCAATTTATTCTGGAAACAGTCGCGTTATGAACGAGCCTTGGAATATGGTTTAAAGTCATTGGCCCTTTTCGAGGAACGAGGCTTAAATGACCTCGATTATGACTTTACACTATATGTTGTTGGTAATTGTTATTTGGCTTTGAACAGACATGATGAGGCCCTTAATTACTTTGAACATTCTATTGCTATTGGTGAACGGTACGGGTTCTATAATAATTTGTGCGATGCGTATATCTCAAAGGTATATTTAAAGGCTTATTTGAACAACTTTGACGAGGCAGAAATAGCAGGTAAAAATGCCTTAAAATATGCGAATTTGCTGGATAATAACTTTATGATGATGCGTTCCTGGTTGGCAATAGGAAAATTACAGAACCTCCAGGGTAAATATATATCCGCGATAGATAGTTTAGAAAAGAGTATTGCTATTGCAACAGATGATTTTGGGGATAGTTTTTATCTGAGTCAGGCCTATGAAGAATTAGGGAAAGCCTATGCCGGGAATCACAATTACCGGGAGGCATATCAGGCCTATGCGCAATATGATAAACTTAAAAAACTAATTTTTACGACCGAAGCAGATCAACACATTTCATTATTGCTTACAGAGTTTGACTTGGCCCAAAAGGAGAGCACCATTATGGTACAGGAAAATCAATTGAAAAAGCAAAGATCCACTCAGTTGCTCATGACACTTATTGGCGGATTATTGCTTTTCATTTTATTGTTATTATACAATACAGTTCGCACAAATAAGAAGAAAAATGAATTACTCAAAAAGCAAAATACTGAAAAGGAATTTTTGCTTAAGGAAATACATCATCGCGTAAAAAATAATATGGAAGTAGTATCAAGTCTTTTATCGCTGCAATCCGAACAAGTCGGGGATTCCAAGGTTGCGGATGCCATGCGTAAAAGTCAACATCGTGTTCATAGCATGAGTATGATCCACCAAAATCTATATGTAGGTAAAAGCCTTTCTTCTATAAAAATGAAAGCGTATTTTTTAAACCTGGGAAGCTTCATTTTAGATATTTATGGGGCCTCTGATAGAGTTCAATTAATATGTGAGATGAAGGAACTCGATCTGGATGTTGATACTGCAATCCCAATAGGATTAATTGTTAATGAATTGCTCACTAATTCACTTAAATATGCATTTCCCGATAACCGGTCAGGTGAAATTCGGATTAGCCTTAAAGAATCCGGAAACCAGCTACAACTCGATGTGTCCGATAATGGAATAGGAAAAAATTATCACCATAAGATTGAGGGAACAGGATTTGGGACCCAATTAATAGACTTATTAACCAGACAATTAGACGGTAAAATGACCTTAAATATTAATAAAGGAACAGCTGTTTCTTTCGAATTTCAAAACCACAAAGCAGCCTGAACATGGAAAACATTATTCGAATTTTAATAGTAGAAGATGATATGATTATTGCAGCTAATCTTTCATTGCAACTGACAAAATTGGGTTATGAAGTTATAGGAATTGTATCTCGTGGGGAGGACGCAATCACTACTGCAAACCAAAATAATCCTGATATTATTCTTATGGATGTAAATCTTAAAGGTTCCATAGATGGTATTGATGCTGCTATTGCAATTCACCTGCAAAATGAAATACCTATCATATATTTAACGGCCAATAATGACGACCTGACTTTTGCAAAAGCAAAAGCTACACAACCTTATGCATTTATATCCAAGCCATTCAATATAATAGATTTACAACGCTCGATTGCTTTGGTGGTTGAGAAAATTGGGAAAAAAGGCAGTTTACAGCAAGATCAATTTGAAAGTAACTTGCAGGTACTACCCGATCGAATATTTGTCAGACATAATGGAAAAATGGTTAAAATACTATTAGACCAGATTCTGTTTATTGAGGCGGAACGCAATTACTGCAATATAGTAACAACTATAGGTAGATATCTGGTTGTAAGCACTTTAAAAACAATTGAATGCGAATTAAAGGATAGTTGTTTTATACGAGTGCACAGGTCGTTTATAGTGAATATTTGTAAATTGGATGTTGTGGCGGATAGTCATTTAGAAATTGAAAGAAAGGTTATTCCCATTAGTAAATCTTATAAGGAATTATTATTGGGAAGATTACATACTATTTAACGAATTCATTTAAACTATTCTTTATTGTTTAGATAGAATTCAACCCACCTTTTAATTCTTTTTCATGGCTTTGGCTATTTCTTTACTTCCCGGGCTACCATTTTTATCTAATTCTTCAATAATTTTCCGATGATCTTGTTGCCTTCCCTGTGATAACTTATATGCTGCCTGAATTTTTTTAATTTCAACCTCAAACCCTACTATACCTTTAACCTGTTTTAAGGTGTTTTTAGACAAATTATTAAGAGATATTGGATGCTCTGACTGCTTTTCATATTTGTCGACCAATTTATGAAGAGAGGCCATCAGGGCTTTCTCTTCCTGTATTTTTAACCTCCCATAAATATGGACTGCGATATAATTCCATGTAGGAACTTCTTCCTCTGCGTACCAGGATGAAGAAACATAGCTATGTGGTCCGTTAAATATACACAGGACTTCATCGTTTTCGGTAAAATGTTTCCATTGTGGATTTGCCTTTGCCAGATGACCGTAGAGAATGTCATTTCCATCATCGTCTTTGTCGAGTTCCAGGGGGATATGTGTGGCCCAGGGTTTTCCCGTATTATTGGATATTAAAATTCCAAAGGAATTATTATCAAGGAAGTCTTTTACTTCCTCAAGGTTCTCATTTTTATATTGTTGAGGTATATACACGGTTTCCAGTATTACTATTGTGAACAAGGGAGGTCTAAATTACAATTAGTCACTCAAAAACTACAATTGAGAAAGTTTTTTTTACTTCCGCGATGGTTTTGGGTCAATTTTGAACTGTAAACCATTAAAATATAAAAAATGAAAATCAAATTATTAGTAGTATGTCTGATGATAAGTTTATCCGCATCTAGCCAGGATAAATATACAACAGGGATGCAAAAGGCATTTGCCCTTTGGGGTGCCGAAAAGGCAATTGAGGCGTCCAATCTTTTTGAACGTATCGCAATGGCCCAAACAGACAACTGGTTGCCATATTATTATGTAGCCCAGATAAATACATTGCAATCTTTTGGTGAAACAAATGAGGAAAAGTTAAGCCGGCAGTTAGCCAAGGCCCAGGAATTTATTGACATAGCGAAGGCGATATCACCTGAAAACCCGGAAATACTTATACAACAAGCTATGATCCATACGGCTTGGATCGCTTTTGACGGGGCCACATATGGGATGACTCTATCTGCTAAAAACGCTGCTATTTATGCTCACGCTTTGGATCTTGCTCCTGATAACCCCAGAGTTGTATTGTCTAAGGCGGAATGGGACATGGGTTCAGCGAAATACTTTGGTAAGGATACAACCCCCTATTGTAAAGACGTAGCACGGTCAATAGAACTTTTTACTAACTTTAAACCTGAGGGGCCATTTTACCCTAATTGGGGCAAAGAAAGGGCTATTATGATTCTGAATAATTGTAATGATCCGGAAGTAAACAAATAATTAAGTTTATAAAGAATGAGATACCTGTTTAAGACATTTTTGGTTGGTGTAGTTATAGGTCTGGTCTTAACTGTGATTTTTATTGCTATTGAATTCTTAACAAATGGTTCGGTCGAATTTGATAAAGGATTTTTCATAGGTGTTGGTTATAACATGCTTTATTCCGTAATACTGACCATCATTAACAGTTCTTTTTTTGATTATTTGAATCATAAGGTTGTTTGGAAAAAATATCGCAGGTACAGGCTTGTTATCGGAGCATTGGGTGGAATAGTGCTAACTATGATAGGTATTCTTTGGATAAGAGTAATGATAAGAATGGGTTTCGAAGGAGCTAGTTGGGAGGAATTTCTTGCTGGGGAAAGGGCTAAATATTACCTGATAGCGCTATTGATAACCATAGTGTTTACACTCTTCTTTCATGCATTTTACTTTTACAGGGCTTTACAGGATAAGAAGGTCAAGGAACAGAAAATAATTGCCGGGACAGCATCGGCAAAGTTTGATGCTCTGAAAAATCAATTAGATCCACATTTTTTATTTAATAGTCTAAACGTGCTTACCAGTTTAATTGAGGAAGATCAGGATCAGGCACAAAAATTTACAACCTCGCTTTCTAAAGTATACAGGTATGTACTTGAACAAAAAAACAAGGATCTCGTTACAGTCGATGAGGAACTGCAGTTTGCCAAAACCTATATACGTTTGCTGAAAATGAGGTTTGAAGACAGTATTATCTTTGATATCCCTGAGAAGTGCAGTAATCCTGAAGCCAAAATAGTACCGCTTTCTTTGCAACTTTTGTTGGAAAATGCTGTAAAACACAACATCGTTACCAGCTCAAGACCTTTGCATATTAAAGTTTTCGAAGAAGGTAATTCGCTTGTTATACAAAATAATTTGCAAGAGAAACAGGTGGTAAAGAAAAGCAGTGGGGTAGGACTGCGGAATATTCAACAGCGTTATAGTATCCTGTCCAACAAAGAAGTTCAAATTACAAAAACAGCTAAGGACTTTTCCGTCGTGCTACCCATTCTTATTAAAAAGGTTAGTATGCAAGAGTCACAGCAAAGTTATATCAGCGATAAGCGATATCAAAAAGCCAAAGAACGAGTAGAGGCAATTAAGGGTTTCTATGGAAATCTTACTGCATATTGTATTGTAATCCCATTTTTAGTATGGTTAAATTTTAGGACAACGAGCTTTCCGTGGGCGATCTTTCCTGCCATGGGATGGGGTTTTGGACTACTGATGCATGGAATGGAGGCCTATGGCTATAATCCTCTATGGGGAAAGAGATGGGAGGAAAGGAAAATTAAAGAATTAATGGATAACGATAAGTTTTAGGAAAAGATTCGGTTATTTCAAAATCACAACCCATCCGTTATTTCATACGTTTGAGAAACTTAAATTTAGAATTTTATCTGGTATTTCGGAATTTAGAATTGTAATTAGTATCAGAATCATTTCGAACATAGGAATTATGGAAAATAAGAGGATAGAGTCAAGTTATTTTAGAGCAAAAGAAAGGGTAAAAGCTATAAAAGAATTTTATGTCAGTGGTATTTTATACTGTTTGGTTATTCCTATTCTCATAGGGATTAATTTTCAGACTACCAGCTTTCCCTGGGCAATTTTTCCGGCTCTGGGCTGGGGCTTTGGCCTTATCGTCACAGGTATGGCTGCCAAAGGAATTAATCCACTGTGGGGGAAGGAATGGGAGCAAAGGAAAATTCAGGAATTAATTGAAAATAATAATTTTTGAGTAATTCAGAAATCAAAACAATGGGTAAACCATTTTTGAAATAACACTAAATTATGGATAACCACTAATAAAAATATCATGGAAGATTTTAAAAAAGAAGCAAAATACCTGCGAGCCAAGGAAAGAGTTATGGCCCTAAAGAAATTCTACGGAAACCTCTTATCATACGTGCTGGTTATAAGCCTGCTGGCAGCAATTAATTACTGGACTAATGATTGGCGTTATATGTGGTTTCTATGGGCCGCATTCGGATGGGGAATTGGGATATTTTTTCACGCGATTAAAACGTTTAACCTAAATCCATTTTTTGGTAAGGATTGGGAAGAGCGCAAGATAAAAGAGATCATGCGGGAAGATGAACATCAAAACAAGTGGGAGTAAACTAATTAGAAAAAATGATTCTTATGGATATTGACAATAATGAGAAGTTTGAAAGAGCCAAGAAGCGAGTAGAGGAGATAAAGGGATTTTATATACATTTGGCAGTTTATATAGTGATAAATTCTTTTATTCTAGTAAATGTCTATATAAGGACTATGGCGGAAGGGGAAAGCTTTTGGCAGTTTCCCACATTTTTTACAATGATATTTTGGGGAATAGGACTTGCATTTCACTGGGCGCACGTATTTAATTATAATCCGTTGTTTGGTAAAAATTGGGAAGAACGCCAAATTCAGAAGTATATTGAAAAAGATAAGCATGAAGCTGACAAATTCAAATAGTGAATTTTATTGGATAAGTGTTTAATTATTTAACAAATAATAGCAATTGAGTAAATTTTTAGAATGAAAGTATTGATAATTGAAGATGAAAAGCCCGCCGCAAGAAGACTCGCAAGGCTGCTCAACGAACTTAATGTTAATGTATCCACTATGCTTCATTCTGTGGAAGAATCAATAAGTTGGTTTGAAAACAATGAACATCCCGATTTGATTTTTCTGGATATTCAATTATCCGATGGTTTATCTTTTGAAATATTTGATGTTGTTGAAGTGAGAAGCGCAATCATTTTTACTACGGCCTATGATGAATATGCGCTACAGGCATTTAAACTAAATAGTATAGATTATCTGTTAAAGCCAATTGATGATGAAGAGTTAGAAAGTGCAGTGCGAAAATATCAAAACCTGAAACCGGATCACAATCAAATAAGTCTGGATTTTGA
>NZ_CAMYKG010000041.1 GCF_947258925.1 uncultured Eudoraea sp. | reverse complement strand
CTATTGCACGGGGAGATGTGGCTATCAATCATTTAGATGGTCAGCGTGAAATCCAACTATCTTCAGATCTTAAAGATGCTAAAAAGGTCAGTGCTACAGATGTTATGACTGAAATAAGAACGGAAATCATGCCCGAAATTCTGGCTAAATATCCCACGGTTACACCTTCATATGAAGGTCAAAACAGAGAGGCCGGAAAACTCCTGGGCTCCCTGCGTTTTGTTGGTCTTACAGTATTGTTTTTAATTTACGTCACTATAGCTTTTACTTTTCGAAGTTTTAGCCAACCTTTAATGCTGCTATTATTGATTCCTTTTAGTTTAACTGCCGTGGCATGGGGGCATTGGATTCATGATTTCCCAATTAATATTTTATCAATGTTGGGGATTATTGCTCTTATCGGGATTATGGTAAACGATGGATTAGTGCTTATTGGTAGATTTAACAATAACCTGCGATCCGGGATGACGTTTGATGATGCTATGTATGATGCAGGACGCTCCCGATTCAGGGCTATCTTTCTAACTTCGTTGACCACCATTGCAGGATTGGCTCCGCTAATACTGGAACAAAGCAGACAGGCACAGTTTCTAATTCCTATGGCTATTTCAATCGCCTATGGGATAGCATTTGCCACAGTTCTAACGCTGATTATGTTACCAATATTTTTATCTTTTAGTAATAAGGTTAAGGTAAATGCTAAATGGCTGGCTACCGGTAACAAGGTGCCCAAAGAACTTGTGGAACGCGCCATAAAAGAGCAAAAGGAAGAACTGCACCAACAGAATCAGTTAGTCACAAAACTTATTAAAGAATCTCCGAACAGTTCGATCAAAGGAGAAAATAAAAAACAAGCTTCAATTGAACTAGAAGGCAAGGAAAAATGAAAAACTATATCCGGATTATTGTGCTTTTAGCATTGAGTATTAATGCTAATGCACAGGTAAGTGTATTGTCAAAAAGTGAAGCAATTGCGCTGGCACTAGAGCAGAACTTTGGTATTAAAGTTGCTGAAAATACCGTGAAAATTGCCGATAATAACCAAGGGGTTTTGAATACAGGGTTTTTACCTACCCTGACCGGTACAGCCGGGGCTACATATAATCGGGATGATTCAACAATTGAATTTCCCGGTCAGGTAGATGAAAATGGTATCCCCAGGCCAGACCTTGAAATAGATCAGGCAGAAGCACAGCGCTATAATGCAGGGCTAAACTTAAATTATATCCTTTTTGATGGTTTAGGACGCAGATACAATTACAAACGTCTCAAGGAACAATATCAACTAACAGAATTGCAGGCAAAGGAAACTATCCAGAATACTATCCTTCAGCTATTGAGCATCTATTTTGAAGTTGCACGTTTATCCGAAAATGAATATGCTCAGAAACAGGCATTGGAGGTTTCCAAAGACCGTATCAAGAGAGCGCAATACGCATTTGAATATGGTCAAAATACCCAACTCGATGTCTTAAATGCAGAGGTTGATGTTACCAACGATAGTATTATCCTTCTTAATACACAACGCTTACTGAGCAACACCAAGCGCGATTTAAATGTTGTACTCAACCAGGAGGTAACAAGCTTATATGAGGTAGATACGTTAATTACTTTCATACCAATGCTCGAATTGCAAGCGATGGTCGATGATGTATCAATAAACAACCTGGCCCTCCTCCAAACGGAAAGGAACCTCTCTATAAATGAGTATGACGTCAAAGTAAGTAAATCCGGGTATTTACCTGTGATTGGATTAACAGGCTCATATGGTTGGAATTTAAATCAAAGTGCCGCCTCCGCTTTCTTTCCCGGAGTCAACAATACCACTTTAAATCTAAATCTAAGTGCGGGCCTTACCTGGAATCTTTTTGATGGTGGAATTACCACTGTTCAGGTAAGGAATGCTAAAATAGCTTTACAAAATCAGGAGTTAATTAAAAAGCAGGTTGAACTAGAGGTTGCAAGGGATATTGAGAATGCTTTGGAAACTTACGAAAACAGGTTAGAGATTTATAATATACAAGAACAAGCGGTTATAACTAATCAGAACAATTTTGAAAGATCCAGGGAGCAATACCAACTGGGGAGGATAACTTCAATAGAATTCCGGCAGGCTCAGATAAATCTTTTAGCGGCACAAACGACTAAAAACCTTGCGAAATATGATGCAAAAATTGCCGAATTAGAACTATTGCAATTAACAGGTCAATTATTGAATGTAGACTTTTAACCCATTCAATGTACGAACACTATTTTCAGTGCCCATATTGTTGGGAAGAAATTTCAATGTTATTGGATCCTTCTATAGCACAGCAGCAATATGTAGAGGATTGCGAGATATGCTGTAATCCCATCGAAATTAATTCACAATTCACTCATAATGAACTTGAAAGCTTCCAGGCCAATAGTCTGGAACAATAATTACTATCCATAATTTTATTATCGGAGACACTGTCTTTTGTTATGTTAAACCCTTTATCTGATACCTGATTGTTATCCGCGAATAGAGGGTAATTCAATAATTAGTTACTAGTGAATGGATTTCATTATCTTACCAAACAGAATATTTTGGTAGCGGTAATGTTTCTGCATTCCCCATTGAAAAAATTTGAGATGTAATAGGTTAATTTATGAAAGGACTTGATTCACTGGATTGGGTGGTAATTACAGCCTATTTTCTGGTATTACTAGCCGTAGCCTGGTGGGTTATAAGGCAGAAGCAGAAGAATACCGAGGATTATTTCCTTGCCGGTAGGAATATTGGGTGGTTTATTGTAGGGGCCTCTATTTTTGCTTCCAATATAGGTTCGGAACATGTTGTAGGCCTGGCCGGTAATGGTGCCGGAGATAAAATGCCTTTGCTTATCTATGAATTACATGCCTGGATAGTTCTAATGCTTGGATGGGTTTTTCTTCCATTCTATGCGCGCAGCGGGGTATTTACAATGCCCGAATTTCTTGAAAAACGATTTGATTCAAGATCAAGATGGGTTCTATCTGTGGTTTCTTTAATAGCTTATATATTGACCAAGGTATCTGTTACTATCTACGCCGGTGGTGTAGTGGTTTCAGCATTATTGGGAATTCCTTTTTGGATTGGTGCGGTTGCAACCGTTGTACTCACCGGAATTTATACAGTGCTCGGAGGAATGAGGGCTGTGGTTTATACAGAAACAATTCAAGCCATAGTTCTCGTGTTGGGAGCGGGGATATTAACCTACCTGGGTTTGGATGCAGTTGGAGGGTGGGGTGAATTAAAGGATACTGTTGGGCCTGAATATTTTAACATGTGGAGGCCAAATGCTGATCCGGATTATCCATGGCTTCCACTCTTTATAACCAGTACCGTAGTCGGTATCTGGTATTGGTGCACAGATCAGGTAATAGTTCAGAGAGTACTTTCGGCTAAAAATATAAAAGAGGGCAGGAGGGGAAGTATATTTGGAGCACTTTTGAAACTCATGCCTGTTTTTCTTTTTTTAGTACCTGGTGTGATTGCCCTGGCTTTAAAAATTAAAGGTGAACTCAGCTGGGAAAGCCCGGATGAGGCATTTCCGGTACTGATGAGTAATTTAATGCCCTCAGGGCTTAGGGGTTTGGTAGCCGCAGGTTTATTGGCGGCATTGATGAGTTCTCTGGCTTCTGTATTTAATTCTTGCTCTACTCTATTTACTTTGGATATTTATAAAAAGTTCAGGCCGGAAAAGCCTGAACGGGAATTAGTAAAAACGGGACGAATTGCCACTTTTTTTGTCGTCGGACTTGGTCTTTTATGGATACCAATTATTACTACGCTTTCGGATGGACTTTATGAATACCTTCAAAATGTCCAGGCATATATTTCTCCCCCCATAGCGGCCGTTTTCCTGTTAGGGATATTTTACAAACGTATTAACGCCAATGGGGCTATAGCTACATTGATAGGTGGATTTATTATTGGTTTTGGGAAATTAACCCTTGAAATTGTGAAATCCAGCTTCGCAGAAGGGAGTTTTATTTATGCAATAGCAGATATAAATTGGTTGGTTTTCGGAGCTTATTTCTTTGCCATGTGCATAGGAATAGCCGTTGTAGTAAGTATGATGTATCCGGCGCCATCCCAAGCACAATTACAAGGGCTTACTTTTGGCACCATTAGTCCGGAACAAAGGCAGGAGAATAAGGCTAGTTATAATTGGGTAGATATCGTTACATCGGTACTGATTATTGCTATTGTGGGATATATCATGATTTCATTTAGTACCCTTGTATTGTAGCTTGCAAAAAAAGCTATACAATACTACGCAGGATTAAAATTGAACCTGTTTTAAAAATATATTTCTGATGATGGCACAGAAATTTTCACATTCTATCCAATCATGGCATTTGACAAAATTAATTGTATGCTGTTTGCCAATACTTCTCGTATCCTGCATAGAACAGCAAAAAGAAGAAAACCGGCAACCCAATATCGTCTTTATCTTCGCCGATGATTTAACCTATACTGCCATAAATGCCTTGGGTAATAAAGAAATAGAAACGCCTAACATAGATCGATTGGTCAATTCAGGTACCACTTTTAGCCACGCCTATAATATGGGAGCCTGGAATGGGGCTGTTTGTTTGGCTTCACGTGCAATGATGATATCCGGGCGCAGTTTATGGAATGCAGATAGATTTAAACAGGAGTGGCTTCTCGGCAGAGGTATGGACCAAACCTGGGGTAAACTAATGGAGAATGCGGGATATGACACCTATATGACAGGTAAATGGCATGTTGACGCTAAAGCGGAGCGTGTTTTTCAAAATGTAGTCCATGTGAGACCGGGAATGCCAAAAGATGCATGGAATAATGATGAAATGATGGAGAATTTGGGAAAAATTAAAGGCACCAATATACCATCTTCAAAATTTATGCCTGTTGGCTATAACCGACCTATAAGTGAATCGGATTCAAGCTGGTCTGCTGCAGATCCAAAATATGGAGGATATTGGGAAGGAGGCAAACACTGGAGTGAAGTCTTAAAGGATGATGCACTTGGTTTTATTAAGGATACAGAGAACAGTGATAAACCCTTTTTTATGTATCTCGCCTTTAATGCACCGCATGACCCCAGGCAGGCTCCGCAGGAATACCTTGATAAATACCCTTTAGAGCAGATCAGCACTCCAAAAAGTTGGTTGCCGGAATATCCTTATAAAGATGGAATAGGAAATGGCCCGGATTTAAGGGATGAAGCATTGGCCCCATTTCCGCGAACCCAATATGCCATAAAAAAGCACATTCAGGAGTATTATGCTCTAATATCTCACCTCGACGATCAAATAGGGGAGATTTTAGATGGCCTGGAGGAAAGCGGACAAATGGAAAATACATATGTGATTTTTACAGCAGATCATGGGTTGGCAATGGGAAGGCATGGGCTTTTAGGGAAACAAAGTCAATTTGATCATAGTATAAGAGCACCTTTTATAATAATGGGACCAGACATAACAGGGGCTAAGATAAATAGTGCTGACATTTATTTACAGGATGCCATGGCAACGAGTTTAGAACTGGCAGGTGTTCCGAAACCGGAATATCTGTATTTTAATAGTGTCATGGACCTGGTTAAAGGAGATCAGGATAAAAGTCACTATAACGGCATTTATGGTGCATATGTTGATTTGCAAAGAATGATACGTAAAGATGGCTTTAAACTTATAGTTTATCCAAATCTGGAAAAGTTTTTGTTGTACGATATGAATAAGGATCCGGAGGAAATGAATGATCTTTCTGAAGTTGGAGCATATCATTCAAAGGTTAATGATCTTTTTATTGATTTAATAATCTTGCAGGAGGAACTAAATGATACTTTGGATATAAGCCATTTAAGGAAAAATTTGTGAGACCAAAAATACCATTTAGATTCTAGGACCAAATTTGGTCGGAATTTGAATGAATACGGTATGTCCTATAGCCATAGATGGCAACAACGATAAAGCATGCAAGGGGTAGCACAAATGAAAAATTTACTTCCGGGACACCCAGAATTTTAATATCGGTATATCCGGAACCCCCCCAGTCCAAAATTGATCCCTGAAGGACAGGCATAATAGCTCCGCCTACAATGGCCATTACTAAAAATGCAGCGCCAAATTTTGCGTCTTCACCAACTCCTTCCAGAGCTATTCCATAAATAGTTGGAAACATGACCGACATACACAATGATACTCCTACCAGTGAATATAAACCTGTCATCCCGGGAATAAATATGGCCCCAAGCGTAAAGAGTATCGCAAACAATGCAAAATACATAAGTAATTTACCTGCCGGGATATATTTTAGCAAATAGGTACCTATCCATCGACCTATTAAAAATAAGATCAGTGCCCAGTAGGCATAGGTTACTGCACTTCGGTTATCAATTCCAAGGGTTTCTGCATATTGATAAATATAGGTCCAGCACATGATCTGCGCACCTACATAGAACATTTGTGCTATAACCCCTTCTACAAATTTCTTTCTCTTTGAAAGTCGTTTTACAGCATTGGCCACAGAGCCATTACTTGTTCCTTTTTTCTCCGGCATCTTTACAATAGCAATTAGCAGAAGCATGAATAATACGAACAGTCCCAGGATAACGTATGGATTTCGTACTACCATTAAATCAGATGCTCTTACAGCTGTTTTTGCTGTCTCAGAAAGGGTGTCATATATAGCATTTCCCTGATTATCTAAATCATCAGATTGGAGGGATCCCAGGATAAAAGTTTGTGCAATGAATAAACCTGTTAATGCGCCAATAGGATTAAATGCCTGTGCCAGGTTTAATCGGCGCGTTGCAGTTGCTTCGTCACCCATAGACAATATAAACGGATTAGCCGTGGTTTCAAGGAAAGCCAACCCAAAAGTTAGAATGTACAAGGCTGCAAGAAAAAAACCAAATTCCTCATAAGAGGCGGCAGGATAAAATAATAAAGCACCAAAGGCGTATAAAATAAGGCCCAACATAATTCCTTTTTTATAACTATACTTTTTTACAAACATGGCTGCAGGAAAAGCCATGGTAAAATATCCACCATAAAAAGCCATCTGAACCCAGGAAGCCTGGGTATTGTTCAATTCCAAAATCTTTTTAAAGGCAGACACCATTGGATTAGTAATGTCATTTGCAAAGCCCCATAACGCAAATAATGAAGTTATTAATATAAACGGGAGCAATACCTGTTTGGATACCACCGGTATTCTCTTTTTGTTTTCCATAATGATTAATTCCTTCCTGGTTTAGGTGTTGTCTTGAGTTAATAGGGATCTATCCAGATGCACATACCCTCCATCAACGGTGATATATTGCCCGGTGGTATGAGATGATTTTTCCGAAATTATAAATAAACATGTATTGGCTATCTCTTCCGGAGTGGTCATCCGATTTTCGAGTGGAATTTTTTTTAAGATCGATTTTAATTTTCTTTCCCCGTCCGTAAGAGATTTGATCCAGGTATCATAGGATGGTGTCCAGCTTTCTGCAATAATGATAGCGTTGGAACGAATGCCATATGGCACCAGGTCTACAGCCCATTCGCGTGTAAGCCCTAAAACCCCTCCTTTAGCTGCTGCATAACCGGAAGTACCACCCTGACCGGTAAGGGCAACCTTGGATCCAATATTCAGGATATTTCCTTTTGATTTTTTTAATAATGGCAGGGCGTGTTTAACGATCAAAAAAAAGTTTACCAGGTTTAGTTTTAACGAATTCATGAATTCCTCATAAGAAGCATCAAGTCCTACCCCATCATTTACCCCAACGTTGTTAATGACCACATCAATCCGTCCGTACTTTTTGGAAATGGTTTCAATAGCAATTTGAATTTGATTCGGATCAGTAACATCTGTTTTGCAAAAGAGGGCATCAATACCATTTTTTTGAATTTTGTCCACATAAACAGCACCCCTGTCATTTCTATCAATAACTGCCGGGATAGCCCCTTCATTTACTAAACTCTGTAAGATGGTTTCCCCAATGCTTCCTTTCATACCTGCAGCCCCGGAAATGACGACCACTTTGTCTTTTAATCCCAAATCCATACACTTTTATTTTTAGATTATAAAAAAATATTATTTTCAATCCACATAGACCTCGATGTTATTGGTTTGTCCCGGATCTGAATAGGTTATTTGCAAAACTGCCCCTTTCATTCCTAACTTTAATATTGCATCTAAACTTTGGATAACTTCATTTGGTAAGCCTTCTATTTCAGTTAAATCTTTACCCCAAAAATGTAGGTTGGACAAAACAGCATGTACAAGTCTGGTTATACTTACCTTGGAATCATCTGCCTTTTGCCATTGGGTTCTAAAAAAATCCAATATTTCATGATTATCAGCGAGCTCAATAGCCTCTCCATTTCTTTGCCCCTTATAGAATACAATTAAGGCAGCTAATGAGAATAACAAGTATTTGGGAAGGGCATTTTTCCTTTTAACATATTCCAGGATCGAAGGTAAAACCCTTGTTTTGTATTTGGAAATGGAATTAAGCGAAATACTTATCAAGGCATGCTCTAAATATGGGTTTTTAAACCTGTCCAGTACCTCATTTGCAAACTGAATTAATTCCCCTCTTGGAAAATCAAGGGTAGGACATATTTCATTAAAAATGATATTTTTTAAAAAAGCACCCACCACCGAATCTACTGTGGACTCCCTCACCTTTTCCAGGCCATAAAGGTAAGCCACCGGAACCAGGGAAGTATGAGCGCCATTTAAAATCCGGACCTTTCTGGTTCGGTACGGTTCCATATTATCTGTGAAAATAACATTTAACCCACATTTTTCAGAAGGGAATTCTTGCTGCACTTCTTTCGGAGCTTCAATAACCCATAGATGAAATTGTTCTCCCTCAACTACCAATTGGTCCTTATAACCTAATTCTTGGGTAATGGCACCTATTTTTTCTTTAGGATAGCCGGGTACTATTCTATCTACCAAAGTATTGCAGAAAATATTGTCGTCATTGATCCATCTGACAAATTCTTTTTCTAATTTCCAATCTACTGCATATTGAAGGACGATTTTTTTTAAGTTGTCCCCGTTTCTATCAATTAACTCGCAAGGCAACAGGATCAATCCTTTAGTTGAACTACCTTTAAAAACCTGGTAACGCCTGTACAAAAAAGCAGTTAATTTTCCAGGAAAACTTTGTTGTGGAGAATCGTCTAAAAGATCATTTTTATCATATGCAATACCTGCTTCTGTAGTGTTTGAGATTACAAATCTTAGGTCGGGATTTTCGGCAACTTTCAGATAATCATCATAATCTTCATAAGGATCTATTGCCCTTTGTATACAATCTATTATTTGATTTTCACTAACTGGCTTGCCATTTTTAATCCCGTTTAAGTACAAGGTATACAAACCATCCTGATTGTTCAGTATTTTGATGAGTCCATTAACTATGGGTTGCACAACCACTACTCCGGAATTAAAATCCACCTTAGTATTCATTTCCTGAATCATCCAATCAGCAAAGGCCCTTAAAAAATTTCCTTCCCCGAATTGTAATATCCTCTCAGGATATGCATTAGTGTGAACGATGCTTCTGTTTAGTGTTTTCAAAGGTTTATAAGTTATTGAAACCGCCTGAGATTGTAATAAGGCTATAACGAGATGCCCCGTTTCCAGGGGATAAAATCGTTTTGTCCTTTTTGCACTGCCTTAAGCAAGATTTCGCCGCTGGCAGCGGCAATCAAATACTCCAGGATTTTTTCTCCCATACTTTCAATGCTATCTTCACCACTTATAATGGTTCCAGCGTTAATATCGATAATATCTTTCATCTTTTTAAATAAATGGGTGTTACTGGAAAGCTTCAGTACAGGCGCAATGGGGTTTCCTGTTGGTGTTCCCAAGCCCGTTGTAAATACTATCATATTGCACCCGGAACCAGCAAGCCCTGTCGTACTTTCCACATCATTTCCGGGGGTGCATAAAAGATTCAGACCATGACGGGTAATTTGTTCGGTATAATCCAGCGCATCCACAACCGGTGAAGTTCCTCCTTTTTTCGCTGCTCCGGCAGATTTCATAGCGTCGGTAATAAGCCCATCTTTAATATTTCCCGGTGACGGATTGTTTTCGAAAGCGGAGCCTAAAGCTATTGCTGCAGCAGAATAGGAATCCATAAGGGCTGCAAATTTTTTTGCAGTATCATCGGTCTTACACCTATTAATTAATTCCTGTTCCACTCCATTTAATTCCGGAAACTCCGCAAGTACGGCTGTGCCGCCAAGTGCGACTAACAGATCTGAGGCATAGCCCAAGGCAGGATTGGCAGAAATCCCTGAAAATCCATCCGAGCCGCCACATTCCAGTCCTAAAACTAAATTGCTCAAAAGGGCCGGTTTCCTTTCTATTTTATTTGCTTTGGTTAAACCAATAAAAGTTCGTTTAACCGCATCTTCAATGAACTCACGTTCACTTCTACTATCTTGTTGTCGTAGGTAATAAACAGGTTTTGCAAAGTTTGGATCATTTTTTCTAATAGCCTTTTGTAGAATATCAACTTCAGCGTTCTGGCAACCTAAACTCAGTACCGTAGCTCCGGCTACATTCGGATTTGTAATATAACCCGCTAAAAGTCTGCAAAGAGCTTCAGAATCCTGGCGCATACCTCCACAGCCCCCCTCGTGCTTAAGAAATTTTATACCATCGACATTTTTAAATACTCTATTCTCCGAAAGTTCATCTTTGGTATGAATAATAGATGTGGCCAATATTTCTTCTTCATTTGCCCCGGAATGATATTTATTGATCAAGGCCTGCGTGTCTACTGAAAAATCTTTTCTGGTAATATATCCCAGGGCTTCGGATAACGCTCCCTCCATGACATCAACATTTCTGTTCTCACAAAAAACCATGGGGATTATTAACCAGTAATTTGCAGTTCCGACACTGCCATTTGCCCTATGATAACCCATGAAGTTCCTATCCTTAAATTTGGAAACATCCGGGGCATTCCATTTGTAGCTTTTTTTGGTGCTGGTGTAAGCTGCGGAGGCGTGTTTGACATTTTCTATGGTTATTGCGCTGCCACTGGGTATTGGCTTAATAGCCTTTCCAATCAGCACACCATACATATAAATTTCATCACCAATGCTAAAGTCATTAATAGCGAATTTGTGTTTAGCCCTGACATTTTCCGTCAAAACAATGTTCACCCCATCTAGAGTAATAATTGTTCCTTCCAGAAGGTCAGTAAGGGCTACAATTATATTATCCCTGGAATCTATTTGAACATATTCTTTGGACATATCTTGATCTAATTAGCTCCTTACAGATTTTATGATTTTTAATATTTTTCTTTCCTTAGTTTTCAGCTTTACAATGGTTTTTTGTACAATTATTTCCTTGCAAATTCAGTGGGATACCATTTCCGAAAAACTAACCACAGCTTTAGAAAAATGTAATAATCCAGGCGGTATCAAATGCAAAATGATTTCCCCAAAAGTTTCTCCATTTTTCATGCAAAAAAATATTTTTACTACTTCAAAAATTAACCATAGCCTTTATTACACCATTTGATGGGTCTAACCAACTGTCGAACTGAGGTATCATTTCTGTAAAATTCACATGATGTGTTACATAGGATTCCACAGGAAATTTACCTTTATTTAGAATATCTATTACATATTCAAAGTCTTCTAATGTAGCATTTCTGCTGCACAAAATAGTAGTTTCTTTTGCATGTAAAGCGGGATGTTCAAATTCAAGTTTACCTTTGGACAAACCAACCAGAATATATCGGCCCCCATTTGCCATATAATCTATGCCTTTCTCCAGGGCTTCCTTATTGCCGGTGGCATCAAAGACTGAAGTGGCCATCTCACCGTTTGTTATTTCTGCTATATTATCCATGGCTGTCTTATCAGCTAAAACAATATGATCAATACCAATTTTATCTTTGGCGTAACTTAATCTTCCCGAATCTATATCCATAGCGATTACTTTTGCGCCTGCAATCTTGGCAAACTTCATGATCCCAATACCAATTGGGCCGCAACCCATTACAACTATAAATTCATTGGCCTGTACCTGAGCCCTTCTCATGGCATGAGCTCCAATAGCAAGGGGCTCCACAATTGCCATTTCAGCATAACTTAAAGTGTTTGAGGGGATCAAAAGATTTATAGGTACCGAAATCTGTTCTTGCATTCCGCCATCGGTATGTATACCCAGAACTTTAAGATCTGTGCAACAGTTTGTTTTCCTGTTTTTACAGGCAATACACTTGCCGCAACTGAGATAGGGCATTACGATTACTTTGTCACCAACTTTGATATTTTGACTATTACTGTCTATTTCTATTACTACCGCAGCTAATTCATGACCAAGTATCCGGGGGTAGGTGAAAAATGCCTGGTTTCCTGTATACGCATGTAAATCCGTTCCGCAAATCCCGATTTTTTTTATTTCAAGAATAGCATGGCCGGCTTTTTTTTGAGGCTTGTCCTTTTCTTTGAGTTTAAACAGACCGGGTTTTTCACATACAATATACTTCATTAAGGGTCTTTTGATTAAGAACACGTCTAAGGCAATGCTCTTTACTAAACTAATTGAAAAAAATTAAACAACTATTTTTAATTGACAGTTAAAGTTAAATAAACCATATATAAATTGAGGTATACCCAAGATTTTTGTATTTGACTACTTTGAACGAACTTTGAAGAGACCGGTTATTTTACATAGCTGAACTATTATTTTTAATGTTTATTTAAGCCGGGAAACTTAAGTAACCTAATGCGAGACATCTAAATTATGCCTGTAAAATGTAAAGCAGCCATTGCTACCGGAAATGGCGATTTCACTATAGAAAACATAGTGGTTAATGAACCTCGTGAAGATGAGGTTTTGGTAGCTGTTAAGGCGGCTGCCTTGTGCCATACAGATTATGATTCTTTAAATTGGGGGAAGCCTTTGATTTTAGGTCACGAGGGTGCGGGAGTGGTTACAGCAGTCGGTAAGGATGTTAAAGACCTTCATGTGGGAGACGCTGTTATTTTAAATTGGGCTACCCCTTGCTATAATTGCTTCCAGTGTAATCTGGGGAATCTCCACATTTGTGAAAATAATTCTCCTGTTGTAGCCGGGGCCAACGGTTATACCAAAGGGCATGCACATTTGGAAGGAACGCTTTGGAAAGGCCGGCCCATTGAGCGTTCTTTTAATATTGGAACTTTATCTGAATATACTCTAGTAAAGGCTTCAGCAATAGTGAAAAACACAGCCGGGAATATGTCTTTTGCTGCTGCCAGTATAATCAGTTGTGGTGTAATGACCGGATACGGATCTGTTGTAAATTCGGCAAAGGTAAAATCCAATAGTTCTGTTGTGGTTTTAGGAACAGGGGGGGTTGGTTTAAGTGTTATTCAGGGAGCAAAGCTGAGCAATGCTTCCAATATCATAGCAATAGACATAAATGAACAAAGGCTGGCTATGGCGAAAGAGTTTGGTGCAACAGAACTTATACATGCAAGTAAGGAAGATAAAGGATTATTAGAAGCGGCTGAAGCCGTTAAGTTGCTCACCCGGGGTAGGGGAGCAGACTATGCCTTTGAATGCACTGCTGTTCCGGAGCTGGGTGCAGCACCCCTGGCAATGATAAGGAACGCTGGCACTGCGGTTCAGGTAAGTGGAATTGAAGAGGAAATTAACATAGATATGAATTTATTTGAATGGGATAAGATTTATATAAACCCTTTATATGGTGGATGTAACCCGCAGATAGATTTTCCAAAAATCATTGACCATTATGAAGCCGGTGAATTAAGACTTGACGAAATGATAACCCGAACTTACCATCTGGATAAATTGCAGGAAGCCTTTGACGATATGTTGGCCGGAAGAAATGCGAAAGGAGTTATACTTTTTGATTAATTTTAAAGATGTTCAGAACCATTGAAAAATCTAATCCTGCTTTTGAGAGTAATCATCTAAGTTTTATTACGGTAAAATCCCGAAACTTAAAAGGCCGGGGGGATATTTGCCTTTTTGTACCTCCTCTAGAGGGCCTTAAAGACATCCCATTGGTGATCTTGCTTCATGGCGTATATGGCAGCGCCTGGGTTTGGTCACAAAAAGCGGGTGTACATATCTCAACTTGGGAAATGATTCAAAAGGATGAGCTAAAACCAATGGCAATAGCTATGCCTTCCGACGGACTTTGGGGTGATGGCTCTGGGTATCTGCCGCATAGCGATTATGATTTTGAAAAGTGGATCGTGGACGATGTAACCAGTGCTGTAATGGAAAATGTTGCTTCTGTTAGTGAGAATTCCGAGCTATTTATTTCCGGACTTTCCATGGGTGGTTTCGGAGCACTGCGATTAGGAATCAAATACTCGGACAAGTTTAAGGCGGTTTCTGCACATTCATCTATTACTGAAATGGAACAAATGTCCCTGTTTGTAGAGGAACCACTAACAGCTTACGAGCAAAATAATAAGCGGGAAGAATCTGTGCTGGAGTTGGCTTTGGATAGAAAAGAACATTTACCTGAATTACGATTCGATTGTGGGACTGAAGATTTGCTGATCAATCAAAACAGATTGCTGCACAAGGAATTGAATAAGGCGCAAATAGCCCATGTATATGAGGAATTTAATGGGGGTCATGAATGGGACTATTGGCAAAAACACATAAAAGACAGTTTGCGGTTCTTTAATAAGTTTATCAAATAACCAAAACTATTTGTAACTTATAAATAGTTCCATGAATTGGATTTGAATATAACCATCAATAATTAAGATATGGCAGCAATTAGAGACCTTGCGGATTATCACGAAATAGTATCCGATCTGTTTAAACAACCTAAGTCGCGCGAAGAATGGGATCAATACAGGTTGACAGATGAACAGGTAGCTCACTTTCATGAATATGGGTATTTAGCGGGAATTAAATTATTGGAAGATGATCAGATTGAAGTCTTGCGCACCCAGTTGGATGAGGTTATAGATCCCAAACACCCTGCTCATGATCTGTTCTATGAATTTCATAGTAATGAATCCGGGGATTCCGATAATGTTTTATTTCATTCCCTGGGACAATGGCGTATTACCAGTGGTTTTCATGATATTCTCTGGAATCCTGCATTTGTTATGGCTGCTCACCAACTATTGGAAAATAAAGCAGTAAGATTCTGGCATGATCAACTGTTTTATAAACCTGCCAAACACGGTGGGGTTGTGGCCTGGCACCAGGACTATTCGTATTGGACGCGTACAGTAGCCATGCAACATTTAACCTGCTGGACAGGCCTGGATGATGCCACCATTGAAAACGGTTGTTTGCACTATATTCCAAAAAGTCATAAATGGGGATTGCTTGATGCTCCTGCGCTGGCAGGTGATATGAATGGATTGATGAAATATCTCACCGATGCACAAAAAAAGGAGTTTAAACCTGTTGCGATAGAAATGAAAAAGGGATATGGAAGCTTTCATCATCCTTTATTGGTTCATGGCTCGTATGAGAATAATTCTGAAATGAGCAGGCGGGCATTTGTAATCAATGTATTTGCAGATGGTACCTTGAGCAATACCAATGATGAACTTTTGGTTGGAGTCCCTATAATTCCAAAAGGAGCCAAAATGCAGGGTAAATTTTTCCCATTATTATACAAGCCTTAGGATAGAATTTTAAACCGATGAAACCATGAAAATTAATATGTTGAAAGAGGCTTTACAAGAGGGCAAAACTGTGTTTGGGCCATTCTGTAAAATGCTCGATCCTACAATTGTGGAATTGGCAGCTTTGGCTGACTTCGATTTTGTGATCATTGATATGGAACATGGGCCGTACAGTATAGAAACCGTTCAGCAAATGTTAAGAGCCGCAGATGCCAGGGGTATTACTGCGGTGGTCAGGGTTCCCGAAAATAGTGAGACGGCGATGCTGCGAGTATTGGATGTTGGAGCAAAATGTATTCAGGTTCCCCAGATATCCACCGCTGAGGATGCAGCCAAGGTAGTAAGATCCGCTATGTTTTACCCTCAGGGAGAACGTGGGATGTGCAGATATGTAAGGGCCGGAGAATATACTGCCATTGATAAAGCAGAATATTTTGGCAGGGCTAATGAAAACATAGTAACAATCATCCATATTGAAGGGGTTGAAGGCCTGGAAAATTTACCTTCTATTCTCAAGTATGATGGAATTGATGTTATCTTTTTAGGACCTTATGACCTGTCTCAATCCTGCGGAGTACCCGGACAAGTGAAACATGAAAAGGTTGTAAAACGAATGGAAGAAGCGGTTGTTTTGGCAAAAAAAAGCGGTAAGGTAGTGGGCACTTTTGTGGAAACCGTTGAAGATGCAAAGAAATGGGAGAAAATAGGGGTTCAATATATATCTTTTGCGGTAGATACCGGGATTATTTTAAATGCTTTTCAGGAAATTACAAATGGATTATCCGGGAATTGAATTTGCACGCTATTAAAATAACTTTCATTCTTCTCGTATTGCCTTTTTGAAAGCTTGCCATATGGTAGGATCACCCATGATGGGGTAGGTATTAGATTTTTTAAAAATTATTGTGATGCCCCCTATTCCTGCACCAACGGCACCGAAAAAAAGACCAAAGACACCTGCGCCAGCACCTTTACCCCAAAATTCATTTTCCCCACCTGATGCAAGACCTAATATTGCACCGGTACCTGTGCCTATGGCAGCACCTATAAGTACATTATTCCCCTCAGATCGTTTAGTCTTTATTAAACCAATTTTGCGCAATTCAATACTGATCGTTTTTTCTCCTCGACGGACTACAAGGGAACTGTCTGTGATCTCGGTAATTCTTCCTTTTGATATTTTTTCACCATTTAAATTATAAACCCTTACAAAGGGAGCTGCCTTATTTTTTTCTTTTTGAGCATAAAATGCAGTACAGCTTAGAATTGTAAGTGCCAGAACAAGGATCTTCGGAACATTAGTTTGGATGGATGTCAGCATATTTTAGAGATCTAAAAACTTGTCTTATATATAAATATCAGATTATTAAGACAAACAGGGCGGGAAGTGCTGTCTTTGAAGGTATTTAAAAATAGAAAAATAAATCCAATACTTTATAAAGACTTAACTATTTATTGAAGCCTCCAAAATGCGACATTAGATTTTCCATGGCGGATCCTTCCGATTCACTCCACCGAAAAACAGTATTAACTGATTGCCGTCAAGATCTTTTAACCTGGCTTCCCTCCAAAGCCATGGTTTATCATTGGGCAATTCATCAAATTCGATTCCTTTGGATAATAGCTTACCTACATACTCATCCAGATTTTTGCATTCAAAATACACATATATTCCATCTCCTGTAG
Organism: uncultured Eudoraea sp.; assembly: GCF_947258925.1. Lineage (GTDB taxonomy): Bacteria > Bacteroidota > Bacteroidia > Flavobacteriales > Flavobacteriaceae > Eudoraea. The sequence goes on along the minus strand of NZ_CAMYKG010000041.1, from coordinate 5,229 downwards.
GTAGTTTCTCGGTTTGGTGAATGGAAAAAGTACTATCCCCTTCGGGACATTCAAATCTGGCGTAATGTGGGAAGGCCTTGACAATTAGTTTTAACCCCATCTTTTCATAGAAAGGAACGGATTTAGTCAAATCCAGCGATGGAACCGTTATTTGATTTAAGTTCATTAAAAAGTCCTATTTTGTTTTATGTACTTCCAATTCAATTTCTATCATAAATTCCGGTAGCGCCAACTCCTTAACGCCAAGCCATGAACCCGTTGGAAATTGCTTGGTGTAAATTGTATTCCGATAGGCTGAAAGCTCCAGGAACAAAGGCATATCAGTAGTGAAAATGTTCTCAACGACAACGTCATCAAATGTGCATCCAAAATGCTTGAGAACCTTTTCAAGATCCGAATAACAGTTTTTCATCTGCTGCTCAAAATCGCCTACAGCGGTCGGATTTCCAGCATCATCCATACTTACAGCTCCGGAAATTTTAATATCGTTACCAATTTTCACAGCATGGGAATACCCGTAGGCTTTTTCCGTTTCCGGTCGAAGCAAGAAATATTCCGGTTTTTCAACTTCAACTTCAACTATTACTTCTTTTTCTGCTTCTCTGGGTGCCTGGTTGCAACTTTGAATTAGTAATGCAAAAACAACCAGGGTAGTAAAAAATGTTAATTGGCTCAAAAGGGTGTAGCTTTTTTTCATGTTTTAAAGTGTAAATGGTGAATGTTTGCGCTATATCTGCTATACGGGTTTAAAAAACCTAAGGTAATGAATCTTTAACACTCCTGGTTGATCTAAATACGGCTTGTTTAAGTAGTTTAAATTTAACTAAATCACTCAGAAAATGAAAAAAATGTGTTGGTTCAAGATTCTATTCCCGGAGAATACCCTGGCGGTATTCTGCCTTCTGAAGTTGGGAATAGGTGGAGTTTATAGCAGATTAATTTTGGTTCATAGCTACCTTTTTTATAACAAAATAGTGTTAAAAGGTAGTAATACTATTCATTTAATTTAAAATACCTGTGTTCATCAACAACATTGTCATTCTTGAATACTGCCTTTTTAAAAACACCTTCTTTTTTATATCCATTTTTTTCAAGCGCCTTCATTGAAGTAATATTAAATTCAAATACACCTGCAAAAATTCGAATCAGTTTTAAGTCCTCAAATCCATAAGTTGTCATTAATTGAATAGCTTTTGAAGCTATGCCTTTAGCCCAAAAGGGCTCTCCAATCCAATAACCAATTTCAGCGGATTTTTGGTAAATATCTTTTTGTACGACCAAGCCTATTACACCGCAAAGGCTACCCTTGTATTCAATACCGAAATTCAGTTGGGGTTTTTCTTCTATTACCCTGTTTAGGAAAGACTCCGCATCACCTTCGCTATAGGGATAAGGGAAGGCGTTTCTTAAATTATCCCATATATTTTTATTATTGGCAAGTTTTGCCAATTGCGATTTATCAGACGAGTATAGTGCTCTTAATTTTACTTCTTTTGATCTCAATAGTTACTTTTTCTTTTTGGCTACCTTAGCATAAACAGGTAACTGTTTCTATGATAAAGGCTTAGATAGGTTGGTTATTTTTTCTGAATTTTATACAATAATAGCTCCTCATCATCATCGGGTAATATAATAATATCGGCCATTTCTAATCCTAATTTTTCCAAAAGCCTTTGAGAGGAACTATTCTCCTTTGAGGTGATTGCCTTAATTTCTTGAATTTCAAATTCTTCAAAAGCAGCATTCTTTAATCTATTTGCCGCTTCATAGGCAAAACCCCTGCCTTCATACTGGGGAAGGAATGCAAACCCTATATCTATACCATCCAATCCTTCCCTGTCATAGAGTCCGCAAGTTCCTATTTTAGAGTTGTCCGACTTTTGAAATACCGTATAATTAGAATAACCCAGCCTTTGGAGTTGGGGCAACATTTTGGTTTTAATATAGTCTTTTGCCCTTACGACTGATTTTATTTCCCTATCCCCAATATATTGGATAAACTTTGGGGTATTCATAAGTTGATAAATAAACTCGGCATCTTCAACCGAAGTGGGCTTAAGACGTACTCTTTCTGTTTCAAATTCTTTGAACATTGTTTTTTATCGGGATAAATTTAATCCTCTCTTATAGCAAAGTCACCGGTTTAATGAGAAGCTTGCTCATTCTCAGAACTTAGAAAACAACGTCTGGCGTTAATTATTTCAATTCCGTTTTCTTGTTGTTGTCCCCTGGTTTGTTCTTAACATATTTCTCCAGCCATTGATCCTGTTCCCAAAGCAGGTGCAAAATAGATTCCTTTGCTCTGTAACCATGACTTTCTTTTGGTAACATGACTAACCTTACCTGTGCACAAACGGAGACATAGTGTAATAAACCTCCGGAGCTTCCCAATAATTTCTTTCTTCACTCTGGAACCCAAAAGGGGTCAGTGTTCTGTTGTAGGCACCACTTCTCGCAATTCCGGCTGCGAAAAGATCGGAATGGGAAAGCAGGTTGGCAACCATAAATGCCCCATAACTATGACCCCCTACGGCAACACGTGTCCTGTCTATATAACCCATTGCATCTACTGCGTCTATGGCGGCCCTGGCATTGGCTACTAATTGCGTTCGGAAAGTATCATTAGGTTGATCATCGCCTTCACCTACGATCGGAAATGTCGCACCATCCAGCACTACATACCCTTTGGTAACCCAATAAATTGGGGAACCGTAATAAGGAAAAGTAAATTTATTTGGGTTTGAAGTCTTCTGTGAAGCGCTCGATTGATCTTTGAATTCGCGAGGATAAGCCCATAAAATCATAGGCATTTTTTCTTTAGCTTCCCGATTGTAACCCACGGGCAAATATAAAGTCCCCGATAAATCCAATCCATCTTCCCTTTTATAACTAATTACTTCTTTATGGATATCCGCTATACTTTTAAAGGGATTTTCAAAATCAGTCAGCTGTTCTAGCTTATTTTTCTTCAGGTTTCTGATAAAATAGTTAGGATACTCATTGGGTGATTCAAGTCTTACAAGGAGCTCATTTTTGTCTACATCATAACTCGTGAGGTTTTCGAGCTTGTCAGTATATACCGATTGATAAATTCTGCTCGTTTTGAGTGATTTAAGGTTAATCTTATCAATAAATGGGAATTGTCCTTTTTCAGAATATCCGGCTCCGTTAAGGAAGGCTTCTCTACCCTTAAAAGCCAGGACATCACTCCCCATTTTGTTCCTTTTTGTCACAAAATCTCCCGGATCATTGTATCTATCCTGATAATTTCTGTCAAAAAGAATTTTAGGTTCTATAGAAGAATCAGACGGATTAAATAAATAAGTCTTGGTATTTCTTGTATTCCACCAGTAATCAATGATAAGTGCAGTATTTTCATCTCCCCATACCGCACTGTCATATCTGTTAATGGTTTTTATCAGGCTCTTAGGTGTTCCATTAAACGGGACATCTAATTGAAAAACTTCATCCCGGAATACTACTTCTTTTTCAGGATCACCTCCATCCAGAGCTTCGGCAAAAACCAGGCTTGCAGGCATGTCGTTTCTCCAGCTAAATCTTCTTTTTCCTTTGCGCACGGCCATAAAACCCTTTGGCAGATCTTCAATTAAAGGGACTTCTATAACGGTCTCAACCTTTTGGCCATCCTTCGAATAAATAACAGTTTTGGAGGGAAATCTGCGATAAGGCACCAGGTATGAAAATGGTTTTTCAACAGTTGTTACCATTACGTATTCCCCATCCGGGGAAAACCTAATGCTATTGTACATATCACTGTCCAGCCATTTTTCACTAGTTCCATCCAGTGAAACTTTGTAAAGCTCTGATAAAGCTAGTTGTTCAAAGTTATGCTCATCATTCTGGTTTTTTAATAAATCCTGATACGTTCTGTTTTGAGCTTTTTTTCCGTCATTCACGGAAATGGTAGGGCCGGTGGGAACTGCATTCTTTGTATCAATAAGCTCCTGCCTGTCAGGGGAAATCATTTTTACCAGGATGGCATTCCCATCCTCAAACCAGTTTATCGCATTTCTAAGGTTGCCATTAACCTTCGGTTCAGTCAATTTTGTTGCAGTTTGTTTAAGGATATCAACTACCCAGACTTCAACCCCGGAAGAAGTAGTATTTGTGCAGGCAATTTTCTTTTGATCCGGCGAGAAGCTAAAATTAGTCAATTTTGGTTCTGAGGGTAAACCACTCACCTGAATTACTTCAGACTTATTATTATTTAGCGGTTTTATTTTTAAATAGTTATAATAAGTCACCCGACTTCCAATATTGGTTTTTGGATTAATTCTTAATCCCCCCAACCTTAATTCTTCCTGGGATATTTCTTCTATACTTTTAAAGGCATCTCGATAAAGTAGGAGCATAAAATCTTTATTGTCATCAACAATCACAGATGGCGCCCTGGGTACATCTACAAGCTCAAGTATTTCTTTAGATGGTTTTTGATAGGTAAGTGATTCCTGTGCCTGAACTTTTACAAGAAATAATAGTAGTGCCAGGTAAATAAAATGTTTCATATTTTCAATATTTATGGGTAATAGTTTAGTATAATAAAAGCAGCATTTTTTAGTACAACCACTTTTTAAAATGGGAATAAATTTATGAAAAAAGTACAAGCTTCATTTTCTTTTGGAACACCTTTATATTTTAGCGGCCACCAGTTAATAAGGTCTTCCGGTTCCGTTATAGCCTTGTAAACTTTAGCTAAAGGAGCTTTGATGGTTAAATCGTGATAAATAGAATGCGTCATGTTTTTAAATTTAAAGGGGTATATTGGATAGTACCTTTCTCTAATATGATAGTAAAAATAACTTTTTACTTATTATTGTTAAGTGCTCTACATGGAAAACCTGAAGCGAGGCTTTGTGTAGTGTTGGCTCAGCCTGAAAAAAGGACTGGATTGATTCCTTCACTTTGTTACGGAATCGGCCTTGGGGGTGGCTTTACAAAGAAAACCATCAACCTCGCTTCGCATAGTGTTGGCTCAGTCTGAAGAAAGGACTGGATTCATTTCATTGCTTCGCATGAAATGGGCCTTGGGGGTGGCTTTACAAAGAAAACCAGATGGTGCGATGCACCATCTACTTATTTTATTTCACTTCACGGCTCAAGCAAGCTTGGCCGTTTGTTCCATAAAAAAACCAGATACTTTCATATCTGGTTTTCTTTGTAGCGGGGACTGGACTCGAACCAGCGACCTTCGGGTTATGAGCCCGACGA
>NZ_CAMYKG010000040.1 GCF_947258925.1 uncultured Eudoraea sp. | reverse complement strand
TACCTCCCCCAGTCACGTAAATATCACCGGAAGGCCCTACGGCTACAGCATCAAAGAAAAATGATGGAGGACCGGCCGCACCTAAACTACCTTGATCGAATTCAAGGCCTTCTGCAAGTGTGGTCACGTTGTTGCCATTCCCTAGATCATCGATACGCAGAAGGCTGGAGGTACCTGTTTCCACCACCAGTAGCCTTCCTTCCCTATCCAATGCCAGGCCTTCAGGATTGGAAAGCCCATCTACTATCTTTTCAGGAGGAGTTCCTGCGCTGATGTCAACTGCATAAATACTGCCATCTGTCGAACCGTTGCCTGAGCCCCAATCTGCAGCATACAGTATATCTCCATCAGAGGCTAAGCCGCTTGCCACTAATCCAACCACAGGAGTGGATGTGCCTTCCTTGACTACCCCGCCTACAGTCAAATCTGAAATGTAAATATCTCCGGCAACGCGGACTGCATCTATGGGAATCTTTTGAACATCGGGAAAACCATAGGAGATATTCTCTACACTTTGGTCCAGAGTGCTCCATACCTGTACTGCACCGCTAAACCAGGATGAAACCACCAGGTTATCTCCATCCGGCGAAAGATTCTGGGGCAGGATGAGGGATTCAGGTCCTTCCGGGATCAAAAAGCCCTTGAACTGTTCTATTTGCTTGCCATTCGTACCATTAAACTTTCGCAAATTAAAGAGATCTGCTTCATACAGAACCTCTTGGTTATTGGACCCTTCCATGGCCACGAGGCCTTGTGGACGTATGATCCCACCCGGGCTGAGGTACCGGGGTTGTCCGCTGGGCAGCAGGATTTCGGCCACCCAACCTTCGTCGTTGTTGGTCATGTACAGGCGGCCATCATCGGCAAAGCTCATGTTGTCCAGGCCCGGGTCCAGCGTACTGATTGGGGTTCTATTCGTCCCATCTGGGTTAACTTTAAAAAACTGACCGGCCTGATCCAGCACGTATAACATTCCGTCCGGGCCAAATTTAGTAGCAGCGGGGTTGAACAGGTCCGAAGGCGGCTGCAGACTACCAGCTACAATACGAATTTGACCAGTTCCCAAAGCCTCAAAAAACTCGTCTAAATTTGGAAAGAATACAGCTTCTGGGGTCATCGGATCACCGGTTTGTTCAAAAGAATCAACGTCGATGGCGATCACTGCGTTTAAGGCAAACAACGGGCCATAAAGCATCAGTTTGCCATCCTCCATTCTCGTATCAAAGGAGTTAAAGAATCCAAGGCCAAACCCAAAAGGACATGAAATGATATGCCGTTTGATATCCAGGGTTACCGGATCCAATTCATACAGGCCGTCGCCCAGGAAATCCAGGGCTACAAAAAGCCTTGATCCATCTTCCGAGAACCGGATTGGGTTCACCCCTGGAGCTATAAATTTCTTTGTTACAGCCCTGGTCGTCATGTCCATCCTGCCGACTTCACCGATAATGAGGTCCGTCCAATATATGGCCGTACCATCCGGATTCCATACCACATCGTCGGGCGATTCCACTCCATTGCCAGGATTCCCGGTTATCCGTTCTATAATCTTTCCGCTGGTTTTGTTTATTACGGTAATATTCTGTCCGCTGACACTTGCAACGTACAGATTGCCATCAGGGCCAACATCAATCCCATTGGCTGCATTAATGTTTGCACCCTTGACCAGGGTCTTTACAATGGATTTGTTGGATTTGCCCTGTACCGCCTCCAGATTGTCAGCCTCCAGATCCGGTTCCGGGCTACAGGAATAGGCGAACAAAAGCATGGCAAGCATGCTTGCTCCCAAAAGTACTTTTGACAGATAATGACTGATAGTTTTCATATATAGAAATTTAAAGTTACACTATTAGAATAGGGAAGTTGTATTTAAGATATGGCATTTATCAGGTGTTCTTATAATTTAAGGACGAACAGGTTGTTATTATGTCCGAAAGCCGGTATTAATTTACCAAGGATCTAAGTTAAACCTCCCACATTCAAATTAAATCAAAAAAGAATGCAATAGATGGAAAAGTCAAACTTGGTGACCTAACACCGGCCAGATCACTAAAAAGAACAAAACCCACCTGTTTGGCGGGTTTTTTTATAGAAAAGCTACACCTTCTGTATACAGATGCTTTGTTAGATTTTAGGAGCGTCCATTTTCACAAATTCTACCCTTCTGTTATTTGCTTTACCTTCGGGTGAAGTATTGTCTGCAATCGGTACATCTTCTCCAAATCCTTTTGCAACCATCCTTTTACCATCTATTCCACGGGCAACTAATTCATTTATTACGGTATTAGCCCGCTGCTCAGATAAATCTATGTTGAACTGTGCATCACCATCACTATCTGTGTGTCCTTCAACACTGAAATATATTTCCGGATGTTCCTTCATGAGTTTCACAATTTCATTAATAACACCCATTGACTCAAGTTTTAAAGTAGCTTTTCCCGAATCAAATTTAATTCCATTGGTAACAATTTTCCCATCAGTTATAAAACGATCATATAGTTTAACCGCTCCCTCGGCTATCCGTATATTTCTTATCATAGTAGGATAATCCCCGGTCTGACCAAAATCGTAGGTGCTCGCTTGAATACTTAAGGCAGTAGGATTGCCCGTTACATTTGGGATCATGACAAGTCGGTCCTGATCTATATATATTTTGAGTGCTCTTTTATTGAACGAAATAGACACATGACGCCAGTGCGGATAAGGTTTTTGTGATGCTTCCGGTAATTTCCGCTGCATTTTACCTCCTTGATAAGAGGCTTCCTGATCATAACCCACTTCTATAGCATGTAACCCATCTGGCCGTCTATTCGATTTTCCTTTATCCCATAAGAAAACCCTGTACTTGCTTGTCCTGCTGGACAAATACATGTCAAATTCAATTGTGAATTTCTCCGGAAGGTAGTCGCCTTCCTTTTTCATCAGCGGTTTAATGGTGGCCCCGGAATTTTCGATAGGAAATCGAATCACATTTTCACCTGAAAACAAGGCATTTTCAACATAGCCATCGATTAAATCCCACTGTGAGGGAAACTCACCATTTTGCTCACCTTCTAAATTGTCTTCAAAAAGTACGGTTTCACCCGGAACAAAATCATATTTGGACCAGGGCCTTGCAACCTGGTCATTTTTTATTTTTAAAGAATCCTGTACATCTTTTTTGGTTTGTTTTTCTTCTGTTTCAGGTTCTTCTGCTTCTCCTTCCAGTGCTTTTTCGACTTGCTTTTCGGCTTTCTTTTTTAGCTTCCCCAATATTTGTGCTTCAGACACAGCCGGCATCTGAAGAAAAAAACCAACTATCAGGAATAAAAATATATTTTTCATGATCTGCATATATTAAATTAATTTCTTTTAAAGTACAGAACAAAACTATGAAGCAGGGTGGAGGATGCCAATGATATAGGTCAGGCCGGATTATTACAAACAGCTTAGCTTACATTTTATAAGCTATAAGCATTTGTGCTATCCCCAGGCCAATGGTAAAATGTTGGACTATGATAATGGAAAATAAGAAGAGAACTGTGCAAAAAGGAGTTACACCATTCAGTCGAAGGAACAAATTCCAATATTTCCTTTAAATAAAAAGATTTTGCATTTGCAGTATGGGATCGTTGGGTCAGAGGAGCGCAACGAACTGACCTAAGCCAGATTGAAGGCCAGCGCCCCGGCCTTGCCCCGCCGTAACTACTATGGCAAAGCAATGAGGTTCCTCGTAGCAAAAGAAAAGGCACCTAGATCGGCGCCTTTTTTTTACTATTAATATGATGTGCTAATTTACCTAACCATTTACAAATTGAGCCTTATACGACTTAGACTCCCTGAAAACGTTTTTCAAGGATCTGAAGTAACTTTTCAGGCTAAAGGGCTCAAAATCGAATTGCATGAGCACCCGATGTTCCCGTTTTTCTTCAGATATGAAACCATTCCTTATCTCAAAATCAAGGTATTTCATGTGCCTGTTCGTATCCCGGCTCCTGTCATTATAAACAAAAAGGTTATCTGTTTTCCCCAAATAGAACCTAAACGTTGTATAATGCCCGGGTTCAAGGACAAGATTGGTCTGGTTCCTAACATAAAACTCCGTGTCAATTCCCTTAGAATTGAATTCTACCTTATTTGGAAATCCGGTCTGCACATGTTCTTGTCCCTGGTCATCAAGGACCGAGAATTTTGATACATTAAGCTTCATTTTTGAGATTCCAAGCTCTTTTGCCCTTTTGTTTACCAGGGTCAATTTTCTGCCTTCATTAGCTGTACGCTCCCATAACTCAAGCCCGGTAAATGAGAAAGGGTTCGTATGAAACATGGTTGGATAATATACTATTTCGTTCATAATTGCAATTTTTAAAAATACAATACAAAATTCCAAACCCAATGAAGCATAGAAAACAAGGATATTTTCAATTTTCTGTGCTATATTAACCCTGAAATACATCATTTTTCTTAAATCCAGTTAATATTACTATTTAATAAGCTCGAGGGTGTGGAAATGTCTTTCCTAACATACAGGATTAACTTTGAATTAATGGATATTAAATTCAACAGCTCGTCGATGCTCTCATTTTCATAAACTATTCAGAAACAAATTGCCTTTAATACGGCCGTGAATAGATGAAATGTGAAGAAGAAATATGAAGAGACCAATGACAATAACGAATGGAGCATCCCATTTTATTATATATCGAAATATTAATCGTATTTTTAATAAGTAAATTAACAACGACGACCACAAATAATGCCCAAATTTGGAATAACTGAATGAATGCCGTCTTTGGATTCTTGGCAAATTAAAATGGGGCTACTTGTATGCCTTGCACTTGGAAGAATATCATGGTACCCTGCTTGGAAAACATGATTGATATATAAAAGTTTACACAAAGTATTTTACAATATTCACGATCATGACTTTAGGGAATAAACGACTACAAATAATCCTTGGGATTGCGACATCAATATTGCTTATTCCTTTATTGGCAATGCAATTTACCCATGAAGTAAACTGGTCGCTATCAGACTTTATAATCGCCGGAATACTACTTTTCGGATTTGGCCTGTTGATTGAATTTCTATTACAAAAAATAAAGAAACACAATAATAGAATTGTTGCCATAGTCATTATTATGATAGCTTTTCTACTCCTTTGGGCGGAACTTGCCGTTGGAATTTTTGGAACGCCATTTGCCGGAAGTTAAATAATGTCTCCGTAAGTTCAATTGACGATAAACAGAATACCTTGATAGAAACGGAAAGATTATGGTTAAGGAAAATCACCTTGGAGGACCAGGAGGAACTATTTGAATTGCATTCTGATCCTGAGGTTCAAAAGTATACAGGCGAACCTGTCTTGGAATCCATGGAAGAGATAGTAAAGTCGATAGCAGGAAGAATAAAAGACTATAACGAAGTTGGGTTTGGAAGATTGGCGGTGATCATAAAGGCAACAAATGAATTTATTGGTTGGGCCGGATTAACATATTTACCAGAATTTGATGAAGTTGATCTTGGTTACAGGTTCAAAAAAGAATTCTGGGGTAAAGGATTTGCTACAGAAGCATCCAAAGCGATTTTGGAGTATGGATTTAATGAACTGGGGCTGGAAAAGATAGTCGCTATAGCTATTCCGGAACACAAGGCCTCAATTAAAGTAATGCAAAAAGCTGGCATGAAATTTTATAAACATGCCCCTTATGAAGAAGGTAGTGAGGACGCTATTTGGTATCAAATAGATAAAACGGCTTATGACAAAGCCCAAAGGAAATGAAATACATTTTGAGTACGTGCAGACCAATTAGAACAACATAAATTCAAAGAGTTATGAAACCAATTTTAAGATACATTCTGGCAATAATTGCAGGATGGCTTGTAGGTAGCATCATCAATTTAGCCCTGGTGAATTTGGGACACAGTATTTTCCCTATTGAGAATATTGATCCAAATGATATGGAAGCTTTGGCTTCGGTTATGCCTACTTTGGATTATAAATATTTCATTTTTCCTTTTTTAGCCCATGCACTTGGAACATTGATAGGTGCCTCCATTGCCGGTCTTATCGCGGCAGATCATAAAATGAGATGCGCCCTGGGAGTAGGAGCTATCTTTCTAATTGGAGGAATTCTTGCCAGTTATATGTTACCAGCTCCTACCTGGTTTGTTGTTACGGACCTGGTACTGGCATACATTCCCATGGCATGGTTAGGTGGAAAGCTCATTTCTTTAAATACAAAAAACTAAATTATCTATAGAATCAAATCACCATTCAGCATTGTATAAAACTCATTCTGATACCCTTTATACTTACCTTTGAAATTCCCTAGCTTAAAAAATAAATGAATCCTTCTTTAATTCAAATTTGCGAACAGAGTAAACAGAGTTTTGATTTAACTTCAGCATCAGACCAGGCATATCTCTATGCACTCGTAAGCCGTATTAATAGCTTTTCAATTGAGGAAATTAATACCTTAGGTAATACTACTGATTCACCGCTGTCATTTCGAATAGCAGCCAAAATTATCGATTCCAAAAAATATATTGAATCTTGCCACCATCAATTGAAAATAGGGGTCGTGTTTGCCATGTGGGGCGAACAAAACAGGCTTCAGATGAAAAGTGAGAACAATCCGAATGGAGAAGATTTATTGAATGTTAAAATAGATCAACTTAGCTGGCTTTTTAAAGGGTCTGGTATTAGCTGGAAATTGTATGCGGTGGATGATGGTTGTCCCAATGGAAGCGGAGATATAGCAGAAGCTATTCGTAAAAAGTCCGAATATGCCAATCAAACAGAGGTCCTGTTTCTGGAAAAGGCCCTGCCTTCCAATAAGCCTCCTTTAAAAAATTTGGCTTCCGCAGATGATTCCCGTAAAGGTGGTGCCATTCTTTTAGGTTGTGAGAAAGCGATGCAGGATGGCGCAGATTTAATCATTTACACAGATGCTGATAATTCTGTACACCTGGGTCAAACCGGTTTGCTCCTCAGGCCTCATTTGGAAAAAGGATATAAGGTGGTTTTGGGAAACAGAAAAGATCCGAATGCTGTTTTGGTTAAACAAGAAAATCGCTGGGGAATTGGAATTAAAGCGCTGAGGCACATGCAGCGAATGATCGGAGAAAGTATCTTCTCGAGAGGAATCCGAGATTCCCAGGCCGCTTTTAAACTATATCACAAAGACGTATTAACAGAAATACTCAAGGATCCATCTGTTTACGATTTCTCTTTCGATTCTGACTGGATTGCCTGTGTCATAGCCTTGAAGGAAAAATTTGCAAAGGTTCCTTTTGCCTTTATTGATTCCTTTGCTGAATCTGCTTCTATTGTGCAAGGGCCTATGACCACCTGGGAGACCTTGTTGAAAGGATTGGTAAAAGCTGTACGCGCAAGAAAAATTCCACATAATGAGGAAATGGCCAAAATTGTTATGGAGAAAATAGGTAGTCATCATGACCTGGAGTTATTGATTAATCATTTGCCTGAAGAACTTTTGGACGCCGAGGATAAAGATTTGGGCAACCCTGAAATCATGTCACCCAAAGCTATGGGAGAATGGATTGACCAACGGAAATTGAATCCACAGAAGACCCGCTAAAAAAACAGAAAAACAAGGTCGGCTATCATGCGCACCGTATCAAGCACGGAAAAAGAAGTTTTCTTACATTTAATGATTGGTGCCACCTGGCTTCATTTTGCTCAACGGCATGGTTTTTTGTAAAGCATGCCACTAAATAGCAGTACTATGGCATGTATATTTAAATAAGACGCAATGGACCTAAAAACCGATTGGACTAAAATAAGAAAGCACTTTAATAAGAGTTTTAGTTCAAATTTTTATGTTTCGATTGCATCTATACTTCCCGACAATAATCCAACAGTTACACCAATCGGTTCGTTGTTCCTTAACGACAATCAGACCGGATTTTATTTTGAAAAATTCCCTGCAAAATTACCTGAAAGTGCTAAAAATAACCCTAAAGTGTGCCTTCTGGGGGTAAACAGCGGACGTGTGTTTTGGATTAAAGCCCTGTTTCGAAATAAATTTTTGGAGCATCCGGCTATAAAACTTTATGGTGAACTAGGTGCAAAAAGAAAAGCCACAGCAAAGGAAATAAAGCGACTGAATCGCAGAATGAAAATAACAAACGGACTCAAAGGAAATACCTATTTATGGAAAAAGATGGAATTCGTGCGAGAAATAAGATTCACCAAAGCTGAAAAAATAAATCTTGGCACAATGACAGAGGATTTAGATTAAAAGACTTTTTAACCTATAGTGTTATTTCTCCTGATAGCCTGATATCCCTTGACGATGATCCAACCTGTATTTCATAAATACCCTTTTCTAAAGCCCAAACCGCATTGTTTTCATCCCAATAGCTCAAATCTGAAACAGGAATTCTGATCAAAATATCCTCTACCTGTTCCTGAACCAAATTTTGCGTCTTGGCAAAGCCTTTTAATTCCTTATCTGGACGATCAATATCTTTAGCGGGCATTGCCACATAGATCTGAACAACTTCTTTACCAGATTGTGGCCCCAGGTTCTTTAAAGTCAAAGCAACATCAATGGTATCGTTCTCTATAGTCAATTCCATATTATCATATTCAAAAGCGGAATACGAAAGACCGTATCCAAAAGGATAAGAAACCTCTATATTCTCCTTGTCGAAATGCCTGTAGCCTACATAAATACCTTCTTCATAAATGGTAAAGTCTTCATTGCGTATTTTGTCTTCTTCAGCCACTTCTTTACCACTTGAGAAAAAATCAGATATACTCATGGGTTTCCCATCCAGTGGAAAATTTCCATGCGATGCATGATCGCTCACATTTATGGGAAAAGTCATCGGGAGTTTGGCACTGGGATTAACTTCACCACTCAATATACTGGCTACAGAATTTCCACCTTCCTGTCCTCCCTGCCAGGCAAGTAAAATGGCATCCGGCTGATCTTTCCATGATGAGGTTTCAATAACTCCACCAATATTGAGGACAACGATAACTTTTTTGCCTTCCTGATGAAACTCTTTTATTGTCTTTTTAAGTATTTCGTTTTCTATATCGGTTAACAGAAAATCATCCGCCTCGACCCTATCGCCTCCTTCACCACTATTCCTTCCGATTGTTATAATTGCGACATCGGATGCTTTTGCTATTTCGGCCATTTGATCGGAGGTGTAATTTATTTCCGGGGGAGTATATGGCTCTAACATAGCATCCAATCCTTCCGGCTTTATAAATTCTTCTTTGTTAGCTTGCTTATGAGCTTCATAAATGTCTTTTGCAGTTGTATTGATTTTAAACCCACTATTAACTAAACCTTCTTCCAAAGAAATAGTATATGCTTCATTAACATCCCCGGAACCAGTTCCCCCGGCAATAAAATCATACGACGTTACACCAATCAGGGCTACATTTATCCCGGTTTTGAGAGGCAGTGCATTCTTATTTTTTAGCAGTACCATTCCTTCAGATGCCGATTCCTTTGTAATTTTTGCATGCAATTTTAGATTGGGCTCATTACTAAAGGAATAGTTTTCCATTTTTCTAGATTCCAGAACCAATTCAAGAATGCGCCTGACGGATGTGTCAATTTCCCCGGCAGTCAATTCTCCGGACTCATGCGCCTTAATCAGGGCATCCCATTGAAATTTTGTTCCTGGTTCGAGCAGATCGTTACCTGCCTTTATTTGAGCTGCTGCATCATTGCCTCCAAACCAATCGGTCATTACAACACCTTGGAATCCCCATTCATCTCTGAGAATATTTGTTAGTAGTTCTTTGCTTTCTGAAGTATAGGTGCCGTTTATTTTATTGTATGATGACATTATGGTCCAGGGTTGTGAATTTTTTACGATAATCTCAAAGCCTTTTAAATATATTTCTCTCATTGCACGGTCCGATACTATGACGTCATTGTTATTTCGTTTTGTTTCCTGATTATTAGCAACATAATGCTTTACTGAGGTACCTACTCCATTAGATTCTATACCGTTAACCATTGCAGCACCAAGGAAACCAGTAAGCAACGGATCTTCCGAAAAATATTCAAAATTCCTGCCGGTAAAGGGGTGCCGCTGAATATTGACCCCCGGGCCCAGGATTACATCTACTCCATATTCTAAAGCCTCTTTGCCCATTGCCTCCCCTACAGATTCAACCAAATCTGTATTCCAGGTAGAAGCCAATAATGTGGCTATGGGAAAGGCTGTTGCGAAATAGGTCTTATCATCATTTTTTCGGGTAGGTTCTATTCTCAGTCCTGCAGGTCCATCAGATAAATAAATGGTGGGGATACCCAATCTGGGTGTCGGCACTATCA
Source organism: uncultured Eudoraea sp. (assembly GCF_947258925.1). GTDB lineage: Bacteria > Bacteroidota > Bacteroidia > Flavobacteriales > Flavobacteriaceae > Eudoraea. Next base: position 13,589 of record NZ_CAMYKG010000040.1, on the reverse strand, counting down.
CACCAGCCGCCCCCGGGATTCCTTCGTTTGGTTTGTTCCTTCCCATCGCAGAACCGATCCCGGACCCTTTAAGTAGATGAATCTTCTCCTCAATAGTCATTTTTTCCAAAAGGTCTGCCACCCGTTCATCAGTAGATCGTCTGTCGTCTTCATAGATATCAAGTTTTCCATTTCCGTTACGATCCAAAAAGGTAAATCCTTGTATATTCATTTCCTTCAGGTCCGTATTTTCAACATATTCACCTTCAAAATCAAGGACTTTGGACTTAATATAAAACCAACCTCCTAATCCCACAATTGCGATTAAGATTACCAACACCAACAGGATTTTAAATCCCTTTTTGATCCATTTTTTCATTCCATTCAATTTAATTGTGACTAAACGCCTCAAATATAATCAATTATATGTGTCGGATTGACACAAATGTTTATTTTTGTGTGATGGATCTATTTAAAATATATTCTGAAGGTGATAAATTCTTTCTGCCCAATCTCTCAATAGACCTGGTAATTATTGGATACAGGCAAAGAGATTTAAAGTGCCTTTTGCTAAAAATAGATAACAAATGGTTGTTACCCGGCGGTTACATTAAAATTGACGAATCTGTTAAACATGCTGCAAAAAGAATTTTAAAAGAACGTACCGGCCTGGATAATCAACATCTTAAATTCATGTCTGTTTTCGGAGATAAGGATCGCCAATTTAAAGAAGAATTTGTGGCATATTTGAAAAAAAAACATTTAGAATGGCAAGAAGACTCCTGGGTTAACAATCGCTTTGTAACCTTAACCTACTACTCTCTGGTTGAAATTGATGCTATAAAACCTGTTATCGGGAATTTAGATGAGCAATCTTCATGGTTTAGTTTTGACAATTTACCCCCGATGTGGATGGATCACAGTTCTATCCTCACTGCGGCAAGAAACAGACTTAAGGAGGATATACAGCAAGAACACCTAACTTATAATCTGCTGCCTGATAAATTCACTATGCCGGAACTTCATCAATTACACCAAACTATCCTGGGAGAGAAACTGGATAGAAGCAGGTTTCAAAAAAAAATGCTTTCAAGTGGAATTTTCGAGCGGCTGCCAAAGTTGCAAAAAGAGTCCCCTGGCAGAAATCCTTATCAATACTGTATAAAATCGAAGAAAACTAATCCCCAAAGATAACTGTATCAACACTGCGCATAACGGCTTTTACGTTAGAGTTAAATAAAAAAACCTGAAAAAGTCATCGACAAGTTGTTCGTAAAGTGAATTTAAATACCTTATGAACTATTCGGGTTTAAGTATTTTATCCCAGGTTTAACAAGCGATCGTATGCCAGGAAAATAAGCTTATTTAAATTAGAAATAATCTGGATGTCAAACCAAAATTACCTAATTTTAAACTCTGTCTTTTATAGACTTCTTCGAAATTTAAGGTAGCCATATCATGCTTAAAAGAGCATTTAAAATTCTTGTTGGTTTTACACTTATACTGGGGTTATTACTTCTGGCTATCTATTTTTATGTTAGTTCCCATAAGGAAGAAGTAGTCAACTTCATTGTAGATACCATCTCAGAAAAACACAATGGTACGGTGAGTTTTGACAATGTAACCTTGAGGAGTTGGGGTAATTTTACCAACCCGGCATTCTATGTCGAAAATATGGTTCTTTTGGACTCATCGGAATCAAAAGTCAATCGTTTTGAAGCTGGGGATGTTTATTTAAATCTGTCTGTTAAGAGTTTAATAAAAAATAAGATTCAGGTAAAATCTGTTCGAATAGAAAATGCAATTTATAAGTCTGTCGTTTTCAAAGAAGATCTGGCAGCCTTGATGGCAAAGAAAGACTCACTGCCCCAAGAAAGTAAAGTTACCGAGTCCTTCAAACCCTATAATATGACCTTTGATATTGAAAATCTTACTTTCGATATACAAAATATTCCGCGTCATAAAGGGTTTAAATTTAAAATAAATGAGATTTCATCTAACTTCCTTATTGGTCCGGATAGCATATCATCTTCGATGGATCTGGACGCTAATATAACCCAATTAGGGTTTAATCTTCAAAAAGGGAGGTATCTCAAAGATTCAAAGATTGAAGGGACAATGTATCCCGAAATAGACCTGACTAACAACAAAATCCATATCCCTTCATTTGACCTCACCATAAATGATCAAGTATTTAAGATAATTGCCGATTTTAACACTTCACAAAGCGGAAGTTTTTTATTTGAGATTTCAAATAAAGAAACCGAATATGCTCCTACTGTAAGTCTTTTATCCGATCATATTCAGGTAAAACTTAACAAGTATAAGATTTATGAGCCGTTCCCCATTAATGCCACTCTTCAGGGGAGTTTCGCGCCTTTTTCTAACCCTTTGGTTCATGTAGAATTTAATAGTACAGATAATTCTGCGCTAATAGTTGATCGCTTTGATTTGGATAATTTATCATTCACCGGAAATTTTACCAATAGAATTTATGATGATGAACGCGCCAAAACTGAAGACAAAAGAAATATAAAACTAATCTTCAATTCGGTCACTGGGAATTACAAGGAGACCAAATTTGAGGTAAGCAATGGCATATTGACCAGTACCCCGGAAAATAAAGCACTTATTCAGGGTTTTCTGAAAGCAGATGGCGTTCCTGAGAATTTAATTTCACTTACAAATGAGCCTATTTTTACCCTTCAGAGAGGGCAATATAACTTAATTGCCAATTTAAAAGGAGACGTCACATCCGCTGCGGATCTGTTAACACGATCAAATATTTCATTAAAAGTTAATAATACAGAAATTTTTGACAGTAAAGACAAGCTTACAATCCCTGTCAAACAACTAAATATCAACCTAAAAGAGGATAGAGGTGTGTTGGAGGTTTTGAAACTTCCATTGGGTTCGTCGGATGAGCTTCATATATATGGAAAAACTTACCCATTTTCTTCACTTTTATCAAAAGAAACGGAGTACCAAGCAACTACAAGTTTGCAACTGGTTTCCTCGAGGTTGAAATGGGAAGATTTTCTTAAATTTTTTGAGGATACCAATACAGGGCCTAAAGTAAAAGCAGGAGCACCTGGACGTAAAATAAGAGACTTGGCGCGAAGGATCTATTTGAAATTTGACCCCTCAGTTATTGTGGATATTAAGGAATTTGGATATAAATCCTTTGAGCTGACCAATTTTACTTCAGATTTGTCCTTTAGTGATATTAATCATCTTCATTTAGAAAATACAGCTTTTGAAATCAGGGAAGGAGCTGTGAAAGTGAATGCCTCTTTTGGTTTTGAAAAACCTGAACAAATTTTAATAGATGCAGAAGTTGACGCAACAGGCACCCCCGAAATACTAAACGATCTGTTTGATAGTGATACCTTCTTTTTCAAAGGAGGTGAATTTAATCTGCAAGGGCAAGTATATGGGGACGTACTCCGAATAGATGGGTTTATAAATGCATTAAATGGGAACTTAAGATTGGCTAATAGCAATGTGATCTACGAGCCAATTGACCTTACCGTACCCATTGATTTATTTGATGTACAAATAAAGAACAATTTGGCGATCCTTAACACCCTGGAAATTGGTGTTGGGACCTCCGATAAACTAAATTTTAGCGGGAGATTGGAGAATTTTAGCTCGTTTCTCTCACCTTCCAAAAAAGAGCAGGTAAATACCTTCATTAATCTTCATTCCAATAAATTAGAATGGGACGATTTTGTAACTATTTTTCATAAAAAGAACAATAAAGAAAACAAGGACACGGAGGCAACCATCAATAAACGCATTAAAGAAACGCTGAGGGGAATTTATACAAAATTTAACCCTAAGTTAGACGTAACTATCGATAGGTTTGAATTCAAAGATATTTTAGTCCTGGAGAATTTTTCCACAGGTTTATATTTCGACGGGCACAAAAGTCTTGTCCTGAAAGAAAGTGGTTTTGATTACGATAAAAAAAGTAATGTAGAATTTTCCGCCCTATTGGATATATCAGAAACTGCAGGTACAAATATAGATATTGATTTAAAAGCCTACGGCGACCCATTTCAATTAAATGAAATACTAAACTATGACACCTTTTTACTTCAGGGAGGTAAAATAGATATTAGCGCAAAGGTTTCAGGTGATATTGAAAAAATGAATGAATTGATATCCTCTTCCCAAGTAATGTTTAAAATTGAGAATAGCGCTATACTTCATAACCCTAGTAAGGTCCTTGTCCCATTTAGTGTGCTGGAAATAGATGTTGAAAATGATGACGCTAATCTCAAGGTTATGAATATAGACCTCCCATCCGGAGATATGATTAAACTCTCCGGGGAATTAAAAAATATTACATCTATTGTCCCCGAATTAAGTGGAAATAATGAACGAATGAGTTCAAAACTCAATGTCTATTCAAAAAAAGTTACGTTTAGTGACTTTTTAGATCTTTTTGAACATTCAGAAAAAAATAAAATAGAAAAAAAACCGACAAAGAATCTGGCATTAAAAACCGTGGTTAAGGACTTTTATAATAAGTATCAGCCGGAATTATCCATTAATATCGATGAATTTATTTTTCATAAACTGATCATTAATAATTTCAATACTGGTTTTTATTTTGAAAATGAAAATCTGCTTTATCTTGAAAATACCAACTTTGATTTTTACAACGGCCATGTTAATTTGGATGCACATCTAGACATTTCTGATCCCTATGAAACGGATTTTTCCTTTGGTGTTAAAACGGATAAAATCGATTTGGAGAAATTGCTTATCTCTTTTGATTATTTTAATACCCCTTCTGTAAAGGAAGCAGATAAAATTGCAGGAGAAGTGAGCATAGACACAAGGATTGAAGGCATGTTTAATGATAGTACCGGAATAGTATCAAATTCTTTAAAAGGTACTATAGGCTTTGATCTGAAGGAAATGCAACTGTCAGGTTTTGAACCGATTATTAAGGTTGCCAATATCCTTTTTAAGAAAAAAAGATTTGAAGATATACGGTTTGCTCCAATTGAAAATGTCTTGTATCTTTCTGATAATACGGTTGAATTTCCCTTGATGGAAATTCAGTCCACGGCCTTTGATTTTTTCGTTTCAGGGCATTTGGGCTATGGAGATGTTCCAACCAACCTATGGACGGCAATTCCCCTTTCTAATTTTAAAAGTAGGGATATCACCAATATTCCGGGGAAAAAAGAATATATTGAAGCCGGTAAAAAGATTTATATTGAGGCGAAAACCAGCAAAAAAAACAAAACTAAATATAAGCTTCATTTATCGGAAAGAAAATATTTTAAAGAGAGGGATTCACTTAGTGAATACAAAATATTGCAAAAAGAGGGTAGATTATTACGAAAGCAATATAGACGGGATAACAGAGCTGAAGAAAAAATTCAAAAGACAGAAACGACTACTAATTAAGTTAATATGATTCGATTATGAAACCACTTAATAAAAAAGACATAAAACAGGAAGTTTTTGATTTGTATGATGCCTACGCACATAACAAATTGCAAAGACGAGAGTTTATAGAAAGACTATCTATGTATGCTGTTGGGGGTATTACCATACCTTCACTTATGAGCTTTCTGATGCCTAACTACAAGGATACCATGTTGGTCCCAACCAACGATCCCAGGCTTGTTTCAGAATATATCACCTATGAATCTCCAAAAGGAGGTGGCCCAATTAAGGGTTTACTTTCTAAACCTGCAAAGGCCAAAGACAAATTACCGGGTATAGTAGTTGTTCATGAAAACAGGGGTCTGAACCCTTATATTGAAGATACGGCGAAACAGGCCGCTTTGGAAGGGTTTATCACCCTTGCACCCGATGCCTTAACTCCCCTTGGGGGATATCCCGGAAATGATGATGAAGGCCGGGCATTACAGCGCCAGCGAGATAGAAATGAAATGCTGGAAGATTTTATTGCGGCATTTGCTTATTTAAAGAACCATAAAGAATGTAGTGGTAACATAGGAGTAGTTGGTTTCTGTTTTGGTGGATGGATATCAAATATGATGGCCGTCAAGGTTTCCGACCTTAAAGCGGCAGTGCCTTTTTACGGCGGTCAACCCAAAGAAGATATTGATAAAATTAATGCCCCTTTGATGCTTCAATTTGCAGGATTGGATAAAAGGGTCAATGAAGGCTGGCCGGCTTATGAAAAGGCGTTAAAAGCAAATAACAAAGAATATGTTGCTTATACCTATCCGGACGTAAATCATGGTTTTCACAATACAACTACACCACGTTATGACAAAACAGCAGCTGAATTAGCCTGGAAACGAACTATTGATTTTTTTAATAAAAACCTGAAATAATTCGGTATTCCGCTTACCTGTTACTATCAATAACAGCTATTAAAATAGTTAATTGCCATAGTCCGCATCTAAAAATTTGTAACGGGCATCATTGCTTGCCTTTTTGGCCTTACTTTCAGTATTGAGAATCATTACCGGGGGTGCAGGGTCCTCAGCTTCTACAGACGGCCAATTTGGCAAATTTTCCCCATTCGGGTTTCCTGTCTTTATGAAATTAGCAAAATAGTCCTGCATGGTTTCTGAAACTTTAAAATCATCTTCTGTCCATGCATAGTCATCCACCAAATGTAAGTTCCCCATACAGTATTCTATCTCACAGGCATGAGGGGCTCCTATGGCTGCCGGCATATCCGGGGTTCCAGAATCTTTTTTGACAGTACCTCCGGCTAAACCGGAAATAAAGGACTTATCCTTCAACGGGGGACGTAACTTGCTATACAGATACCGGTAAACAGATTGATCACTGTTTTTTCTGTGCATATCGAACCATTTCCAGGTACTATAAGCAATAAAGCGGTCTGAAGCCAGGTCCGTTGCAGATCTCTCTATTTCCTTTACCGAGGCATGGGGATAAAGTGATAAAACTTCATCATGACTTTCCGGATATGTTTGCTTCACCTTGCCTATAAAATTTTCTTCAGTATAAGGTTGTCCCTCCATAAAGGCCATCCCCGGAATTTCTGCAGAATTCCAACCTAATAATAGTGGGACCATTGCCTGTTGTTTATTTTCAAAAATTTCAGGCAGGGTACCGGATAAAAAATAGCCATCTATTACTGCCGGGAAACCGAATCTTTTAGATTCATTGTAAATCTCATACACCTCTCTCGTACTAAGCTTTCTTAATTCGGACAGACTGGGATAACCTGCTTGTTTTGCAAATTCTAATCCTATATTTTCTGCTACCTCTAATGGCACCGGAGCCATGGTAGGTTTTATTCCGGCTCCACTCTCCCCTATTGCACCGGCAATCAAATTCCTGGAAAGAGGGGAGGCCATTTGCTGACTAACCCCAATGCTACCGGCTGATTCTCCGGCAATGGTAATTTTCTCTGGATTCCCTCCGAAAGCAGCAATGTTTTTGTGTACCCATTGCAAAGCCGCATTCTGATCGAGCAATCCATAGTTTCCTGATGCTCCATAAGGGGCTTCGGCGCTCAAATCCGGGTGTGCAAGGAATCCAAAAATATTTAATCGGTAATTGGTAGTGACTACAACAATACCTTTCTTGGCCATTGCCTCTCCATCATAACGATATTCTGAGGCATCACCAGCAACATTTCCTCCACCAAAAAAGTAGACCAAAACAGGAAGTTCTTTGGTATTACGGTCTGCAGGAGTCCAAATATTCAGGTAAAGACAATCCTCACTAACACCATTAGACCGGGACTTCATATCACCAAATACCAATGTCTGCATAGGACGAGGTCCAAATGCCTTAGTATGCTTTACCCCCTCCCAATTATCAAGTGGCTGTGGAGCCTTCCAGCGTAAATCACCAATTGGTGGCTTGGCAAAGGGCACGCCAAAATAGGTCTGAATACCAGTATGGGTATCATAATTCCCTTCAATAACTCCGTTTTCTACCGTAACCCGAACCGGAAAAGCATTGGTATTCTGAGCTATTCCTGTGGAGCTGTAAAGAATCATTATCAGCGAAAAAATAATGCCTGCTTTCATATGTTAAAGTGTTAAAGTTTTATTATTGTCTCATTTTGTTACAATAATACTTTTTTTTCTTGGATTTTTGTTATTTATTTGGGTAAAATTCAGTTCTTGACAAGGAATAATAAAAAGAAACTACTTGACAGTAAGGATTATATACCTCATTTGGCTTATGATTCAGTTATCTTTGGATTCAATGGGACACAATTAAAAATACTTATCCTGGAATATCATAATACTGAATTTTTTGCTCTGCCGGGGGGGTTCGTAAAGCGTGGTGAGAATTTGGATGATGCAGTTAAAAGAGGTCTAAAAGAACGAACAGGATTGGATCATATTTATTTAGAGCAGTTTCATACGTTTGGTTCGCTTTCACGATCCCAACCTGAAATAATGAGAAAGATTTTAAAGGAAAATGATTTTGAACTGAAAGATGACTATTGGATGTTCGATCGTTTTATTTCAGTAGCCTATTATGCACTAATCAATTATGATGAAGTTGAACCCAAACCCGATGAGCTTTCTGACAGTATAAATTGGTACGCAATTGATGAACTTCCGCCCTTAATGATGGACCATCGGAAAATTGTGGAAAAGGCGTTGCAAGTACTCAGAGATAATCTGGAAAGAAAATTGGTAGGCATGAATCTATTACCTCCAAAATTCACTATGAAACAGCTACAACAGGTATATGAGTGCATTTTAGGTGAAAAATTAAGGCGAACCACCTTTCAACGGCGACTATTAGGAAAGAATATTTTGGAACGGCATGAAAAATTGTTCCAGGGCAAAGCCCATAAGGCACCTTACCTATATAGCTTTAAAGTTAGCAATAGTGAAAGACAGAAAGAAGACAAAGAACTAATCCATAAATAAATACAATGAAAAATTTAAGACTGAATTTAATCATAAAAGCAATTCTAGCATCCGTTTTACTATTCAGTGGCATTATCTCCTCTGCCCAGGAACGAATGGGGGGACTGGCACTTTATACCGTACGTGATGCCATGGGAGAAGATGCAAAAGCCACTTTGAAAGCAGTTGCCGAAGCAGGATATAAAAACATCGAGGCTGCCGGTTATGCTGATGGTAAGTTTTATAACATGTCACCCGAAGAATTTAAATTGGTCTTGGCCGATTTAGACCTTACACCTATTAGCACCCATCAGGGAACAGTGACCCTGGAAAATGCCGATGCCATGATGGCGGACGTCAAAGCGGCAGGATTTGAATATTTTGTGATTCCTGTCCCCCCTATGGGACTCTTTAAATTCAATCCGGAAAACAGGACTATGGGTATGACGGGAGGAGTAGAGAATTTGGCAAATATTTTGTCCGATTTAGGAAAAAAAGCACAACAGGCCGGCCTGAAGCTTTTATATCACAACCATGATTTTGAATTCATGAAAAACGAAGATGGTGTTGTTCCGATAGACTACCTATTGGAAAATACGGATCCTGAAATTGTTAATTTTCAAATGGATCTTTTCTGGGTTACAAAGGCAGGTGCTGATCCGCTGGCCTATTTTGATAAATACCCCGGTCGTTTTAAGATCTGGCATGTCAAAGACATGGATGAGCAAGGCAGGTTTGCACCGGTTGGTAAAGGAAAAATTGATTTTGCCCGTATTCTGGCCATGAAAGAGGTTTCAGGCATGAAGTATTATATGGTTGAACAGGACATGACCTTTGATGGCCTGCAACCAATTGAAGCCATCAAAATAAGCCATAAAGGGATTAAGAAAATTGGTTTTAAATAACACAATCCATAACGGCAACACTAAACATATAAAAATGAATAAAACAAAACTTCAACTATCAATGCTGGCCTTGTTATTGGTGACGATTACTCTTTCCGCCCAGGAAGTGATTACCGGTGAGCAAATTGCAGTCACTAATACAGAATCTGGAAAAGTACGAGGATACATCCATAATGGCACTTTTATCTACAAGGGAATCCCTTATGCCAAGGCAGAACGCTTTACGGCTCCAACAAATGCCGATTCCTGGGAAGGAGTCAGAAGTTCAACGATGTATGGCCCTGTTGCGCCATTAATGACACCCACAACTCAGGTGAGAGATGAACCCGAATTTGTTTTTGATCATGATTGGGGGTATACCAATGAAGATTGCCTCCGAATTAATATTTGGACCCCAAGTATTGATGATGGTAAAAAAAGACCTGTACTGTTCTGGATACATGGTGGCGGCTTCACCGCTGGTTCCAGTCAGGAATTACCATCAACTGATGGTGAAAACCTGAGTAAAAAAGGAGACGTTGTAGTGGTTTCTATTAATCACCGCCTGAATATTCTGGGATTTTTAGATCTCTCTGCCTATGGGGAAAAATACAAGCATTCTGCCAATAATAGTATTATTGACATGGTAGCCGCACTCAAATGGGTCAAAACCAATATTGAAAATTTTGGAGGAGATCCTGATAACGTAACTATATTTGGACAGTCTGGTGGGGGAGCCAAAGTAAATACTCTCATGGCTATGCCGCAAGCGAAAGGGCTTTTTCACAAAGCGATCAACCAAAGTGGGTCATTCCGTACCGCTATGCTCGAAAAAGACCAAACTCAGGAAATTGCCGCAGAGGTGCTTTCCATTCTAGGGTTAAATGAAAGTCAGGTAGATAGTCTGCAGAAAATTCCTTTTGAGGTTTTAAGCGCAGCAGGAACCAAAGCCCTGAAAAAGATAGAAGAAAAGATGAAAGCAGAAGGAAAACCTGTTATGGGCTTTGGCCTCAATTGGGGTCCCAGTCGTGATGGTGAAGACCTCCCTTATCAGCTTTTTTCTGAGGAAGCTTTTATGCTTTCCAAAGATATTCCGTTATTGTTAGGCACCACAAAAAATGAATTTGCTCCTTTTGCCAATATGCGTTTTGTCAAAGCTTCTGAACAAGAAATAATGGAACATATTAAGGAGCAATACAAAGATAAAGCCGATGCATATATCCAGGCCGTAAAAAAAGCCTATCCTGAAGATAGTGACCCAAAAGACCTGCTTGATGTGGATACCATGTTCCGACCGGGAGCCGTTGTTCAGGCAAACGAAAAATCGAAGATTCAGGATGGTGCTCCGGTATATATGTATCTTTTTACCTGGCAGTCACCAGTTTGGGATGGGAAATATAAATCCTTACACTGTATGGAATTGCCCTTCGTTTTCGACAATATAGAGCGGGGTAAAAATATGACCGGTGGTGGACAAGCTGCTCATGAATTAGCGGATAAGGTTAGTATGGCCTGGATCAATTTTGCCAAAAATGGAGATCCCAATCATTCCGGATTGCCTACATGGCCTGCCTACAATAGTTCAAATACAGCTACCATGCATTTAGATAACACCTGCGAGGTAAAACCTCAATTAGATAAAGAATTGTTTGAGCTGGTAGGTAATAATTAGAAAATACGATTAAAACAAAAAGATGAAATTACAAAACAAAACACTGATTGCATTTTGTTATGCTGCCGTTATATTGTCTATGGCTTGCAGCCCAAAGTTTACAGAGGAAGACAAAGGAAATTTTACGCTCGTAAAAAATGAAGGCGGAAAAACACTGGGATACAACCCTGATTCGGGAGTGAAACTATTGCAAGTAGACAGATATGCTTTTAAAGACTTAAACAAGAATGGAAGCCTGGATGCCTACGAAGATTGGCGTTTACCCGTAAATGAACGTGCTGTAGATTTAGCAAAACAAATGAGCCTTGAAGATATAGCGGGATTGATGTTGTACAGTTCGCATCAATCATTACCGGGCAGGAGCCGCGGTTTTGGCTCATCAACTTACGGTGGCAAATCATTTGCAGAAAGTGGGGCAGTCGCTAGCGACCTATCAGACGAGCAGAAGAAATTCTTATCCGATGACCATCTACGTCACGTATTGATTACTTCAGTAGAGACTCCTGCAATTTCAGCACAATGGAACAACAATGCCCAAGCTTTTGCGGAAGGTCTGTATTTGGGAATTCCAGTAAATACAAGTTCAGACCCACGACATGGTAGCGATTCCTATGCGGAATTTAATGCCGGAGCCGGTGGAGATATTTCCATGTGGCCTGGTACTTTGGGTATCGCTGCTTCTTTTGACCCAGCGTTAATGAAACGATTTGGTGAAATTGCCTCAAAGGAATATAGAGCTTTGGGTATTGCTACGGCTTTATCTCCTCAGATAGATTTGGCCACTGAACCACGCTGGAGTCGTTTTGACGGCACCATGGGCGAAGACCCGGATTTGGCTGCCGATTTGGCTAAAGCCTACGTAGATGGTTTTCAATCTACCGATGGTGGTGATTGGGGAATGGGGAGTGTTAACGCTATGGTGAAACATTGGCCTGGCGGTGGTCCGGAAGAAGGAGGACGAGATGGTCATTTTGGTTATGGTGCGTATGCCGTATATCCTGGTAAAAATATCAAGGACCATATGAAACCATTTACAGCAGGTGCTTTTAAGTTAGATGGACCTACAAAAATGGCTTCTGCTGTAATGCCGTATTACACCATTTCTACAGGAGAAGGAGAGAATGTAGCAAACGGTTACAACAAGTATTTGATTACGGATGTTTTAAGAGGCACCTATGGTTACGATGGCGTATTATGCACAGATTGGGGCATTACAAGAGATATTACTTCTGTTTCTAAGTTTGAAGGAAAACCGTTTGGTGTAGAAGGCCTAACAGTTGCAGAGCGTCATTACAAGGCCATTGATGCTGGCATGGACCAATTTGGTGGTAATAATGATATGGGCCCAGTTCTGGATGCTTATGAACTAGGGGTTGCGGAACTAGGCGAAGAGGTCATGCGTGCTCGCTTTGAAGAATCTGCGGTTCGATTATTGACCAACATTTTTAGGGTAGGACTTTTTGAAAATCCATATTTAGACGTTGAGGAAACAAAAGCAATCGTGGGTAATAGTGAGTTTATGAAAGCTGGGTTCGATGCGCAATTAAAGTCGATTGTAATGCTAAAGAACAGCAACAAAAGCCTACCGATGAAAACCAAACAAAAGGTTTACGTACCACAACGCTATATTGCACCAACAACCAACTGGTGGGGCATAACTACAGAACCCAAAACGATAGACGCTTTTAATATGGAAATAGTCGCTAAGTATTTTGATGTGGTAGATTCACCAGAGGAGGCAGATTTTGCTTTAGTAGGCATTGAAAGTCCAAATGGTGGTGTTGGTTATGATGATGCCGATTTAGAAAATGGCGGCAATGGCTATATTCCGATCAATTTACAGTATAGTCCCTACACAGCAAATACGGCTAGGGAAGTAAGTATAGCAGGTGGCAGTCCATTGGAAGATTTTACCAATAGAAGCTATAAGGGTAAATCAGTGACGACCATTAATATGACAGACATGCAACTAGTAAACGACACGAAAACAAAAATGGTAGATAAACCTGTAATTGTATCTATAAAGGTCTCCAAGCCCATGGTATTTTCTGAGATAGAAGGTAGTATTTCTGCCATACTTGTTCACATGGGCGTACAAGATCAAGCCTTGATGGAAATCATAACCGGAGCTGCAGAACCTTCTGCTTTACTACCTTTTCAAATGCCTGCGGACATGTTGACCGTTGAAGCCCAATTTGAAGATGT
>NZ_CAMYKG010000039.1 GCF_947258925.1 uncultured Eudoraea sp. | reverse complement strand
CACATCGGCAGCAGTTATAAGAAATAATACTACTTCTGCTTTTTCCATTTTCTCGTAGGTCCTTTCAATGCCAATGCGTTCTACTTTATCCTTGGTTTCCCTAATCCCTGCAGTATCAATAAACCGAAATCCAATGCCCCCAATCGTGATTTCATCTTCAATGGAATCTCGCGTTGTCCCCGCAATTTCAGATACAATTGCACGCTCCTCTTTTAACAAGGCATTGAGCAGGGTAGATTTACCCACATTGGGTTCTCCAACAATAGCTATAGGGATGCCACTTTTTATGACGTTTCCCAGGGCAAAAGAATCTACCAACCCCTTTAATACCCCCTCAATTCTATTTAATAAATTCTGAAATTCAGCCCGATCAGCAAATTCAACATCTTCTTCGGCAAAATCCAGCTCCAACTCAATAAGAGAGGCAAAGTTTAAAAGTTCTTCCCTAAGGAGTTTAATTTCATTGCTGAAACCTCCCCGCATCTGCTGCAGCGCGATTTTATGTGAGGCCTCATTTTCACTGGCGATAAGGTCTGCCACGGCTTCTGCCTGACTCAAATCCATTTTGCCGTTTAAAAAAGCGCGCAGTGTAAATTCACCCGGATCTGCCAGTCGACAACCATTCCTGATGAACAATTGAATAATCTGCTGTTGTATGTATTGGGACCCATGGCATGATATTTCGACAACATCCTCGCCGGTATAACTGTTAGGTCCTTTAAAAATTGATACCAGGACCTTATCAATGGCGGTATCTCCATCACGAAGATATCCTAAATGAATGGTATGAGTCTTTACTTTTGCTAAATCCTTATTGCTAACGGAACTGAAAAGTTTGGCAATCAAAGTAATGGCGTCCTTACCCGATAATCGAAGAACCGCAATGGCACCGGTACCCGGTGGTGTGGCCAATGCAATGATAGTATCCTTTTTGATCATATACCTATTTGCTGCAAAAATAGTCAAAAAGCCATTTACCAACACCAGATCCTAATTTTCATTGACACAGCTGATTTTATATAGCTGCTATCTTAATTTTACTTTTTCATGTAACATTTCTCCAAAAATTACTACTTATAAGTATACTATTTAAAATCAATCAAAAATGGAAGTTATTAATCAAACAACAACTAGGGTCGACAGGCCATTACTTGTTATAACTCACTTGACACAATTATTAAGTTACATCATTGGTTTTGGTGGGTTTATAACCCCTTTAATCATTTGGCTTACATCGCGGAATTCTGTGGAAGGAATGGATGAACATGGAAAAGCTATTCTTAATCTCCAGCTAAGTTTACTGCTTTATATTGTGCTGAGTATACCGGCAATCCTGTTACTTGGATTGGGTATATTGACATTAATTGGAACCGGTATACTTGGGTTTATATTACCAATTGTCAATGCTGTAAGAGCATCGAATGGAGAATCTCCCAGTTATTTTATGACGATACCGTTTATATCCTAAAGTGATCAATACAATAAAAAAATCCAATCTACTAAGATTGGATTTTTATTTTTTATAAATTGATTTCTGAAATAACTCAGTATAATTTGACTCTACATTACTTCCCCTCTACAAAATTCACCTCCGTTAAGGCTGGAACCTCCTTCAATGGTAAAATCCCCATAGGTATAGCCAAGAATGTTGGGCTCAGAACAACCAGTGTCAATAACAGTATTATATATACCATCAACGGAAATATTTATTGCCTCGCCTAAGGTTTTATTGCGGTCAAAGCCACTAATAATAAATAATTCTCCGGGACCTAGTTTTGCCCTATAAATTTCTTTTTTACTATTTGAACCAGTAATGCTAATTGTGGCATTATCAGCGCCATTATATCGTAGATCTAATCTGGTAACATTACCACTGCAGTCACAGCCGTCGACTTGGTCGGTTTCAGAAACAGGACATTCACCTAGCTCATCCCCATGGTCCAAATGAGCCTGAATCGCCTCATTCGGTAAATAGAGGGTTATAAATTTCCAATCATTGCCAATGTTGAGTTTATGACAGATATATTGATAGTCTTTTTTCTTATCTTTTGCAGTAGGATCATTTTTTTTTGATTTCGAATAAACCGCATTTAAGGTTTCACTGTTTTGTTCGATCTCATCAGTTTGACAAGAGAACAGAATCATAAAACTCATAATAAGGTAGAGATTTTTTTTCATAATGTAGTTGGATTTGGGTTTAACTGTAAATATTGTATAGGTTGTAACGCCGTGAAATAGGAAAATTTTGTAAAAACGTCGAACTGCCAATAAACAAGTTAAAACGAGTTTATACAGTTCATTTCTATAATAATATGGTGCTAATTAAGCAGCGAAGAGATTTGGATGTTGCTTATTCCCGAGCTCAGAGAATGATTCCTATGGACCAGGTAATTAATTATTTAACATCACAGGCATTACCAGCATGGTTACCATTTCACCTTCGTCCAGTCCATCTATTGGGGTTAGGATACCTGCTCGGTTGGGAAGACTCATTTCCAGGCAGACTTCTTCAGAAGATAGATTCCCTAACATTTCCAGTAAAAAGCGGGAATTAAATCCAATTTGCATGTCGTCTCCCTGATAGGAACATGTTAACCTTTCTTCTGCCTTGTTGCTATAATCAATATCTTCTGCAGAAATATTTAATTCAGCTCCTGCAATTTTAAGGCGTATTTGATGTGTCGTTTTATTCGAAAAGATGGAAACCCGTCGAACAGAACTTAGAAGTTGATTTCTGGAGATGGTTAATTTATTTGGATTCTCTTTTGGGATTACAGCTTCATAATTGGGGTATTTCCCATCGATAAGACGGCAAATTAGTTCCGTATTGTCAAAACTAAATTTGGCGTTACTTTCGTTGTATTCAATTTTTACATTTTCCTCACTACCTGCCAGGATACCCTTTAAAAGATTCAAAGGTTTTTTAGGCATTATAAATTCGGCTACCTCAGAAGCTTTAACATCATTACGCTGGTATTTCACCAATTTATGAGCGTCTGTAGCCACGAAAATTAAATGCTCAGACGAGAATTGAAAGAATACGCCACTCATTACAGGCCTTAAATCATCATTACCGGCAGCAAAAATAGTTTTGTGAATGGCAGTTGCAAGGATATCCCCCATAATGTCCGTAGAACTGGGGTTAGCTAATTCAACAGCCTTAGGAAATTCCGCTCCATCTGCATAAGCAAGAGCATATTTGCCATGATTAGAACTGATCTCTACGGTATTATTATCTTCGACGACAAATGTTAGAGGTTGTTCCGGAAATGTTTTTAAAGTATCTAACAAGAGCCTTGCCGGGACTGCTATAGTACCCTCCGAATCAGAATCAACTTCGAGCACAGAACTCATTGTAGTCTCCAAATCGGAAGCAGAAACTGTCAGTTTGTTCTTACTTAAGACAAACAGGAAATTATCGAGAATAGGTAGCGTATTGCTGTTATTAATTACGCCGCCCAAAACTTGAAGTTGCTTTAATAAATACGTGCTGGAGACTATAAATTTCATTCGTTGTTTATGCTTTTAAGATTGATGCCCTTTTCTAATGATTTTGATTTCTGCAGTTTAAATTCCTGTAAAACAAATATATCCTAAATGTCGTAGTGTTTAAAACAAACTTATTAACACCTAGGCGCTATATTTTCGCTTTCTCAGATAGTTAAAAACTAGTCCGGAAAAGATCACCAGGATAACCGGAAGACCAACGTTAATCAGTTGCCACTTTGTTTTTTGCGATGCTATTTTTTCCTGATCCAGCAATGCTATTTTTACTTTCTTATTTCTAATGTTTATAAGTCCGGTATCATCGAGGAGATAATTGATGCTATTCACCAAAAATTCCTTGTTGCCAAAAAAATTATTGGTCCATTTATCATAACCCAACTCCAGAGGCCTATTGTTCCTTATTTGATTTTTTATAATATCCCCGTCTGCGACAATAAGCATCTTATTTGAACTCCCTTTTAGTTTGGTGCCTTCCAGTTTAACCGGGACAATTCTATTCGTATATGCCGAATTAAAAGCACCTTCAATTAGAACAGCCAATGGTTTATTGCCATCATTAAACTTTTCTTTGTCTGGTGGATTATTTATGATGTCCAAACTTATCAATTTGGGTGTGCCTTCAGGCCTGGAAAGTGGTGAACTGGAATAAAGAATAGTTTTGTGATATGAATTGGATATGGTATCTATACTATTTGCAAATTGAAATCGAATTGCCTCGAGATTATTATTAATAGGATGGTTATTGGGTGAGAAAACCATTGGATTATAGTACCAGGGTACCGGGTTGTATTGAGAATCATTCCCTTCACCGGTGGCAAGAACTATTTGGGTAAAATACAAATCATTTATAAGCACAGGATTAATCCGAATTCCATATTTAAAGAAAAATTCATTCAGATTGAGATCTCTTGTAAATGACATGCTGCTGCCTTTAGGGTTAAACAGACTATCCAATTCTATGGCTACCTGATCTATTAACCACATCGATTTTCCCCCATTGACAATAAACTGATCCAGCACATATTTTTCCTCTTCAGTGAAGGCCTCGGTTGGTTTGGCGATCAGAGCCAAATCGAATTCTTTTAGTCGATCCAGTACTTTTTGCGGATCTTTTTCAACAGAATCCAGGGTGATCGCTCCAATATTATAATAATCTTTTATTGTCGTCAAAAAATCAGCCAAATAGATATCTTCCAGCTGTCCATTTCCTTTAATTACCGCCACCCGTTTTTTTGTTTTGATGGTAAGTTTAGTAAAGGCATCTGCAAAGGCATATTCTAAATTTTCTACAGAATTAGTGACCCGTTCTTCTGAGGTAGCTCCCAATTTGTTTTTTAGCAGGGGTACTTTCACGGTTTGATTATTGTAATTCACCATGGCCCAGGGAAAAACTATTTCCTGTGAAACTCTGCCATTTTCTTCTACAGTAATATTGGCCGGGGTAAGTCCCAGTCGCTGCAATTCGGCGATAATGGCGTCTGTAGGAGTGTTACCTTCTAGTGGATCAACAAAGCTGTACTTAATATTCTTGTTTTTTGCAGCAAATTCCTGCAACAGCTGATTGGTCTCTGTTTTGAGTTTTGCAAATTCGGCAGGTAAATCCCCCTCCAGAAGGATATCAATGATTACAGGGGAACTAAATGTTGAAACTACCTTAATTGATTGTTCTGAAAGCGTATATCTCTTATCCTCTGTAAGATCAATTCTTTTATAAATCAAACTCGCAATTACATTGATGATTATAAATATAACCACTGCCAGACCATTCTTTAGTAGTTTCTTATCTTTCATTACCTCGAATGGTTTTTTAATTGAGCTGTTGCAAAAAACAGAAAGAGTACAGACAAACTAAGGAAATATACCAAATCCCTGCTATCCAAAACACCTCGTGAAATCCCCTCAAAATGAGATTTCATACCAAGGGAAACCACAAATTGAGCACTATCCCCATCATTGAAAAGTGTAGAAAGCCCTTCAAACCCATAATAGAAGATAAAACACAGTACCATGGCCAGAATAAAAGCGACAATTTGATTTTCTGTGAGTGTGGAGGTGAAAATTCCAATGGCTGTGTAACTCATGGCCAGGAAAAACAAGCCAAAATAGGAACCGTAAATAAGACCAGAATCTAAATTACCCTGTACTATCCCCAATTGTGAGATACTTAAGCTGTAGATCACAGTTGGGATTAACGCGATTAGCACGAGGCATAAGGCGCCAAAAAATTTACCGTAAACGGTTTTCCCAATGCTTAAAGGCTTAATAAATAGCAACTCCAGGGTTCCCGACTTTTTTTCCTCGGAAAAGCTCTTCATGGTTATTGCCGGAATAAGGAATAAAAATACCCAGGGTGTTAAAAGAAAGAAATTACTCAGATCGGCAAAACCATATTCAAAGATATTAAAGTCTCCTTTGAAGATCCATAAAAAGAGTCCGTTTAGGACAAGGAAAAACCCGATGATCAAATAACCTACGGGTGTCATAAAGAATGAAAACACTTCTCTTTTAAAAATGGCAAGCATAGACTTATTTAACTGATTTAACTCTATTTACACTCCAGGCTTCGGCCTTATCTTCGAAGAGCAACTTAGTCTTACCCCAGACAGTCCTAAAAAAATCAGATTTTCTATATTTCTCGAGGTTTTCTTCATTTTCCCAATGACTGTAAGTAAAGAAGATATTAGAATTGGCTCTGTCCTGATATAACTCCAGGGAACAACAGCCTTCAAAATTTCTGATATAGTCCTTAGTTTCTTCAAATATCTGCTCAAAACTAGCAATATTTTCTTTCTTTAATGTCAACTTTACGATACGTATCAACATTTACAAAAAGTTTATTAGGATGGTATCTCTATAATCCAATCCCAATAGGGTAGAGGCACCACCAACGGTATTTAAATCACTTTTATAGATTGCGAGCTCCAGGTAGTCAGACGAATTGAACAGGGCCAATAAATCTCCCGGACCCTTCCGCTGATTTTTATTCAGATCAAAATTAATGATGTCGCTATACCTGTTATGGATTTGGTTTATTTTCCTGTTTCTCGCACTAATCTCAAATTTTCGCCCGCTTCGGTATGCTTCAAACAGGTTTTTCTGAATATTGGTTATCACATTCCCATAGTTATCAATATATATAACACTCCCAACAATTGTTTTACCTTCATTTGTTATTCTTGGAGCGAATTCTTTAAGTTCTTTCAGTTCATCAAATGATTTTCCAACCACTTCCAGCTTACCTCCACGTACAATATGGCATGCTACCTTGATGAATATATCAAGCACCGGAAAGGAACCAATCACCGGGTTTGGAATACTTATTTCAACAACTTTTTCAGGTTCAATCTCAGATGTAATCAGGCTAATCACCCCATTATTGGCACTAATGAAATAATGGTTATCAACAAGAACAGCAATGTGCTGGTTTTCAATAGTAGGCTCAGCATCAACGCCCACAATATGAATCGTTCCATCAGGAAAATTCTTATAGGAATTTTTGAGTATATATGCACATTCCTGAATATTGAAGGGGCTTATGTTGTGCGTGATATCAACAATTTTAGCATCTGCTAGCTCCTTATAAATAGTCCCCTTAAGGGCCCCTACAAAATGGTCTTTATATCCAAAATCTGTAGTTAAAGTGATGATTGCCATGCAGCACTGTTGATATTTTTTTAGGTATTCAAACCGATTTTTACTTAAGTTTGCTCAACAAAATTACATGAAAAAAACAGCCTACAGAAATTTATCTTACAGTACACAACAATTAAATAAATCTGCTCTTTGAACGAACTTAATTTAGAACTTACCGTTATTAGTCCAAGGGAATTCTTCGGACATCAAAACGAAAATATTAATCTTTTAAAAAAACATTTCCCCAAATTAAAAATTGTAGCCAGAGGAAGTAAAATTAAAGTTTATGGTGATGAGCCTCTTCTTGATGAGTTTGATAAAAGATTTCAAATGCTTACCGATCATTACACCAAGTACAACAAAATAGATGAAAATGTAATAGAAAGGGTCCTTTCCAGTAATGGAAAAGGAGATTATGAATCATCTGAAAGTAGCGGAGATGTTATTGTTCACGGTGTCAATGGCAGATATATTAAAGCCCTGACCGCTAATCAGCGGAAGTTAGTTGATTCTACGGAAAAAAATGACATGGTATTTGCTATTGGCCCCGCAGGCACTGGTAAAACGTATACCGGTGTAGCATTGGCTGTAAGAGCACTTAAAAACAAAGAGGTAAAAAGGATTATACTTACACGTCCTGCGGTTGAAGCAGGTGAAAATCTCGGCTTTCTTCCGGGGGATCTTAAGGAAAAACTAGACCCTTATATGCAGCCGCTTTATGATGCTTTAAGGGATATGATCCCCGGGGAAAAACTCAATCATTTTATTGAAAATGGAACTATTCAAATTGCCCCTATGGCTTTTATGAGAGGTCGAACTTTGGATCATGCTTTTGTTATACTTGATGAAGCACAGAATACCACTCACGCCCAAATGAAAATGTTCCTTACCAGGATGGGAAAGAATGCAAAATTTTTAATTACCGGTGATCCGGGTCAAATAGATTTGCCGCGAAGGGTAATATCAGGTCTTAAAGAAGCCCTTTTAATTCTGAAAAGCGTTCCCGGAATCCAGATCATATATTTGGATGACAAGGATGTAATTAGGCATAACCTGGTAAAGAAGGTGATAGATGCATACAAAAATATTGAGCATCAAAACTAATTGGGGTATGGCTGAAACAATCATGACCACAAACTTCAAGTTTCCCAATCAGATTGATCTATATAAGGGGAAGGTAAGAGAAGTATACTACTTAGAAGACGATATCCTAATTATGATAGCCACCGATCGGTTATCTGCTTTTGATGTTGTCATGCCTAAGGGAATTCCATACAAGGGACAGATTCTTAATCAGATTGCTACCAAAATGATGAGCGATACTTCAGATATTGTCCCAAATTGGTTGGTTGCAACTCCGGATCCCAATGTTGCCATTGGTCAGGCCTGCGAGCCTTTTAAGGTTGAAATGGTGATAAGAGGTTATCTTTCGGGTCATGCTGCACGTGAATACAAATTGGGAAAAAGGACCTTATGTGGGGTAGAGATGCCCGATGGAATGATTGAAAATGACAGGTTTAATGAACCTTTAATAACCCCGGCCACCAAAGCCGAAGAAGGAAACCACGATGAAGACATTTCCCGGGAAGACATTGAGAACTATACGAGAGCTTTATTTAAAAGAGGTACTGAAATTGCAAAACAGCGGGGTTTGTTGCTTGTGGATACCAAATATGAATTCGGTAAAAACAAAGAAGGCGAAATTTTATTGATTGATGAAATACACACCCCGGATTCATCTCGTTATTTTTATGCCGATGGCTATGAGGAAAGACAGGGCAGGGGAGAACCGCAGAAGCAGCTTTCAAAAGAATTTGTTAGACAATGGTTAATACAAAACGGGTTTCAGGGGCTCGAAGGACAGCGAGTACCCTTTATGTCTGATGATTACATTACTACGGTTTCTGAAAGATATATTGAATTATATGAGAATATTACCGGCGAAACTTTTGTAAAGGCTGAAATTGCAAATATTCAACAAAGAATTGAAAATAACGTGCTGTCTTACCTGAGCGATTTGATATAAAAAATTTATTACTTCAGGTTGCGTTAGACCCAAAAACAGATACCTTAATAATGGACCATAAAAAAAGACCACAATTTGTGGTCTTTTTAAGTAGCGAGAGGGAGACTTGAACTCCCGACCTCAGGGTTATGAATCCTGCGCTCTAACCGCCTGAGCTACCTCGCCAATGGTTTTAAAATGGCTGCAAATATAAAGGTTAATTTCTTGTCCGTCAAAATTCATTCATCAAAATTAATATGTCTGTTTTATTTTTTTATCATATTTAAATATATATATTGTCCATTATAAATATGTTGTGGAATGAGTGACAAAATAAAATACGAAATCGAGTTTGTAATACAGTCTTCGCCCCAGTTATTATACCAGTATCTTTCAACACCATCGGGACTATCGGAATGGTTTGCTGACAACGTGAATTCTCGCGGGGAAATTTTCAGTTTCATTTGGGATGGNNNNGGATTATAGTAGATGAAATTACCAAGGATGTCTCCCTTTTCATAACGGATTTTGCCGAGGAGGATGAATTGGAAGAGGCTAAGATGTTATGGACGAACCAGGTGTCCGATCTTAAACAAGTATTAGGCTCTAAATGATTTTCAATAAATATTAGCGTTATATTTGGCCTTGATTTTTCAAGGCTTTTTTTATGGTTAATTACAATGGAAAACTTGCAGATAAAGACGCTTACTACCTAAATAGTCGTAACAGAGGGTTTCTTTACGGGGATGCCCTTTTTGAAACACTAAGGGTAGTAAATGGAAAGATTATTTTTTGGGAAGAGCATTATTTAAGGCTTATGTCCTCTATGCGGATCTTACGAATGGAAATTCCGATGAATTTTACCATGGAGTATTTAGAGGAGGAGATATTAAGATTATTTACAGAAGAGGATACAAATAAAACTGCCCGAATAAGGATTACAGTCTTCAGAAATGACGGCGGCTACTATAAACCACAGAGTAATGATGTGTCTTATCTTATTAGTGCAGAAAATTTAGAGGATGCTTTTTATATTTTAAATGAGGGCAGTTATGAGGTGGAACTTTTTAAAGATTTTACAGTAAGTAAAAACATGCTTTCCAATCTTAAAACTACGAACAGGATTCTCAACGTTGTCGGGAGTATTTATGCAAATGAGAATGGCTATGATAATTGTTTGTTGTTAAATGATACCAAGTCAGTTGTAGAGGCGCTTAATGGGAATATATTCCTAGTTAAGGATAAAGTATTAAAAACCCCACCCTTGGAAGATGGCTGTCTCCGGGGAATTATTCGAAAAAAAATACTGGATATTCTCAATAAAATTGATGGCTATGAATGTGTTGAGAAATCTATTTCCCCTTTTGAACTTCAACAGGCAGATGAAATATTTATAACAAACAGCATACAGGGCATACGACCTATTTCAAAATATCGGAAGAAAACGTATGATACGGTGATGGCCAAGGATATTTTGGGCAAATTAAATGCCGCGGCCAGGTTTAATTGAGGCTGGGATTCTCGGGGGCATTAGACCACAATAAATAATCGCCACCCAACTCCAGCATTTTTTCTTTCCACAGTGCTAATGCAGATTTCTTAATAATATTGCTCTGGTATTCATTCTTTACCACAATCCAGGATTTTGAATCCAATTCCTGATCAAGCTGAAGTGATGACCATCCCGAATACCCAAGAAAAAATCGTATATCTTTATCCGTAATGACCTTTTGATTGATGAGGGCAATCGTTTTTTCAAAATCACCACCCCAAAATATACCATCTGAAATTTCAATACTATTATCAATTAGGTGAGGCACTTTATGGATAAAATAAAGATTGTCTTGTTCCACAGGACCTCCATTGAATACCTGAAACGGAACATTTATTTCCTCAATAAGATCACTAATATCATAATCCAGCGGTTTGTTAAGAATAAATCCAACAGATCCTTCATCATTATGTTCTGCGAGCAGAACGACCGAACGGTTGAAAGAAACATCTCCCGTTAGTGTAGGTTCAGCAATTAGTAATTTCCCTTTTTTGGGTTTTAAACTTATCATAGGTCTTTTAATACTTTTAAAAATAAGATAAATCTATTTAATAGACAAAAACGGGTATAACTAAAAAAGCACCCGCTTTCACGGGTGCTTTTATATATTATAAAAGTATTGGTTAGTTTACAGCACTGCTTAAATCTGAACCTGCCTTAAACTTAACAACATTTTTAGCTGCAATCTGAATGGTCTTTCCTGTAGAAGGATTTCTGCCTTCTCTGGCATTTCTTCTAGATACAGACCAAGATCCAAAACCTACTAAAGATACTCTATTCCCTTTCTTAAGAGATCCTTCAACGTTCTCTAAGAATGATTCCAATGCCTTTTTTGCCGCTGCTTTAGTGATGCCAGCACTGGCTGCCATGGCATCAATTAATTCTGTTTTGTTCATAATTTAATTAAATTAATTTTTGTTAAATAATTTTAAGCTTGAACAAATTTATACGGATTTGCGATTAAGACAAGCAAAACTGGGGTAAATCAGCGTTTTTGTTGATAACTTGAAACGTTTGTTGATAAAGTTGGCCCTTTTTAGTGGATTCTCCCAGCCCAATAGAAATGGGCCTTTAGGTCATATGGGCAGAATCATGGATTTTAAGTCCATTTAATACATCTCCTATAGCCATTTTTCTTTTTCCCGGTAACTGCAATTCCAGAAGTTCAATAAAGCCTCCGGGAACGGCAATTTTTAATTGCTTTTTTGTATGCTGTATAGTACCGGGTTTTAAATCGTGCTTTTCCTTATGCCATCTGGCACTGTATATTTTGATCGTAAGCAAATCCTCGCCGTTTTTCAAAACTGCCCATGCTGTAGGGTAGGGACTTAAGCCTCTAATATGGTTATAAATCTCTTCGGGAGATTTTTGCCAATTTATTTTACAGGTTTCTCTATGAATTTTGTCAGCGGATTTGTAGATCGTATCTAGTGGTTGTTTTTGAGTAACAACCTGGTTATTCTCTATTAAGGATACAGTTTTTAATACCAAATCTGACCCCAGGTTCATGAGTTTATCATGCAAATTTCCTGCTGTAGCTTCGGGATCAATCGGGGTTTTGACTTGAAGAATTATTTCACCGGTGTCTATCTTCTCATTAATATAAAAGGTGGTTACGCCTGTTTCTCTTTCACCATTGATTATTGCCCAATTTATGGGGGCCGCACCCCTGTAATCAGGTAATAAGGAGGCATGAAGGTTAAAGGTTCCATATTTGGGCATTGACCATACCTGTTTAGGCAACATCCTAAAAGCTACTACAATTTGAAGATTGGCTTCCAAGGACCGTAGTTCATTAAGGAAGTTTTCATCTTTTAAATTAGTAGGTTGCATAATGTATAATCCGGCTTCTTTTGAATACCTTTTAACTGCAGATTCATGCAGTTTTCTACCTCTGCCGGAAGGCTTGTCTGGCGCTGTTATTACCCCTACTACCTTGTAACCCTTCTGGACCAGACCATCCAGGGTGGCTACAGCAAATTCGGGAGTGCCCATAAATACTATTCTCAAATTTCTCATTGTTCCAGGTTATATTCATTTTTCGTATTAATACTAATATTCCCATCCTCAAGTAACTTTTGAAGCACTTTTAATATCAATTGTTCATTTTGTGGTAATTCCTGAATTATGTCTCTTGAACTACTATGTTTTTCTTCAAGCAATGCCATGATATCCCTTTTAATTTTAAGAAAGCTATCTTGATCAAGGCCTTTTGGACGGGTACAATTATCACAATTGTTACAATTTTGAGTACTTTCTTCACCAAAATAAGATAGCAATTGACGATTTCTGCATCTTGTATCAGTTTTGATATAAGCAACCATGCTATCTATTTTGTCTTTTTTGGTTTTCAGTTGTATCTCCACTTTTTTGGCAAAATTATTGATGGTGAGGTCATCCTCTCTTGGCACTAAAAAAAGAAGCTCCAGATCCCGGTTTATGGCCTTAAGGGAAATGATATTATCGCTCTCTAATTGCTGAAGTATGCTCAAAATTTTCTCTTCTGAAAGGGAAGATTTTTTTGAAATTAGTAGTGTATTAATTTTTGTTTCGAAATCGAAAATTCCTCCATAGGTCCTTAAGATAGTTTGAACAATGGGCGCCACCTTCTGATGTCTTTCCAAATAATTCAACAATTGGTCTTTAGAGACTAAAAATTGAACCGTAGTTTTACGGGTAAAGTTTTGGGATAAGGAAATAACGGAATTCTGATCAAGAATTTGTAACCCGTTATATGCCAGGACAGCATTAAAATTATACAATTCACAAAATTCTTCAAATCTAAAGTGATATATTTCCCCTGACAGGGTTCCGTAGGGGATTTGAAAGTAGTTGTTCAACTTATTATATAGCAACTTTAAAAACCTGACATCCGGTAAGACTTTTAAAAATTGATTTCTAAGTTGTAATTCATCGTTTTTATTAGTTATCATTATCGCCTTTGCAGGAAGGCCATTTCTACCGGCCCTGCCGGCCTCCTGGTAGTAATTCTCAATGCTTTCCGGAATTTGATAGTGAATTACCAAAGCAACATCAGCTTTGTCGATCCCCATGCCAAATGCATTTGTAGCCACCATGATTTGTACTTCGTTTTCCAACCAAAGTTTAAGCTTCTTTTCCTTTTCTTCCTTTGGAATTCCCCCGTGATAGAAAGTAGCAGAGATTTTTCTTCGATTTAAAAAAGTAGAGATTTCCTGTGCAGTTCTTCTGGTTCGAACATAAATAATTCCGCTTTGCTGAGTATTCCTGCACAATTCATATAAACGTCTTTGCTTGTCTTCTTCCCAAATAACGCCAAAATAGATATTCTTTCTTGTATACGAATCTTTGAAAATCTCATGCGCTTTAAATCGTAAATTCTTAATAATATCCTGAGCAACTTGTGCAGTTGCCGTAGCTGTAACGGCTATTACAGGAATTTCCGGTTTAATATCCCGCAAAAGAGAACAATTTAAATAAGCAGGGCGAAAATCATTACCCCATTGAGAAATACAATGTGCTTCATCAATGGCAAAAAGATTGATATTCATCTCTCCGATTCGTTCCTGTACCATCTCCTGTTGCAGGCGTTCAGGTGAGAGATACAAGAATTTGTAATTTCCATAAATGCAATTGTCCAATAATTTAATTAATTCGTCTTTTGAAATACCTCCTGTTAAGGCGACTGATTTAATTCCAATATCTTTTAATTGTTGAACCTGGTTTTGAATAAGGGCAATCAAAGGTGAAACAACAACGCAGATGCCATCCTTTGCCATAGCGGGAATTTGATAACATAAAGATTTACCTCCTCCCGTAGGTAAAAGGGCGAGTACATCTTTACCATTCAATACTGCCTCTATTATGGCTTTCTGTGATCCTTTGAAATCTTCATAATTCCAGTATTTTTTTAAGAGAAGCTGCAGATCATTCATTTTAATCATTCATTCACCGCATTTAAGATAATAGAAATTCGTTCGGCAACCGTGCCGTTAGGAACAAGTATGGGATCATAATTATATCTCTCATAGGTTTGCTTCAGGTGGTCAAATATTTCTATGGCTTCTTCAAAACTCTCCAGTCTTTCATTATCGGAAACATATATTTCTTTCCAGGGAGGGAGAATAATAACCTTATCATACCTGTTGTCCTCACAAACCGCTTCAAATTCCTGATCATAACTTTGATTGAAATAGTCCATATAAGCCAATACATCAGGAATACCGCGATCAAAAAATATAATAGGTTCCTTAATATTAACAGACTTATTGTATTGTGCCATCCTTTCGCTAAGAATCTTTTTGTTGAAAGCAAATGGATCTGGCACGAAGGCGAGCGGATTTGAAACCAATGACCCGGGGTTACCATTTTTTTTGGCTTCAAGGGTCATGTCGCGAATAATCTCATGAAAACAATTATAGCCTATTGTTTCGAGTTCTTTAATGATGACCGTTTTACCCGTGCTCGGGCCTCCCGTTATAACTACTTTTTTAGATTTCAAGAACTGGGTTTTACACTCACAAAAGTAATCAATGCTGCCAAGCATAAAAAATTGATTCCGAAGCTTTATATTTGTAAAAATTTTAGAATGGACACCGAAAAATCTGATGATTTTTATTCGAGACTCAAAGAAGAGTTACTCAAAAGTAATAGTTGGCCAGCGGATTATCTTTATAAGTTTATTGTTCCTACCGATCTCAAGAAAATTAATCAAATTCAACAAATATTTGATAATACGGGTGCTGTTATAGAATCGAAAAAATCGAGCAAGGGGAAATACACAAGTCTTTCCGTTATGGTGAATCTTGCAAATCCTGATGCGGTTATTGAAAAATATAAAGAAGTTGGCCTAATTGAAGGTGTAATATCGCTATAAAGTGGTATAACTGGGATAATTTTCCTAATTTGCAGGCGTTATAGAAATACTTCCTTTCAAATATTTAATCAGAATTATACAGTAATTTGAATCCAGTAGAAAACTTAGAGTACAATACTGAGCGCGAAAAGCTCATTATTCCAGAATACGGACGCCATTTTCAGAAAATGGTGGATCACGCCGTTTCCATTAAAGATGATGCCGAAAGAAATAAAGTGGCCAAAGCCATTATTAGTGTTATGGGAAATCTTCAACCACATTTGAGGGATGTCCCTGATTTTCAGCATAAACTTTGGGATCAATTGTTTATTATGTCCGATTTTAAATTGGATGTCGAATCTCCTTTTCCTATTACATCAAAGGAAATGCTTCAAGCAAGGCCTGATCCGTTGGAATACCCTCAAAATCATCCGAAGTATCGCTTTTATGGTAATAATATTAAACGAATGATAGATGTAGCTATTGGCTGGGATGAAGGTGATAAGCGTGCCGGCTTAGAATATGCCATAGCTAATCATATGAAAAAATGTTACCTCAATTGGAACAAAGATACTGTTGAGGATAAAGCAATATTTAAACATCTTTATGAACTTAGTGATGGCAAAATAGACTTAGCGGTTGATGGTGTCAACCTTACTGATAGCGGACAGTTTCTTAAAAGTCGGACCTCAAAATCCAATAGGTCAGGTACGGGCAAAAAACATCAGAGAAGTTCGAACAGAGGTAAAAAACGGTATTAAATATTTCTTCCTTAGATGGGAACATTCAAAATTGAGGGCGGTCACAAACTTCATGGGGAAATTACCCCTCAAGGCGCCAAAAATGAAGCTTTACAAATACTTTGTGCAGTATTACTTACTCCGGAAGAAGTAATTATACATAATATTCCGGATATCCTGGACGTAAACAAACTCATTTCATTACTTAGAGACTTAGGTGTAAAAATCAGGAAGAAAGGAAAAGGTTCCTATGCCTTTAAAGCGGATGAAATTGACTTATCTTATCTGCAATCTGAACAATTTAAATCAGATGGAAGGGGATTAAGAGGTTCCATTATGCTCGTAGGGCCACTTTTAGGCCGATATGGCATGGGATACATTCCAAAACCCGGAGGGGATAAAATTGGTCGACGCAGGCTTGACACCCATTTTGAGGGTTTTATTAAACTAGGGGCAAGTTTCCGGTATAACAAAGAGGAACACTTTTACGGGGTTGAAGCTAAAAAATTAAAGGGCACTTATATGCTTTTGGATGAGGCTTCTGTCACAGGTACTGCTAACATTATAATGGCCGCAGTTATGGCCGAAGGTAAGACTACCATATATAACGCGGCCTGCGAACCTTATTTGCAGCAATTGTGCAAGATGCTAAACCGAATGGGGGCAAAGATCTCAGGGATAGGATCTAATTTGTTAGTTATAGATGGTGTTACAGGGTTAAAAGGAACAGAGCATACCATGCTACCAGATATGATTGAAATTGGTAGTTGGATTGGATTGGCTGCGATGACCAAAAGTGAATTAACTATTAAGAATGTTAGCTGGGACGACCTGGGCCAGATTCCAACAGTTTTCAGAAAACTTGGAATTTCCCTGGAACGAAGAGGAGATGATATTTACATTCCGGAACACACAGAGGGTTATAAAATTCACAACTATATTGATGGTTCTATATTAACTATCTCAGATGCTCCATGGCCGGGACTTACTCCGGATCTTCTAAGTATTATTCTGGTTATTTCCACACAGGCAAGGGGTGAGGTGCTCGTCCATCAAAAAATGTTTGAAAGTCGTCTGTTCTTTGTAGATAAATTGATAGATATGGGAGCTAAAATTATTCTTTGTGATCCGCATAGAGCGACTGTAATCGGGCATGACTTTAAATCAACTTTAAAGGCTACAACAATGGTTTCCCCTGATATCAGGGCAGGAGTTTCTCTTTTAATTGCCGCTTTAGGAGCTAAGGGCACATCAATCATACATAATATAGAGCAGATAGACCGGGGGTATGAAGATATTGATAATCGTCTTAGAGCTATTGGTGCCAAAATTGAAAGGATTTAACGAAAACATTTTGTCAGCACATTTGCCCATTTATAGGGGACAAGTCGCTAAAACTTAGTAATTGAATGAAAAATCAAGATTGGCAATCACTACCACTTATAAACAATGATTCCGCTGCCAAGAAACGATTCGAATTACATATAGAAGGTGAAATAGCTTTTATAGAATATATCCAGGCAAAGAATTCGATAATTTACTTAACGCATACCGAAGTTCCTAAAACTTTGGAAGGAAGGGGCCTTGGAGCAACAATTGTCTCGAAAACACTTCATTATATTAACGAAAAGGGTTTTAAAATGGCGCCCTTATGTCCTTTTGTGGCGGCATATCTGAAAAGACATCCTAAGGAAGCAGATGGTATTCTTGCTCCCGGTTATTCCATTGGGTTGTAAAGGCAATTTCAGAAGTAAAGGCAAAGCGTTACAAAAGCTGGTAAAATTAGTAATCAATTAGTCTTTTACGACAACTTTCCCATCTGGATATTTCGCAAACCGGCCTTTTTCTCTCGGGTGCACATTATCTGCATGTGGCCAGGGCCAACCACCAAATTGGGTAAGCCGGTATTCCTCCATAGCCTTTTGAATTTCCTGCTGAGTATTCATTACAAATGGTCCGTATTTTGCAACTGGTTCATTTATAGGTTTTCCCTGCAATAGTAAAAAGTGTGATTTCTGATCGCCATTTATCAAAACTACTTCCTCATCTGAGCTTAGTTGCACACCATGATCTGGTTTGACCACCATTTCGCCAATTTTTACCTCGCTACCTTCATAATAATATAGGGTACGATTTAATTCTGCAGAAGCCGGGGGTAAATGAAATGTTTCATTCTCATCCATATGGATATTCCAAATAGCCACTTCATTATCGGGATTAGCCGCCCATGAATTAGGTGTTGAATCAGGGGCATGGGTGTTATTATAGCTTCCTGCAATGACTTTTATGGTGGTATTGTTATCCTTAACAATCGGGATATCTTCATGCCATAACATCTTAAAATGGGGGTCGACAAATTTGTCAGCCTTTGGTAAATTGATCCATATTTGAAATAATTCCAAAGGATTATCCTTATCTGTATTCAGCAATGGGAACATTTCAGAATGTTGCACACCTCGGCCAGCGGTCATCCATTGTACATCGCCTTGCCCAAATCTGCCAGCAGCGCCTAAAGAATCCGAATGATCACAAAATCCTTTATTTACGATAGTAACCGTTTCAAATCCCCTGTGTGGATGATAAGGAAATCCTGGTATTGTTTGACCGTGGTACATTCTCCAACCATCCTTAATAATAAAGTCGTTACCAAGGTTTCTTCCTTCTAAAGATACGGCCGGTTCCATAGCATTATTACCCTTCGGATAATGATCTAAGTGATAAACACAGAATAAAAATGGATCCTGTGTTTCCCATGGAAAACCTAAAGGGAAAACTCGCTGAACGGGATTACTCATAGAATCAAATTTAGGTGTTAATGTGTTTCTCAGTAAAGCTGATGAATTAAATCGTGAAAAATGGATTGTTATTTATTCATGGGTTGCGGTATTAATTTCAACCCAATTATCTTCCGGATCTTTGATATAAATCTGCCGTACTCCGTCTGCCCGATCCGTAACAGCATTCTTCTTTCCAGGCCAATCCCAGTAGGGAATATTTTTTTCTTCCAGATACGAGATGAGGCCATCCAAATTTTGAGTAGCGAGGCACAGATGAACACTCTTATTATTTTGTCGAATTACGGAATCCTTACCAATTAAATGAAGTTGGGAATTACCATGAATACTGAACCATCGGAACCCCTTAGATGCTGAAGGATGTGGAATTTCTTTTAATTTAAGGATGTCAGCATAGAAATCACCGGTTTTTTTGAGATCCGTAACGACAAAGGAGTAGTGGTCGTAACGAAAATCAAAATCCTGGGAAAATGAGCAGGAAATAAAGCCTATATAACAAAAGAAAATCAGTTTTTTCATGGGAAAATATTTAAGGTTTTTATGTGTGGCAATATGTAAATTCTATTCGTTGTCATAAGATACAAAAGCAAAATGTTTGCTATCTGGTGACCATGAAGGGACATTAATAGTACCCTGTCCACCAATAAACATACATAGACTCTTAATTTCTTTAGTTTTTAAATCATAAAGACGCAGGGAAACAGCCTTCATGGCAGGATGTTGGTCCCCCTGATCCTCGTGATAGGATATGAAAACAAAATAGTTACCATCGGGTGAAGGGTGGGCAAACCAATTTGAGTACCTGTCATTGGTCAATTGCTCTTTTTCACTACCATCTGACTTCATTCGCCAAATCTCCATTTTGCCCGACTTCATTGAATTGTAATAAATGTATCTGCCATCCGGGGAGTATTCCGGACCGTCATCCAAACCAGGACTAGTGGTCAGGCGTTCCTCTTTGCCTCCGTCAATAGAAATTCGATAGATGTCAAAATTATCATTTCTACGTGCCGTATATACTACCGCATTACTCTCCGGTGCCCAACCATGCCAATATGAAGGATATTCGGATGTCACAAGTTTTGGCTTTCCTCCTTCAATTGGGACGGTATATATCCTTGAACTTCCGTATGGAGCATCTGTTATGGGATCATTGTTGCTAATAGCCAGGAGCTTGCCGTCGGGAGAAATTCCATGATCGTTGTTGCATCTAACGGCCTCACCTGTTTTTAGCTGGCTTTTAGTACTTCCATCAGCCTTTATTTTAAATAAAAGACCATCCTGGTTAATTATTAAATAAGAACCATCCAGGCTCCAATTTGGGGCCTCAAAATGACCCTTTTCTTCATAAATTACCTCCCTATCATTGCTTTCTATGGAATAAACTTCCAGCCTTGAGGTAAGTTGAGAAGACTGTCCAAAATTTTGTGCCGGACCCATAACAAACAGAATTACAAGGATTTTATTAAAAATTGAACTCATAATAATCAGAATTAGTTAATAATATGACTTTCAATTCCATATACCTCCATTATAATTGTGTAACAATTATTTTAACCTACGAAGTTTATTTTCTTATGTGCTCCATCACAATAAGGCTTCTTGTCCGATGCACCGCATCGGCATAAGGCCGTTACCCCGCTTTTATTTTCTGACTTACCACTGGCATCCTTTACTTCTAAAGCTCCATGAACCAAAAGTGGTCCATTAGCCA
Source organism: uncultured Eudoraea sp. (assembly GCF_947258925.1). Taxonomy (GTDB): domain Bacteria; phylum Bacteroidota; class Bacteroidia; order Flavobacteriales; family Flavobacteriaceae; genus Eudoraea. The sequence goes on along the minus strand of NZ_CAMYKG010000039.1, from coordinate 13,174 downwards.
TTACTTCTACACTTGTTTTATCTGACATATCTACTAAATTTTCTGTTTCTCCTTTTAAATAATACGTTAGTGCCCCAGAAGGACACTTATCTATTTGCGATTTTAGTTCATTGATAGAGGCATTTTTTGGTTCTATCCACGGTTTCTTGTTAGGATCATAAACTTTCGGCAATGTATTTACACATATTGCCGAATGTATGCACTTCTTTGGCTTCCAAACTACGGTGAGGTCACCATTAGAATATTCTTTTATTATTTCTCTTTCTGACATACGTTATAGGTTTATTTGTTATCACCAACTGGTGGCGGTCCCGGAGGTATATTGGCCTCATAGACTTCTTCACCCTTCCGTTCTTTGTATTCTGCTTTCACTTTTTCGATCAACTTCGGATCTTCGAAAAGATCTGTAGCCGTCATTCCGAGTGCTTTGGCCGCATAGGTCATTCCTTTATGACCAATACTCATACCGCCGCAAGCCACAACGGCCCAGGAATGCCAGGGGGTATCTTTTGGTGCTACGGTAACACTTAAATTTATATTCGGAACATTCCAACTTACGTCCCCTACATCAGTTGATCCTCCCCCGGGATGTTCTTTGGTTTCTTTCAATGGACTTATTTTGGAATCCATCCCTATTTGAGGTTTTTGTGTAATCTCCTGAATTTTCTTACCGAAGGCTTGTTCCTCTTCAGTATAGGTGATATTACCTAAATATTCTAAATTCTTTTGCATGATCTCTTCACCTGATCTGTTTACCAATACTTCGTAAATTCCCGAAATAAGCGAGATTTTATAATCCACATTAGCCAATATTGCTGCACCTTCAGCCATCTTCTGAACTCTTTCGTATACTGGCATAACCCCACTTCGTTTAGTGTCCCTCACACGAACCCAAAGTTTGGAATAATCGGGCACCACATTTACTACTTGTCCGCCATCCTGGATATGGTAATGGATACGGACCGTAGGTTTAATGTGCTCTCTGTAGTAATTTATTCCTGTTGTATATAATTCCAGTGCATCAGATGCACTTCTGCCATTCCATGGATCAGCAGAGGCATGCGCAGCCTGACCAAAAAATTCAACTTTAAAATCGACAAGGGCAAGTGTACTTTGGGCATCGGCTTCCGTATTGTCAGCAGGATGCCAGCTTAGGTTTACATCTATATCATTCCATAAGCCATCACGCACCATCCATACCTTCCCAAAAAACTTTTCCTCAGCCGGGGTACCAAAAAATTTAATAGTGCCTTTTATTTTGCCCTGTTCAATCAGCTCTTTAACTGCCACCGCAGCTCCAAGACTGGCTGTTCCAAAAAGATTATGACCGCAGCCATGTCCGGCAGCTCCTTCATTCAAGGCTTCCTTTGTGGGTTGAGCTTTTTGAGAAATTCCTGGCAGGGCATCAAATTCCCCTAAGATACTTATTACAGGTTTTCCCGATCCATAAGTTGCAATAAAAGCAGTTGGCATTCCGGAAACCCCGCGTTCAACCTGAAAACCATTTTTTTCTGCATAGCGGGCTAATATTGCTGAAGACCTATTTTCATTGAAGGCTGTTTCTGCAAGAGCCCATACAGAATCACTTATTGCTATTAGTTCTGCATTGTGTTTTTCAATTGATTGGATAATCGCCGTTTTGTTTTTACTTATTTTTTGAGCCGATACAAGAGAGCTCAAAACAAGTAATGTTCCAAAGAATAATATTCTCATATATTTTAAATGTTATAAGTGTTGGTAATCAATTCACTAAAAATACATCTTTTTACTGTGTATTGTATTCTACATTACCAAAATATAAAACATTATCGAAGGGATGATTATTAAGAATTAGTTTAGGGCCTCTTTATAGACTTTGAGACAGCGTTCCCGAGCCGATTTATGATCTACCATCATAGGAGGATAACTTAATTCCTGAAGCTCCGGAACCCATTTGTTAATATAATCTTTTTGTTTGTCAAACTTAGCTACCTGGGTTATGGGGTTAAAGATCCTGAAATAAGGTGCAGCATCTACGCCACTCCCTGCTGCCCATTGCCAATTACCAATATTACTGCTAAGTTCGAAATCCAATAATTTTAAAGCAAAATAGGCCTCTCCCCATCGCCAATCTATTAAAAGGTGTTTACAAAGGAAACTTGCTACCAGCATTCGCACCCGGTTATGCATAAAACCTGTAGCATTCAATTCCCGCATACCGGCATCAACCAAGGGGTATCCGGTCTCCCCATTTTTCCATTTTTCAAATTCCTTTTCGTTGTTTCGCCATGGAATCCTGTCGTATTTTGGTTTAAAAGCTTTATGTACCGTATGCGGAAAGTGCCATAGGATTTGCATGAAGAATTCTCGCCAAATCAGTTCATTTAAAAAAGTTTCATTCTCAGCATTAAGCGATTTGCGTACTATCTGTCGAATAGAAACGGTTCCAAATCTTAAATGAGGGCCCAATTTCGAAGTTCCTTGATCTATAGCCGGAAAGTTTCTGGTTTTCTCATATGAATTCAGCAAAGAAGGGGAAACTTCAGGTGCCGGCACCACAATATCCGATCTGATAAACCCCATATCTTTTAAAGATACGTCAGGCCAGTTAGTCTGCTTAATGCATTGGTTTAAATAGGACGTTGAGTCATATTCCATGACTGGCTGATCACTATGAAATTTTTGTTTCCACTTCCGCATATAAGGTGTATACACTACGTACGGTGTGCCATCGTCTTTAACAATTTCATTCTTTTCAAAGATCACCTGATCTTTAAAAGATTTGAATTCTATATTTCTTAAATTCAATTCATCCCTGATTTCATCATCTCTTGTTTGGGCATAGGGCTCATAATCTGTATTGCAGTAAACAGCTTGTATATCAAATTGATTTAGAAGGGATCTAAAAGTATCCAGTGGCTTACCGTGATAAATAGCTATAGAACTTCCGTAATTTTCTTCCAGATTATTTTGCAATGCCTGCAAGGATTCGTAAATAAATGACACGCGGGCATCGTTTTTTGGTAGAGATTGTAAAATTTCTGTATCAAAAATAAAAATGGGTAATACAGGATGATCTGTTTTAAGTGCGTGGTAGAGTCCGGCATTGTCCTGCAGCCTTAGATCTCTTCGGAACCAAAAAATACTGACTTTTTTATTCATTTAGCTGATGTTGAGGGTAGACAAACCTCCGTCTACACCAATAACCTGTCCGGTTATCCAACCACTTCCCTCTCCAAGGAGAAAAACTGCGATATTGGCGATATCCTCGGCATTTCCGACTCGTTTGAGCGGATGTCGTTCTGCCATACTCTCCTTTTTTCTATCGTTATTTAGTAAACGACCTGCCAGAGGGGTATCAACAAGGGATGGTGCAATGACATTTACCCTGATTTTAGGTGCGTATTCGGCCGCAAGGGATTTCACGAAACCTTCTACAGCCCCTTTGGCTGCGGATACACTTGTATGAAATGGCATTCCAGTACCAACAGCTACCGTGCTGAAAAAAACCATACTTGAATTTTCTCCCATCCTGTTCATGATATCTTTTACTACCCTCGCCATACTAAAAAAATTGAGTTGCATATCTTCTTCGAAGGTCTCCATTGACAACATTTTGAAAGGCCTTAAATTTATACTTCCCGGACAATAGACGAATCCATGAAGTTCTGTTGGCAATTGTGAGGTATCCAAAGTATCTGATAAAGCGTCAAATGGAATGTGTTTTGCCTTCGTACCAATTAAACCTTCACCGCTTCTGGAAGCGACATAGAGATTATAACTTTCTTGTAGCTGTTTGACGATAGCCAAACCAATACCATAAGATCCACCGATTAATAAAATGTTTTTCTTCATTTTTAAATAGACTTTATATTCATTTCATTTTGGAGGCCATTCATTTTTCCAAAAATTTCTTCAAGTTTTTCTTCCCGGTAGGCGAAGATCTTTTCCAGTTGTTTTTTGACCAGGATAGGATGAAATAACTGACCCAAAATACCAAAAGGCAACTTATAGTCAATAACATCCTCCATTTCAACCCCTCCCTTAATAGGTCTTATAAAATGTTTATGGTGCCATAGGGCATAAGGGCCAAAACGTTGTTCATCAACAAAATATTCACCTTGTTTTACATGGGTAATTTCGGTAACCCATTTGGTTGTTATTCCGGCAAAGGGGGAGACTGTATATTGTATGATTTGGCCGGGAAACATCTCTTTTTCGGCTCCATTCAATATATGGAAACCCATATGGTCAGGAGTAATCACTTTGAGGTTCTCCGGGTTTGATAAAAAGGCCCACGCTTCGTCTTTTGTTACAGGTAAAAATTGTCTGGAACGGAGTTGAAATAGTTTCATTAATTTGTTTTCTACAAAGCTAGCAGCAATATTGTTTAATAAAAAATAAAATATGTTAAACAAATAGTAAAAATATCTTTTTTTAACGTGTTTTAGTTTTTGTTTTATCCTGTCATACACTGGGGCTCAGAACCAATTAATCGAGTATTATGGGATGTAATTCGGGATTTTTGTAAATTCCTGCAATTATAACTGTAATGATATCCAGGTTAGTTTTTTTAATTTTTATTATACAGGTGGGTTTTATAAATGCCCAGCTTACCTCTGAACTTATAGGGACATTGCCCGATGAGGTGCTGGAATCTTCCGGTCTTATTTTTTATAATGGCAAACTCATAACTCATAATGATTCCGGAAATTCTACAAAATTGTATGAAATAGATCCTTTAAACTTACAGATATTGAGAATTATTGATGTTACCGATGCCATCAATACAGATTGGGAAGATTTGGCACAAGACGATGACTATATTTATATTGGAGATTTTGGTAATAATACCGGTAATAGAGAAGATCTTTCCATTTACAGAATCTCAAAATCTGACTACGATGTTTCAAATGTATTAAGTGCCGAAAGAATAGACTTTTCATATGAAGATCAAACGGATTTTTCAGGCACTCAGAATTCTGACTGGGATGCGGAAGCATTGGTTGACTTTGGGGATCAGCTACTCATTTTTACAAAACAATGGGTAACAAATGGAACCGTTGCATATGCTATTCCCAAAACGCCGGGAGAGTATACCGCAAAAAATCTGGGATTTTATGATGTGAATGGCCTGATTTCCGGTGCAGTGCATAATAAATTTTCAAATGTCCTTATGCTTTTGGGGTATTCCTCTCAATTACAGCCTTTTATCCTTCGCATAGATGAGCTTTCTTCAGATTTTACATTTAATGGTACCGAAACAAAGTCAAGTTTGGGAATAGCTTTTTCACAGGTAGAAGGAATTACTTTTTCAGATGCAAATACGTATTTTATTTCGTCAGAGCGATTTCAATTTCCTAATCCCCCCATAACCCTGAATGCTGAAATATTTACTTTCAAAACAAGCGATGAACCTTTTGGCAGAGAAAACACTGAAGAGGATCCTGCACCTATTGATACGATCAACCCGGAAAAAAAGAAGGACGAATTGATTATTTACAAACAGTTTGGTTCTTACCAACTGCAATACGATCTTAATTCAGATGCACCAATTTTTGGCAGAGCTATTTTTGACATAACCGGTAAGCGCGTAAGACATACGCATGGTGAACGTATTGAAAATAACACTATAGATCTGGCGGGTTTGGATAGTAATGTATATTACCTAACTTTTTATCTTCAAGGGTCCACAATAGCCAAACCATTTATATTGGACTAGCTATCTTGCAAGCTATTATTTAAGGATTTGTTAACAAGGTGGATACAGCATAAGTTTTAGTTTTGTTACAACTAAAAACTTAAGCAATTATGAAAAGACTTACCTTATTAATCTGTGTCGTACTGGGATCTATTTCCATGAACGGGCAGATATCGACACCCGCACCCAGCCCGGCTGCAAAAATTATGCAAACGGTTGGATTAACAGATGTAACTGTTGAGTATTCACGACCCTCCATGCGCGGAAGAACTATTTTTGGGGATCTCGTTCCATATGATAAATTATGGAGAACCGGGGCGAACAAAAATTCCATGGTAACTTTTAGTGATGACATCACTATTGCCGGTCAGGTACTCAAAGCAGGTTCTTATGCAGTATTCACAAAACCCGGACAAACTTCCTGGGAAGTAATTTTCTATTCTGATACCAACAACTGGGGAACTCCTCAAGATTGGGATGATTCAAAAGTAGCGGCAAAGACAAATATTGAGGTATATACTATGCCGATGGATGTAGAGTCTTTTACTATGAGTATTGATCAATTACATAACGATGGAGCTACCCTCGGCATTCTTTGGGCAAACGTCTATATTGGTGTGCCTTTTGAAGTACCTACTTCGGAAAAGGCCGTAAAGAGTATTGAAAGTGTTATGAATGGACCTTCAGCCAATGATTATTTTGCGGCGGCTTCTTATTACCATGAAGAAGGAAAAGACCTGTCCAAAGCTAAGGAATGGATTGATAAAGCGGTATCAATGAACGACAAGGCATTTTGGATGATGAGAAGACAATCTCTTATTTATGCCCAAATGGGCGACACCAAAGGTGCGATCGAAGCAGCCAAGAAATCTATGGCTGCGGCGGAGGCAGCAGGTAATGCGGATTATGTAAAAATGAACAAAGACTCGCTTAAAGAGTGGGGTGCTTTATAATATCCCAGATTATATTAATCTGAAAACCCGGCCAGTACTGGCCGGGTTTTATGTTTTATGCGGGAACAATTAGTATTAATTCATTGTATCCACTGCTTTAAGAATTTATTAAGTCTTAATTGGGGGGTTCTTATGTAGCCTGTCAAATGATTCGAACAAGACGGCCAACACAATAACAAATAGGCAACCGAATGCATTTAACCACAAATACCCCATCCAATCCAGATACCAAACGAGTATTACCACAACCTGGGTGATAATAGCCGCGATAAAAACAGCATTTCCTTTTACAAAACGCAAAAAGAAGGCCAGTAAGAACATGCCCAAAATATTACCATAAAAAATGGAGCCAATTATATTTACAAGTTGAATTAGATTGTCAAAAAGGTTAGCCACACATGCGATTACAATAGCTATGATTCCCCAAACCAGTGTAAAAAATTTGGAAACTTTCACATAGTGCTCAGGAGCAAATTCCTCTTTTTTATTCCTCTTATAAAGATCCAGGGCAGTAATGGTGCCAAGGGCGTTTAATTCTGAGGCTGTCGAGGACATGGCTGCAGACAGAATCACAGCCAGTAATAATCCTACTAAACCTTTTGGAAGATAATTAAGGATAAAATGAATAAATACATAATCCTTATCATTGGTTTCAACAACATCATCAGCCTTTTGTATCATAGCCTTGGCCGCTTCTCGGTTGTTTTTTTCCATATCAATAATAAGGCGCATCTCTTTTTTGGCTTCATCGGTAGCAACCGGATCATTTGAATCCAAAGCAACAGAAAACTGTTCCTGAGCTATCTTTTTTTCAATTTCTAAATTTTTATGACTTTCTTCTAATGCTTTGTAATCATCTGCGTAGGAAGTTTGCATTATTGCGTTAGTCGCAGCGGGATTAAAATTTAAAGGAGATGGATTGTATTGGTAGAATACAAAAACCATAACACCAACAAGAAGGATAAAAAATTGCATTGGAACCTTAAAGATGCCATTGAAGATGAGACCTAGTTGGCTTTCACGGATGGATTTGCCTGAAAGATAGCGCTGGACCTGACTCTGATCTGTACCAAAGTACGCCAGGGCAAGAAACATGCCTCCGGTTATTCCACTCCAGAATGTATATCTGCTGCGTGGATCAATACTGAAGTCTAAAATATTTAATTTGTCACTCGCACCTGCTATTTTGAGGGCTTTGGTAAATGTAATGTCTGCAGGCAAAAAACCCAGAATAAAAAAGAAAGCAATAAACATTCCGGTCATGATCACAAACATTTGCTGCTTTTGGGTAACACTTACGGCGTTTGTACCACCTGAGACGGTATAAATAATTACCAGGGAGCCTATAATAATATTGAGGGTTTTTAAATCCCAGCCTAAGACTGCCGACAGGATAATAGAAGGTGCAAAGATGGTAATTCCGGCTGCCAGTCCCCGTTGTATCAGGAATAGAATTGCCGCCAAAGTTCGGGTTTTGAGGTCGAATCTTCTTTCCAGAAATTCGTAGGCAGTATATACCTTAAGTTTATGATATAGAGGAATAAATACAATACATATAATTATCATGGCCAATGGAAGGCCAAAGTAGAATTGTACAAATCCCATTCCATCGTGAAAAGCCTGTCCGGGGGTAGATAGAAACGTAATCGCACTTGCTTGCGTAGCCATTACAGAAAGGCCAATCGTCCACCATTTAGCCTTATTTCCTCCAAGGACATAATCAGTTACATTTTTGTTCTCTTTGGTTTTCCAGACCCCATAAACCACAATAAACAATAGGGTTCCCCCAAGTATAACCCAATCCAGGTTCCCCATTTTAACTGTATATGATCATTATAAAATAGAAAATAAGAATGTAAATAGTATTGAGAACCAATACTAATGTATACTCTTTCTTCCAGTTAAGTTTTTCCGGTATCATTTACCTTTGATATCTGTACTGTTATCCATTTGTTCTTTGCCTAAAGATAAAATATTTGCAAATAGTTTATAGGCCCCCGGAACCCCGGCAGGTAGTTCCCTGAAAAAACTAATCCCGGTATAGATATAATTTCCTTTGCCATAGGGTGTTACCAAAAGTGCTCCATCCGTTGGTGATTCTCCTTCGTCGTTCATTTGAAGGATGGGGGTAAATTTCGGATCCCACTCACCCGGAAAATAAAGCCCTCTTTCCTGAACCCAGCCTTTAAAATCGGAATTTGTAATTGTATTTGGAAAATTTATAACAGCATGATCACTTGCAATAATCTTTACGTCAGAGTCCTCATTGGTAATCCGGTCTCTCGATAATTTAAGGGGGTAGGGGGCCAGATCGTTAAATGATTTGTCCCTGCGGCCCGCAGTGTTATATTGTATGATCAGGTTGCCACCTTGTTTGGCATATTCTAGTAAGTAGCGTTGTTTAAACTTAAGTTCTTCAATCACATTATAGGCCCTAATTCCGGTGACAACAGCATCATATTTATCGAGACTGCCGGCTTCTATTTCTTTGGGATCAATCAGATGTACGGTATATCCTATTTGCTCCAGGCTTTCGGGGATATCATCTCCGGCACCCATTATATAACCAATATGATCTCCTACTTTTTCTATGTCTAAACGCACAACTTTCGCCTCCGAAGGAAGTAAAACCGTTTGGGTAGGAATATGGTCATAGGCAATCTCGATTAATTCTTTATCCAGTTCTTTCCCGTTAATTCGAATTAAGGGGGTTATATAACTGGCATTTTCGCCTGAAGGAGGGGTAAGCGTAAATTCAAGGGTTATTTCATCTCCTTTATTAGCAATTTCAAACTCTTTAATTTCCTGATCTACCTCCCAACCCTCACCATGGCAGAGCTCAACATTTCCTTTTATATCGTTTTTATGAGCTGAAATTGTTACCGGAACTTTTTTAGATTTTCCATCAGCAAAAATTAAAACCCTATCGCCAAACCGGGCGGTGACTTCGGGGATAATCTCAAAAGGCTGGTACAATTCACCTTTATCAGGTCTGGAAGATCTATGAATAATTGGCTTTTCCAGGGTTAGTAGGTAGCCGTTAAAGTCTAATTCAAATTTGGCAGTAAATGGAGGTTCTGTCTCGGGGCTTCCAATTAACTCCTGTTTATTCACTTCGTACATTCCAAGACTTCCCGTCTCGGCTAACCAATAAGGGCTCGTATAAGACTGATTGTTTGGAATTTTCAGATCAAGTACCAGCTTCTTTTTCTGATTATTAGCCAACAGGGTTCTATCCTGAGCATATCTTTTGGAACCCAGAGAAACTGAATTCAAGCTAACTGAAGTATTACTTCTGTTTAATACCTCAATATTAATTTTTACGGTATTGCCGGGATAGGAGTTAGGTAATTCAGCCGATGCCTCAAGATAAAGCCCGCAAACGGCAATGATAATATTCTGCAATTCTTTTAACTTGATATGTTTCCAATGGTCGTCGTCTATATCAACCAATAATTTATGTGCCTGCAATAATTCCGGAAGGTGTTTAGATGGATTTACAAAATCAAAATTATTTTCTATGTCATATAACAACTTCCCGATTGCTTCACCACCATTTATTCTGGACCAGCTTGTATCAATCCCTTCAAAGACATTGGTCTTGTCCTTCGGAAGATCCCCCGCCAACAGCTCTATATATTCATCCTGACTGCCTCTGACAGATAACCTTCCAAAACCCTGACACAAATGCTGACTGCTGGCAATTGAGGCAATCTCGTTGTTTGATAAACCTTTTAAAGGATAATAGACGCCAACATCAAGATTCATCAATTTAGATTTATCGGCCTTTTCAAAATTTTCCGGACTCCCATAGAACCACCAGGAAGTATTAAAGAAAAGCCTTTTGGGTTGCCATGGATCCACTTTATCCAATTGTTCAGGATAAGCATTTTTATTATTGACAAGATCAAAAGCTTCAACACTAAGGATAGCAGAAGAAGTGTGATGCCCATGAGTTGAACCCGGCGTTCTATGATCAAAACGATTCACAATTACGTCAGGCTTGAAATTCCTTAGCACCCAAACAACATCTCCAAGAACCACTTCTTTATCCCATATTTTCAATGTTTCATTTGGATGTTTGGAATACCCGAAATCATTTGCCCTCGTGAAAAATTGTTCCCCACCGTCAACTCCTCTAGCCGCCAACAACTCTTGCGTTCTTAAGACACCTAATAATTCTCTAAGTTCTGATCCTATAAGGTTTTGGCCTCCATCACCTCTAGTAATGGATAAATATCCGGTACGTGCTTTAACTTCGTTGGAGAGGTATGAAATTAGTCTTGTATTTTCATCATCAGGATGTGCTGCAATATATAGGGCTGAACCTAAAAAGTTCAATTTTTGCAAGGAATGATAAATATCTGAAGAAGTGTTTTTTTTTGGTACTTGGGTTAAAGCAGTTTGAAGACCAAAAATTAACCCTATACAGAGAACCAGAAAATAACGCATGTTTTTTTTATAAGATGGTGCTCAAATATAGAGATATTACAAGTGACGTTGCAATATTTAGAACTTCTTTAACACCTCTTTTAATGATCACCACCATCGTTCTGAATGAATTGAATTGTATGATCAATAATACCAGAGAACTGATTGTCACGACCGATGCAGAACAGAACACTATAAAAAGTCCTGGACAGGATACTGTTATTGATACATGAGTGAAGGCTAAATGAAGAAAAGATGAGGGGTGCGGATTATGATAGTTCTTTAGTTAGGAATAACCATAACCTGACTTTTTGTACCTTAGCCTTGACTTACTATTTTAAGTAATTTATAGAGGATTTTTGTTTAATTAGAAATTCCCGGGAGTGTGAATTGGCTGGATCAATTATATCAAAAAAGATTTGTATTATTTTTAATTACCCTGGCAGCGATTCTTTTCGGTAATCTTGTTTTTCCCGAGAAAATTTATGAAGATTATATCACACCTCTATTTTTTGTACTTAATGTCCTTACCGGGATCTTATTAGTTTCTCGAAGCATTGGAAAAAGGCGCATTTTTATTGGATTGTTAGTGGTACTTCTGCTAACTCATCTGACTGAGGCTTTGGAATTTACAACATTTCAAACCAGTGACTATATACGATTTGGTATACTCTTTCTGTTTTTCACATTGGTCACTAAAGAGATTATATCGCAGGTCTGGCAAAGCAACGATGTAGACCACATAGTTATATTAGGTGTGATGAGTGGTTATATATGTTTAGGATTGCTGGGATACTTTCTTTTCATGTCCATTGAGTTTATAGACCCCGGGTCATTTAAAGGAATAACTGATGGGGCGGTTTCAACGCAAGATAGAACAGATGTACTTTACTTTAGTTACATATCACTGCTTACCATAGGATATGGCGAAATTGTACCTATTTCAGACCTATCTAAAAGTGCCTCGGTATTGATTGGCTTATTGGGTCAGTTTTATTTAGTGATTATTACCGCCATTGTGGTGGGTAAGTTCGATCGTCAAAGGCCATCTTAGAAATAGAGATGAATATTCTAAAGGTGATCCTCCCAAATTAAGGCTGCGGCACCACAAATAGCCGCTGTCTTCCCTTTCATTCCCGAATACATAAGTTTCACTTTACCTTTATAGACTTCCAGGAGATAGTCATTAAAATATTTTTTTAGTGGTTCGGTTATCCATTTCCCACTTCCCATCAAACCACCAAGCAGGAAAAAAGCCTCGGGTTGGGAAAATGCCGTGAAATTAGCAAGGGCCCGCCCCAATATATCTGCGGTATAGTCAAAGGCTTTTATAGCTATTGGATCGCCTTCTTCGGCCGCTTGTGTAATATCTTCCCCGTGAAGGTCGCAGTAAGCTATTGAGCGAAACCTGCTTTCGTCCATATACTTGCTCATCATATAGAGGATAGTTCTCTTCAGGCCGGTAGCCGAAACATAAGCTTCCAGGCCGCCTCTAACGCCCAGTCCGGTTAACCTTCCGTCGCCCAGGGTCATATCCACATGCCCTAATTCCCCAGCGAAACCGTCATAACCGTCTATAAGATTTCCGTTAGCAACGATCCCTGCACCAAAACCTGTACCGAGAGTAACTACTATAAAGTCACTCATCCCCTTGGCATTACCAAATAACATTTCTCCCAATGCGGCTGCGCTGGCATCATTCATGATCTTCATAGGCACAGAAATTCGGCTCTTTAACTTCTGAAGTATGGGTACGGTTCCTTTCCAAATAAGGTTAGAGGCATGTTCTATGGTTCCATTCTTACTGGATGCGTTGGGTGCGCCTATTCCTACCCCCAGGACCTCAAATTCATTGGGGTTCTTTTCTAAAAGTTCCTTTATGACGCTGTATATCTTATCCACGAAATCGTCAATATCAGGGTACTCCCTGGTTCTGAAAAAGGTCTTTTCCAGGCATTCGCCCTCTTTGGTAACCAGCCCAATCTTGGTTTTGGTTCCTCCTATATCAATGCCAACTACGATATCCATTTGCTATAATTTTAATTAGAATAAGCAAGTCATTACTTTTTAGAGCCCATAAAATCTAAATTCCTAAGCGATCTCTTAGAAT
>NZ_CAMYKG010000038.1:7870-38426 GCF_947258925.1 uncultured Eudoraea sp. | reverse complement strand
ATCATAGCATGGTTGCTGGAAGGCGATGTTTCAATTCAATACCAGGTTCACAGGGATTTGTTAGGCAATGAAAGAAAGGACCTGCAGGACAGAATTGCCGGCGAAGGTTGGGGAAGGCAAATTTTAGAGAAACGAAATCCAAATGGCCATTGGGGACAGAGATTCTATCAGCCAAAGTGGATTTCTACACATTACATATTGCTGGACCTTCGTAATTTGAATATCAGCCCTGACAACCCAAGTATAAAAAAGACGATTGAGCTAACGCTGAACTCCGGCAAGGCAATTGATGGAGGAATTAAATTGGGGCCTTCAACCTCCAGGTACAGCGATGTTTGTGTAAACGGTATGTTCCTGAATTATGCATCATACTTTAAAACCGAAGAAAAAAAACTGCATTCTATTGTAAACAGCATTCTGCATGAGATAATGCCAGATGGTGGTTTCAATTGCAGAACAACCAGAAGTGGTGCAAAACACAGTTCTTTGCACTCTACCATTTCAGTACTCGAAGGATTGTATGAGTTTCAGAAATCCGGAACCGCATATAGAAAGAACGATATACAAAGTGCCAAAGAAAGTGGCGAGGAATTTATCCTTATGCATCAGTTATTCATATCTGACCGAACCGGGGAGATTATTAACAAAGACTTTTTAAAGATGCCCTATCCATGCAGGTGGAGGTATGATATTCTGAGGGCAATGGACTATTTTAGTTACGCCGGCTGCAAATGGGACAACAGAATGGAACAAGCTGTTAGTGTACTTCTTAGTAAAATAAACAAGTATGGAACGTGGAACCTAAATGCTGCTCATCCCGGAAAAGTACACTTTAAAATGGAACAAGCCGGTAAACCAGGCAGGTGGAATACACTAAGGGCAATGAGGGTCTTAAAACATTTTAAAATTGAACCGCATGGTAGCCATATGAGCAAAACGTCATACCGTGGTTGAATAAAACCATTAACTGAAAGTAAAAGTATAAATTTGTTTAAAAACTAAGTATTGCTTCTATTTAGAAGAAACAAATATAAAAACCTGGATTAAGTATGTATATAGGCAGAGTATATCGAATTATGGACATGGTGAAATGGACACGTTTTGAAACGTTTTGGTTCATTTTCATAATTATTATTTGGGTTTGCGCCTATTATTTTCTGGATCTGCAATGGCTAAGAATTCCCTGGACGCCTATGGCCTTAATAGGAACAGCGGTTGCATTTGTCATTGGATTTCAAAATAATGCTGTGTACGGACGCATATGGGAAGCCAGGAAAATCTGGGGAGGTATAGTAAACACTTCTCGCACCTTTGGCGTCTTTGTTCAGGATATGCTCTCTGATGAGCATACAAAGGAGAGTGTTTCTGATGAGATCATAGCGGAAGAAGTAAAAGTGTTGACCTATAGGCATATTGCCTGGATGACAGCATTAAGATATGCGATGCGAAGTAAAAAGCTATGGGAAACTACAAGTAGCCATAAAACTAATACAGAATGGGGAATAAGGCCCCCTGAAAAGGATTCTCCTTTGGAAGAGGAACTAAAACCATATCTTTCTAAAAGCGATATGGAACATGTGATGAGCAAAGACAACCACCAGACGGCCTTATTGTATTTGCAATCACATCATATCAGAAAATTAAAAGACAAGGGAATTATTTGGGAGTTTTCATTTCTTGAACTCGAAGGACTCATCAAAGAACTCTTTACGCTTCAAGGGCAAACGGAGCGTATCAAGAATTTTCCTTACCCCAGGCAATACGCTTCCTTAAACCATTATTTTATGTGGCTACTCTTGCTGCTCCTGCCTATGGCATTAATTCCACAATTCATGGATATTGGAAAGGGATTTGCTGATAATTACCCAATATTGGGGCAAATTTTCATCTGGTTTACCGTTCCAATATATTCAGCAGTTGCCTGGATGTTCCATACTATGGAACGAATAGGCCGTACGGGAGAGAATCCTTTTGAAGGAACATCTAACGATGTACCCATTTCCACCATAGCCCGTGGGATAGAAATTGATTTAAGGCAAAATTTAGGGGAAGTTAAAGACCAAATTCCACCCCAATTTAGCACGGATTTAAATGTGCAATGGTAACATAATAATGATAGACCTCATAGCTCTCCATAGTTATCGGGTTAAGACAGGACCCACAGCAAAACATGATAAAATTCTTCAGACACATTAGACAACAACTTCTCACGGAAAACAGATTCAGCAAGTATCTGCTTTACGCCGTTGGAGAAATTGTGCTTGTGGTTCTTGGAATTTTGATTGCGCTGAGTGTCAACAATTGGAACCAGGAAAACAAAGACCGCAGATTAGGTGAGGATTATTTGTTACGGATTCATCGCGATATAGTCCAGGACACCATTAACTTCAGGCAGATCATCCATAATAATAATGCCTTGAGGGAAGATATTAAACAATTACTTGTTACTTTATACGACGGCGTTGAGAGTATAGAGGAAGTTCAGTATATGAGTGCCATCTATGACAAAGCCCTGGATCAGGTTTTTTCTCCAAATGATAATACCTATAAAGGTATGATAAGTTCAGGCGCATTAGGACTGATTAAGAACCAGGAATTAAAAGAGGAAATAGTTGATCTTTATAGCGAATACGACCAAAAAAGAGCGTTGTTATCCGCAATAGGTGCATGGATGGTAAACGTTGCCACCAATGAGACCAATGAAACAGATTTTATCAAGTTTAATAAGGGGGTTACCGATATTTTTACGACACAAGAAATGTTAAATGAACATGATTATGCTTTTTTAAATAATAAAGAAGACCAAAGGTTTAAAATTTTTGTCCGAGCAATTTCTGCAACGGCATTTAATCAAAAGGCTAGCAATGGCTATTACCTTGAATTAATAAACAAGTGTGAGGCCGTTCTAAAGCTTATTGATGAAGAATTAAAGTGAAAGTAAAACCGCAAATAATAAATCAAAAAAAATGAGAGCAGTTTATTTAGTAAGCCTGTGTTTAATTCTGATCTCAATCAGCAATGTAAATGCGCAATCCGAATCAGCTATTGATTTAAGCGTCCTAAAAGGAATTTGGAAAATTGATATGAGCCCGGAAGATAAGACTGATGCTAATTTTGCTAATATGAAGATTTCAGAAGTAAGCAATTCAGGGTTCGAAGGGTATTTTTATAAGGATGGCTTTGATATCCGCTCAGGTAGAATCAACACCCAACTCGGGATCATTTACGGGGCTTTAATTTCCGGGGATGGTACCGGAGAATATAACACTGCTTTCTATTATAAGGATGGTTTACTATATGGCACAACGCATTCGGTTAACAGAGATTTTCTCGCGGTTTGGATTGCTACTAAAGAGAATTAAAATTAGACCAGAAAGTTTTATACCTCCGATGAACTTTAAGCATTCCTTTGTGTTCAGATTTATTTAGTAATTTCAACATCACAATTTCCGGCATTTATGAAATACTTAAAGTTTGTAATTTCTCTTCTTCTCACAGTAATTATTTATTATGGTCTGAATACCAAATTTGGTTCCGTTCCGCCAATCGGTAAATTTTTAAATCCGGCTACTGGCATCTGGCAAAATGAAAAAGATGAAACAATTACCGGAACTGTTTCAATTGATGGGCTCAAAGACAAGGTAACCGTTCATTACGACGAACAACTAATTCCACACATTTTTGCTGAAAATGAAAATGATTTGTACAGGGCTCAGGGCTATATTACGGCCAAGCACAGACTATGGCAAATGGAGTTTCAAACCATGGCTGCAGCAGGTCGTTTGTCGGAATTTATTGGTGAAGCAGCCTTGAACTATGACCGTCGCCAACGCAGACTTGGAATGGGATTCGGGGCCGAACAGGCCATTGAAAAGATCAAAGAAGACCCGGAAACCATGGCTTTTTTAGAGGCCTACGCAGAAGGTGTGAATAGTTACATAAACGAATTACAGCCAAAAGACATTCCGGTAGAATACAAACTGCTCGATTATAAGCCGGAGCCCTGGACCACTAAAAAAACAGCTTTGTTATTGATGTACATGACCAAAGATCTGGCAGGTTCCGATACGGATTTGGAGTATACCAATGCCCTTAGGATATTTGGCAAAGAGCGTTTTGATTTGTTGTATCCGGATTTTTATGATGTTATAGATCCTATTATTCCGAAGAGTACAGACTGGAGTTATATTGACGTACCCATGACGGAAACTCCGGCAAGTGAATTGCCGCTCGACACTATTTCAAAAACTATCGAAAAGCCCCATCCGGACAATGGCAGTAACAACTGGGCCATTTCCGGACAAAAATCCTATTCCGGAAATCCCATCCTCGCAAACGACCCGCATTTAGGCCTCAACCTGCCTTCCATATGGTTTGTCATGCAATTGAGTACCCCAACCCACAATACTTTCGGGGCAACATTGCCCGGAGCTTTGGGCATAATTTCAGGATTTAACAAGTACATTGCGTGGGGAGAGACTAATGCTACAAGAGACGTACAGGATTGGTACAAGATTGAATTTAAAGATGAAAAACACTCACAATACAAATATGGCGATGACTGGAGAACTGCGGACCTGAGGGTTGAAGAAATTAAAATAAAAGACAAAGCTCCTTTTATCGATTCTGTGAGGTACACCCATCACGGCCCGGTTACATACGACCAGAATTTTATGGGTGACAACAAACTTGCGGGTTATGCCATGAAATGGTCCGGTCATATTGGGGGCAACAATCAAAGGACATTTTTGGAACTCAACAAGGGTAAAAATTATGATGATTACGTTAATGCCCTCAAACACTATACAGCGCCTGCACAGAACTTTGTCTTTGCCTCAACAGAAGGTGATATCGCAATTTGGGTTCAGGGAAAACTCCCCAATAAATGGAAAGGCCAGGGAAAATTTTTAATGGATGGAAGCAATCCGCAGCACGACTGGCAAAGTTTTATCCCACAAGAATTCAATGCGCACACTAAAAACCCGGAGCGCGGCTTTGTTAGTTCAGCCAATCAGCACCCTGTTGATGAATCCTATCCGTTTTATGTATTTAATGATGGTTTTGAAACCTACAGAAACCGTGTAATAAATGACTTTTTTAATTCCAGGGATACCTTCAGTATTCAGGATTTCAGGGATTTACAAAACAATAATTACAATCTCAAAGCAGCAGAACTCCTGCCCCATATTTTTAATACCATGGATACATCTTCGCTTACCGAAGAAGAGTTACAAATTTTAAATGAAATAAAGGCATGGAACTTCAACAACGATATAGACGAACTGGGGCCAAGTATTTGGAGTGCCTGGTGGCGCAATCTCCATAGTCTGCTGTGGGATGAATATAAAGTGGATGATGTAGCATTAAAGACCCCTTATGATTACCAAACCGTACATTTATTAAAAACAAAGGGTGATGATGCCTTTATGGATATTATAGAAACCCCTGAAACCGAGACTGCCGGGGATTTATTTTTAATAAGTTTTAAAAAAGCCGTGAAGTCCCTGATGGATTGGAAAGCAGAAAATGGCAGCTATAACTGGAATGCCTATAAAGCTACCTATGTTGGCCATTTACTGCAGGGGTTACCTGCATTTTCAAGGTTTAACTTACCCATAGGTGGTGGCAGTAATATTGTGAATGCAACCAAAAAAAATCATGGTGCTTCCTGGCGTATGATCGTGGAAATGAGCTCCCCTCCTACCGCATTAGGAATTTATCCCGGGGGACAATCGGGCAATCCGGGCAGCAAATACTACGATAATTTTATAGACGACTGGGCAGCTGGCAACTATCATAATTTAAACTTCATGCAATCCGATACCGGCACGGATGCCGTAATCGGTACGCAAACATTAATATCTAATTAAATGAATACCAACATCCTCAATTTTATCATTACCCTGCTTTTGGCATTGGCCTTTTCAATTTTCTTGCCCTGGTGGTCAGTAATGCTTGCGGCATTTGTTTCGGCAGTACTATTTTCTTTAAAAGGATGGAAGGTATTTTTTATTCCATTTATAGCAGTTTTTTTGTTCTGGACGGGCTATGCTTTTCTTTTGTCTAACGACAACAACTTTACCCTGGCCAAAAAAATAGCAATCCTATTGCCCCTGGATGGTAATCCTTTCCTATTAATTCTGGTAACGGGCATTGTAGGAGGTTTAGCCGGAGGGTTTGCCGGCATTTTTGGAAAACAATGCCAGGCGCTAGTAAAAAAGTAATTATTTGAATGAGTTGATCGCCAGGATTGTATTTATTAAGTGCGCTTACTCCTAATGTATTTCGATAATTTTCCCGACAAAATGATTAGTAAACTTTAAGTCCTTTTGTAGATTATTATTCCAATCACTAAGACAACTAAGAAAATGAATAGTAATACAACAGTTCTCCAAAAGATGGTATCTACAATATTTTCTAAATTATTAAAGCTCAGATCAATGCTTTGACCGGTCAGTGAATTTAATTCCTGAAAACTGGCTTCCCTCTGCAGTGTAATTTCATCGCTTAATAGTTGCATAACGATTGTCCTTTCCTTACGAATTTCATCCAAAACCGCTATGCGTTCCTGCCTTATAGCCTGCAATACGGCAATCCGCTCTCCTCTAAGCTCCTGCATTAAGGTGGAACGTTGTTGGTCTATTAATTCCGGGGAAGATTCTACAACAAGTACAGATCGCTCCAACAAATAGGTAAGTGAGTCTAAACGGCCGGTTAATTCAGGGTTGGTTAATGCATTGTTCAACAAATATTCGGCCTGCCAGCGAACCTGCTTCGGTAAAATCTCCGTGTATGCATTTATCCGTGTGCTTAATTCGTCAAGACTTTGCGCCATTCCTTCTGCAAGGCTTTTAAAACTTACTTTTTCAACCTCCTGTATACTCAACATAAGTGGCAAAGTGGATCTCCTAATAAAATAAGAACTGTTTATAGGATTCTGCTCGGCAAATTCTTCAACTAGTTTAATCCCTTCAGATATATCCCTCCCAGGTGTTAAATTCCTTGCTATTTCCATCAAATCCTTATAGAGGGCATCCGAAGCTCCTATTGCAATATCCTGAAATTCCCCGAATAAATCCTTTCCGTTTCCTTTTTCATAATATATTTTCATCTGATAATTGAAGACCGCCATATCTATGAAAGCTGCAAAAGGATCTTTGCTATAAATAGCCCCCTGAGCAACGGGAATGGCGTTCATTTTCCAAAATAAAGCCTGGTTATCAATGTTGTAATCTTTGGATAACCTTATGATACTATCAGCCGATTCGGTTATAGTCCGGGAAAACCTGTTAAAGAAATCATCCATGGTCAACCTCAACTCCAGGGTAGATATTTCGATGGTTTCACCGGTTGGACCCACTGAACTCTTTTTTTTCTTTTTCTGGGCAATTGATACCTGGCATACCAATAAAAGAATCAGCATAATTCTTTTTATAAGTGATATTCTCGTTGAGTAAGTGAACATAAATTGAGTTTGAATAAATACTATTGCCCAGTCATGGTGATATTAGTACCTTTTCTTAAAAGTAAGGTATTTTCAAAATATTAGTGAAAAACAAATGGGAAATCCGGTTTACAGGCGTCATAAATCTGTCTGTTAGCAGACAGATTCATTTCTCCTTCAGCCCTTAGATGAAAATCAGTATTTTTAGTTATTAAAATCTATACGTAAAACAGAGCTCAGCAGGCAACTGCATTATGCACTATAATAAATATGGATAAACCGCAACCTAAAAAGAATTGGGTATACAGCCTGTTATTATTAGCAGTTATTTCGGCAATTTTGGCATTGAATACTTCTGAATTTTTATATAAATCTGGCTCGGCCGGAATAGGTATTCTAATCATCCTGATACTTAATTTTAAAAAAAATAAACAACCCAATGACAGCTGGTTGATTATCGGGGCCTTTTTGTTCTCCATAGCAGGCGACTGGTTTATGTCGAACAAGTTGGGAGACAGTATGATGTTTAGTAAGGGAATTGCTTTATTTTTTATGGCGCATCTGGGCTATCTGGGATTTGCTTTGCTTAATGGTAAAATAAAATGGGGCTTTACCCTCGCAATTCTGGTAGCCTATTTATTGTTTTTCTTTCTAATGTTGTATCCTAATATTGAGGATAAAATACTGCTTTATGCCGCCCTTGTTTATTTACTTATTTCCTGTCTGACTTTTGGCACATCTATAGGAGCGAAGGGAGATACAATATTTAAACGGGCTTTTATTTTTGGAATTTTTCTAATTGTCTTTTCGGATACAATTATTGCTCTGACGGAATTTTTAGGATATGATAAAATGGATTTTCTAATTTTACCTACCTATTACCTTGCGCATATAAGTATAACATTCTCACTGATTCGAAGACAGAATATCCGGGAAACTAATAAGGAAAACTTATGAAAGCATTGGTATTTACGAAATACGGTTCACCTGAGATTCTTCAGCTCAGGGAAATCGATAAACCGACACCTAAGGAGAATGAAGTTTTGGTAAAAATTCATGCCACGGCCGTCAATGATTACGACTGGAGTATGATAAGAGGGAAACCTTATCTGTATAGGTTACTATTTGGTCTTTTGAAACCAAAACATCAAATACCCGGTATGGAATTGTCCGGTATTATTGAAGCTCTTGGTACAAATGTAGAGTCATTCAAAGTAGGAGATGCGGTATACGGAGATATCTCTACATATGGTTTTGGCGGTTTTGCGGAATATGTATGTATAAACGAAAAGGCCCTGGTAATTAAACCTGATAAAATGAGTTTTGAAGAAGCCACAGCAATCCCACATGCTTCTGCACTTGCCTTACAGGGTTTGGTTGATACCGGTGATATTAAAAAAGGCCAGAAGGTACTTATTAATGGTGCAGGTGGCGGCATGGGCACTTTTGGCTTACAAATTGCTAAGTTATATGATGCAGAAGTAACCGGAGTTGATACCGGAGACAAACTAAAAATGATGACGGAAATTGGTTTTGATCATATCATTGATTATAAGAAAGAAGATTTTACAAAAAACGGACAAATCTATGACCTTATCCTGGACGCTAAAACTACGCGCTCAACCTTCGATTATTTGAGGGCGCTAAGTTCAAAAGGTAAGTATGTAACCGTTGGGGGTTACCTGAACCGACTCTTTCCAATGTTTCTCTTAAAACCATGGATTTCCATTTTTAGTAAAAAGCGCATTCATATTGTTGCATTGAAACCCAACAAAGATTTAAACTATATAAGTGAACTTTTCGAAGCCGGTAAAATCAGACCTGTAATTGATGGCCCCTTTAACTTAACTGAAGTGCCTGAGGCCTTACAATATTTTGGGGAAGGCAGGCACCAGGGAAAAGTAGTAATTGTGAATAACACACCATAGTAAATGATATCTCCGAACTACTTTTTATTTGCTGCTCTAATTACAAATATAGCCTTTGGGCAGATCACAGATACTGCAGAAAATAAGGAGATGGCTCATTACCAAATAAACAGGAACGAATATAAAGACAAGCTCAGAGGTTTTTGGCTGGGTAGCTGTATTGCGAACTGGACAGGTTTGCCCACAGAAAACAGGCGCACTGATTTTCCCTTTTTTACAGATTCAGATTTTGGGCCTGGCAAATATGATTACCTACTGAACCAGAGTCCCTGGGGAGCCGATGATGATACGGATATTGAATATGTCTATCAGCATGCCATTGAAAAGTATAGCAATTTTATGCTCACAGGAGAGCAAATAAGTGCCGAATGGCAAAAACATATTGGCTTACCTAAACTATGGGTTTCAAATTTATCTGCCCTGGGCCAGATGCAAAACGGTGCAATACCTCCTGACACCTCATTACCCGAAAATAACCCCATGTGGGATATGATTGACGCGCAACTCACCACTGAGATTTTCGGCGCTTTTGCTCCTGGCCGTCCGGATATTGCTTTAGAAATTGGCCACTTACCGGTTCGAACTACTGCATACATGCATTCAGAATGGGCTGCAGAATTTTATATTATCATGTATTCACTTACAGCTGTGGTTGACAGGTCAATTTCGAGAAAAGATCAAATTCTATGGCTGGCAGAACAAGCCAGGAAAAGAATCCCGGATTGGTCATATATTGCCGACATGTATGACTTCGCTAAAACTACCTACGATGCTAATCCTGATAAAGACAACTGGGAAAAAACGCGTGATGAAATCGCAAGGCGTTATCAACACAATGCAACGGCCGGATATCATTATAAATACCCATGGGATTCGGGAATTAACTTTGCAGCATCTTTGGTAAGCCTGTTTTATGGGGAAGGTGATTATAAGAAAACAATTCGTATTGGTGCCATGTGTGGCTGGGACTCAGATAATCCAACGGCAACATGGGGCGGGCTGCTGGGTTTACTCTATGGATATCAGGAACTTGAGGCTCAATTTAATAAGACAGACTTTGCCGACACATATGATATAGCACGTACCAGATTTAATATGCCAATACCACTAGACAATTTTACGGATATGGCTGAACGGGGAATTGATATAATAGATGACATTGTTGTTAAGGCCATGGGCGGCACTATTGAAGATGATACTTGGATTATTCCTGAAATTAGTTCGGAAATTACCGCGGCTGCTGTTCCCGAAACTAAAGTGGCCTGGCACATCATTGAAGACAATGACCCCGGATGGAAGTATGAAGGATTTGAATCTATGAACGAAATTTGGAATGCTTCCGGGGCCACCCTTGCCAGAGGTTTTGCCAATTGTACTGCAGAGTTAAACTTTACCGGTACTGCAGTTCAGTATTACGCCTATAGGAGTCCGTGTGGTGGTACCGTTGAAATTCTAATAGATGGCAAATCCTATGGTGAATTTAGCCTTGAAAATCACGCCAGTATTCATGGGCAATACTATGTCAAAATTTTTGAAAAGAGGGACTTGTCCTCCGGGATGCATACAATAAAAATAATTGGGGATAACAGTAGTCGTGAAAAGACTATTGATATGCTGTCAATAATAGCGGATCCCAATTCCAAAGAATAATTAAAATGATAACAATGAAAACACAAAAAGATGAGCAACCCTGATAACCTTACCCTGGCTATTCACAGAACATTCAATGCACCCATTCAAATGGTATGGGATGCCTGGGCACAATCTGAAAAAATTGCACAATGGTGGGGACCAAAAGGAATGCAGACCAAAGTAATACAACATGATTTCAGCGCGGGTGGCACTTGGAAGTATGTTATGACAATGCCAGACGGAAACGAATTCGTTACGGAAGGTGTCTATTCAGAAATCATTGTCCCCGAAAAAATAATCTCATCAGCAGATTTCAAACCAATGACGGAAGGTGTTGAAATTCAGGCACTACTTGAGCCAAGTGGAGATAAAACCAATTTTATATTCAAAGTTGTGCATCCCACTGCCGAATATTGCAAACAGCAAGAGGAAATGGGTTTTTATAAAGGTTGGGGTTCTACTTTTGACAGGCTGAACGAGTACCTAAAGGCAGATATGCAATAAATACAATTTTAAATCTTAGCCGGGCCTACTCATATAAAGAATAATAAAATTTCCTTTTCCTTTTTTGCACAGGGTCTGATCAGATATATTTGCAGAAAATTGGATTAATGCTTTTTAAAAGGCTAAAAACCCTTCTTGTAATAATCTTATTCCTTCCTGTTTGTATAAATGCACAAACTGAAGAAGAATTACCTTCCAAAAATATTAATGAGCAATTTCAGACCTGGATTTCGTTAAATACCGTTTTTCAATTCACAAAACATTGGTCAGGTTTAGCTGATCTGCATATAAGGCGTAGTAATTTTGTAAAAAATCCAAGTTTTAATTTTATCCGTTTCGGCGCTCGATACAACTTTAATGATAACCTGAAGCTTTCTGGCGGCTATGCCCACCTCTGGCTGGCCAGAGATGAGAACTGGACACTCTATCTAAACGAAAACAGGGTCTATCAGGAATTTATACTGGCCGATACCTACCCAACGTTTAGCGGCCTGTTTAGAATACGCACGGAACAGCGCATTTTTAATAATGTGCAGGATGGGATTTCTTTGTAAGACGATTACTTTATTAACCGCATCCGATTTCTGTTTAGTATTAGTATCCCATTTAAAAAAGGAGGTAAGACATCCTTTTTAGTAGCTGATGAAATCCACCTTAATTTTGGGAAAGAAGTGGTATTCAATACTTTTGATCAAAACCGTTTTACTATTGGGATTAAACAAAAAATAAATGAGAGCTGGAGTTTTGACTGCGGCTATATGTTGGTCTATCAACAATTACTAAGCGGAATAGATTACAACCTGAACCATACTTTCAGGCTGTTTTTTTATGGGAATTTTGATTTGCGTAAAAATAAGAATGAATTAATTCGTCATGGACAAACGATTGATTAGGCCAGGTTTAGAAACTTTGATTTGCCACAATTCTTACTATAGTCCCATACTCCTTAATTGAAATTCCCCTAATAGAATGAGCTCAATATTCATGGGGGTTTATCCTCGAAAAAATCGTATCTTAGTGGAATTGCCTTAGGCAACACTAACCTTTAAAAATTATAACAATGAAAACAAAAATTTTTGGACTTCTGATTTTAGCCGCATTAACGCTCTTTGCCTGCAAAGAAAAAGAAACAGAGATGGTTGCTGAGGAAACTGCAGCCCCGGATTCTTCTGAATATGATAAAAAAGTAGCCGTCATTCGCGCTTTTTTCCAGGCACACTGCGACGAGGATATTGACGCTCAAAGTGCGATGCTTGCAGATGATATGAAATGGAGCCCTCCGAATTATAATGGAAACCAGTGGCTAGGCAAGGAAGATCTTGTAGCAGCGCTCAAAAACTATCATGATAACTTTGACAACATAAAATATGCAGAGGGGATAGTCATGCCCGATTCTACAGCTAATGGCTTCTGGTCTGGCTCCGTCTTTCCCGTGCAAAGTGCAAATGCCAGCGCAGGTATTTTACGTGTTTACGGCACCTGGACAGCCACTCATACTGAGAGCGGCAAAGAAATAGGCGTTAAGTTTTTTAACCTTTCCTCGGTTAATGACGAAGGTAAAATTGTGCAGTCTTCAGACTATTTTGACGTAAATGGTCTGGCTGTGCAGATAGCGGCGGAAGAGTAAACTCATATGACAATAATATTTAAGGTGGTCATTTTTTGGCCACCTTTTTATTTTGTCTGTTATTTTTTATTTTCCAAAATACACTAAGTTGCGACTTGAAAAAGTCATTTGATAAATGAATCAATTGAAAAGCACAAAAACATGAAGAAAAAATATTTATTATTTAGTAGTACCTTGATACTCCTTTTTTCCGTAACTATGTTTTCACAAAACCAGCCATTTGTCCCTTCAGATTTTAAAATCCCTGATACCTTGGAAAACCAGCACTTCCGTATAAGGATGTTAACGGTAAATGATGTGGTTAAGGACTATGATGCCGTAATGACCAGCATTGAAGATTTGCAAAAAATGTTTCCATTATCGAGCTGGCCCTCCTATGAACTGACCTTTGAGCAAGATCTGATAGATTTGGGATGGCATCAGAAAGAATTTCAAATTAGAAGTTCTTTTGCCTATACAGTGGTTTTGCCAGATGAAAGTGAAGTTATTGGCTGCCTTTATATTAATCCCACAACAAAAGGCGATTATGATGCCAGAATAACAATGTGGATTCGAACAAGTATGCTGGATAAAGGATTAGATGCTATTCTATTTAATTCTGTTAAAGAGTGGATTGAAAAAGACTGGCCCTTTAAAAAAGTTGCCTATCCCGGAAGGGAGATAAGCTGGGAGGACTGGAAAGCCCTGAGATAAATTATGTCACCTAATATATTATAGGCCTTATATACATTCTAATCCGTTTTTATGAAAAATATATTACTGTTTATTAGTGTTATCATTTCCCTAAGTTTTTTGAATGCTCAGAAACCTATGTCGCCATCTTTTGAAGATATTATTTCCTTGCACTCGGTTTTTAATGCGGTTATTTCACCAGATGGGAACAATCTTGTTTTTGAGTCACGTACCACAGATTGGAAAGAAAACAGGTATGACAGGGAATTGTGGCTTTCAAAGAAAGGAGATAAGCCAATTCAGCTAACTAATAACCTTGAGGCAAGCAGTACTAGTCCTAAGTGGTCACCAAATGGCGAATGGATCGCTTTTTTGTCTAAACGGGGTGATAAAACACAAATACATGCCATTCGTTTTGAAGGTGGAGAAGCCTTTCAGGTAACACATACTAAAAATAATATTCAAGGCTTTGAATGGTCACCCGATGGTCGGAAAATTGCTTTTCTTCAATCAGAAGATAAGACGGAGGAAGAAAAAAAACGCAAGGAAAAATTTGGAGGTTTTAAAATAGAAGACGTGGAATACCAGTTAAATCAAATCTGGCTCGCAAATTTTAATCCTTCTCAACTAGGCAATAGGTTAAGACCAGATCAGTTAAAAGATACCTTGTATACTAAAACTCTCGAAGCCAAAATAATAATGGATAGTGTATCATTTTCCATAAATGTTTTCAAATGGTCTCCTGATGGCAAAAAAATTGCATTCGAACATCAGCCGGATCCCTTAATTAACAGTTTCTTCAAAGCTGATATTTCAATCTACGATATGGCTGCAAAAACCTATAAAACATTGGTGAATAACGCAAGTTATGACGGTCTTGTGGATTGGTCACCCGAGGGAGATGCAATTCTCTATCAATCTAACCTAAACGATAGCACCTCTAATTACTATTTAAACAGGAAACTATTCAGAATTAACACAGACGGCTCCCAGAACAAACAATTGGCGTCAGATTTTGATGAGAACATCTACGGATTGAAGTGGACCCAAAATGGCATATTCGGTATGGCCTGGCAAAAAACGCTTCGTCCGGTCATAAGAATAAATCCTGTAAACGGGAAGACCAAAGTATTGGCTATTAACGCTAAGAGAATCTGGAATTTCTCGTTTTCAAAAGATGGTAAAAAAATAGCATACGCAGCTTCCAATGACCATGATATTAATGAAATCTACCATGGTTTTTATCCAATTAAAGATTCAAAGAAAATTACCGAGTCCACCATTCAACTAAACAATTGGTCTGTGGCAAATAGTGAGGTTGTTTCCTGGAAAAGCAAAGACGGTGCACTCATAGAAGGTATCCTGCACAAGCCCCAGAATTATGACCCTGCTAAAAAATATCCACTCCTTGTAATCATTCACGGCGGGCCCACTGGTATTTCTACACCCGGCCCCACCCCATCATATGTCTATCCTATGGTACAATGGCTAAATAAAGGAGCTCTGATTTTGCGTCCAAATTACAGAGGTTCTGCAGGTTACGGGGAAGATTTCAGATCATTGAATGTCAAAAATCTTGGGGTTGGAGATGCCTGGGATGTGTTATCCGGAGTTGCAGCTTTGGAAGACAAAGGTATCATAGACGGTAAAAAAGTAGGAGCCATGGGCTGGAGCCAGGGCGGTTATATTTCTGCTTTTTTAACCACAAATTCAACTAAATTCAAAGCTATTTCCGTGGGTGCGGGGATTTCAAACTGGATGACCTATTACGTAAATACGGACATACATCCATTTACCAGGCAATATCTTAAAGCAACACCATGGAGTGATAAAAAAATCTATGAAAAAACGTCTCCAATGACCAATATCAATAAAGCCCAAACTCCAACACTTATCCAACATGGTGAATTCGACAAAAGAGTACCAGTGGCAAATGCATATGAATTGTTTCAGGGGCTTCAGGATAAAGGAGTAGAGACGGAATTAATTATTTATAAAGGTTTTGGACATGGCATAAATAAACCAAAAGAGCGACTTGCCGCTACCTGGCATAACTGGAAATGGTTTGGAAAATACATTTGGGATGAAGAAATTGAAGTACCCGGGGAATAAACAATATAAACTAAATGAAAATCAAACGCTTTATATCTATTTTCAAAAATTAAATTTTACTTTTTGAATTGCAGCTTTAAATTAGAAGGAGGTTAATTCAAATGACCGCCCTCATATGTTATATTGTATAAATTAAGTATATTTCTCCTCCATAAATTACAGGAAGAATTTCATGCTATTGAGGTCATCTCCTGAAATATCCGAAACTAAAATTTAATGAAGTATGAGCTATTATTTTAACACCACTTTAAAAGGAAAAAGCTTTGAAGAAGCGATTGAACTGGTTACTGTAGAACTTAAAAAAGAGGGTTTTGGGGTACTAACAGAAATTGATGTAAAAGAAACCTTAAAAAATAAAATCGACGTGGATTTCAAGAAATACAAGATTCTGGGAGCCTGCAATCCTCATTTTGCACATAAGGCTTTACAAAGCGAAGATAAAATAGGGGTTTTCCTTCCTTGCAATGTAATTGTTGAAGAACATGAAAATGGCGAAGTTGAAGTTTCTGCTGTTGACCCAATTGCATCTATGAGTCCCGTTAAAAATGAAGCCCTTGCAGGTCTCGCAACAGAGGTAAAGGAAAAGCTAATAAAGGTAATCGAAAACCTCAATTAAAATTTTTAAATAAACCCTATGTTTAATCCCCTAAAAAATCAGCAAGGATCAATTCTTGCGATACTACTTTTATTTTGCTCAGTTTTTTCTTCCGGCATTTATGCCCAGAATACACCTGAATGGATTGCAGAAAGTAATAGGCATACCGAGAAACTACTCGATGTTATAGCAAAGCATAGCCCTGAATCGGCCGCAAGACTCGGAATAGACGGACTGGATGATCAAATTACAGATTTATCAGAAGGCTTCAATGAGCGGGCTATTTTGGATTTGAACCAGGCAAAAGAGTATTTAAAAACCCAATTAGCACAAACTGAGAATGACTTAGTTAAGCAAGATCTCCTGATTTTAATTGAAAGCGCTGAAAATAATATAGAAGAAATTCATTTAGAGGAAACTAATCTATTACCATATTACAATGCCACAAGCATGATCTATAATGGCATTAGAGGTTTATTGGAAGATCGGATTCCTCAGGAGCGAAGACTGGATGCGCTGGTGCGTTTAAAAAGATATGTAGGCAATGAAAAGGGCTATAAACCTCTGACTACTCTGGCTCGAGAAGAAATGGAGCGGGAGTGGAATAAAAATACCAACAGGATAGCACCTTTTAAAGATGAAGTAGAGCGTGACCTGAAAACAAGTGAGGAATATATAAAAGAAATTGAAGGCCTGTTTAAAAAATATGAGATCAAAGGCTTTGAAAAAGATTATAAAAAGTTGGTAGCGCAATTGGAAAGTTATCACAGTTATATCAAAGAGGAGATTTTACCAAATACCAGAACAGATTTCAAACTTCCGCTGGCAATATATTCCTTTAGCCTAAAGGAATATGGGGTGGATATGCCTATAGAGGAACTACAACGCCGGGCAATGGTTGCTTTTAAAGAATTGCAGACACAATTACAGGTCCTGGGTAAAATTATTGCAACTAAAAATAACTATCCTTCCGATGATTACCGTGATGTTCTTCGGGCAATGAAAAAAGAACAACTGGATAGCGCTACCATCTTAACGGTTTACAGGCAACAGATCAAGGAAATCGAAGCAATTATAAAAGACAGGCAGTTATTAACTTTACCCGACAGGGAAATGGCAATTCGTTTGGCTTCCCCCGCCGAAAGTGCTGCGGCTCCTGCCCCATTTATGAGTCCACCCAGACTTATAGGGAATACAGGCGAATACGGTGAGTTTGTATTGCCTTTAAAAGCAACCGGAGGTTCAGAAGGTACTAGTTTAAAGATTGACGATTTTACGCACCTGGCTGCTTCATGGCCACTGACCGCGCATGAAGGTCGTCCCGGGCACGAATTACAGTTTACGGCAATGGTAGAGAGAGGGGTTTCCCAGGCACGTGTAATCTTTGCGGCCAATAGTGTAAATATTGAAGGCTGGGCCCTATATGCCGAAGAGATAATACAACCGTTTCTTCCCGTTGAAGGACAGTTTATGACCCTCTGGAGCAGGTTGGTACGTTCCGGCCGCGCTTTTCTGGATCCAGGATTGAATTTGGGAACAATTACGCAAGAAGACGCAAGATATATTTTAAGTCACGAGATAGGACTTTCTGAAGCTTTGGTAAGATCAGAATTAGAAAGATATCAGTTCAGGGCTCCTGGACAGGCTACATCCTATTTCAATGGCTATTTAAGATTAATGGAACTTAGGGCCGAAACCGAACTAATTCTTGGAGACAAATTTGATCAGCTCGCATTTCATGATTTTGTTTTAGGACAGGGATTGTTACCTCCCCGATTAATTAAGAAGGCGGTTTTGGAAGAGTTCATTCCTTCTTACAATTAAATGATTTGAATGAAAAGACTATATCCTCTTATTTTTGCCTGTTTGCTTGGATGTAATGAAGCAACAAAAAAAATAACAAAACCTGCAGTTGTTCAAAATGCTCCTGCCCGAACTTCCTTGATAGTTCTGGGTAATGTACAGGATGCAGGTTCACCACATATTGCCTGTAAAAAAGAATGTTGTCGTGAACTATTCCAAAATCCGGATGATAGTAGAAAAGTAGTTTCATTGGGTGTTGTTGATCCTGAAAATAACAGGAAATATCTGTTTGACGCCACCCCTGATATGCCGGAACAGCTTAAAATATTGAAGGATTTCCTGCCAAAAAATAAAAATGAAGTAGTAGATGGAATATTCCTTACACATGCACATATAGGACATTATACCGGCCTGATGTATCTTGGAACAGAGGCAATGGGCGCTTCCAATATCAATGTGTTTTCAATGCCGGTTATGGATTCCTATTTAAGAAATAACGGTCCCTGGAGTCAGCTTGTTGGTAATCAGAATATTTCTTTGCAGGCTCTGAATAATGAACAACAAATATCGCTTACTTCCAATCTGAGTATAATTCCTTTTCTCGTGCCGCATAGGGATGAATATTCAGAAACCGTGGGATTTAAGATAATTGGTCCCAATAAAAAAGTACTTTTTATTCCGGATATTGATAAGTGGTACAAATGGGAAACCAATATCATTGATGAAATAAAAAAGGTTGACTACGCTTTTTTAGATGCCGGATTTTTTAGTGAGAAGGAAATAGATAACAGGGATATTTCAGAGATCCCGCACCCATCAGTTCTGGAGAGTATGGAGCTTTTTGCCGACTTACCTTCTGAAGAAAAAAACAAAGTATGGTTTATACATATGAACCATACAAATCCAATGTTAAACCCGGAAAGCGAACAATCCAAACTTGTATTATCCAAAGGCTACAATATTGCACGGTTCAAGAAATTATTTGAACTATAGTTAATTTAAATTTTGGATTTTCGTACATTGCAGCGCATTAAATTTTATTAATTATCGAGTCATGAAAAAAGATTTTGAAACCAAATTCACAGGATGGGCATTTATTTTTGCAGCAGTTTTATTATGGGGTGGTTGGGCCCTTTCACCGCACCATATAGGCGAGTACATTGTTGCTTCAGATTTTAAAGCAGTTAGCGAAGATCTATGGTACTGGATATGGATGTATCGGTTTCATATCTTTGGATGGGTTACCATGGCGATAGCCATATTTGCCCTTGCCTCAATTACAGCTAAAAAACCGTATAGGGTTGTTCTTGTGCCTGGAGCAGGAATGGTCGTGATTGGAACGATGACACTTGCTATAGCATCTGCGTTTTATTATAATTTCGGGGCTTGGGGAGTTGGAAAGACAATGGGCCTATCAGCTGCTGAAATTGAGGAATTCATGAATAATGTACTTTTTACCAACCAGTATGTTACTTGTTTTGTCCGATTCGGACGTGTTTTTTCGGGTGTTGGTCTGGTATTACTGGGATTTGGGTTTATAAAATGGAAAATTGTCCATCAATTAATGGGTTGGTTTACATTACTATTAGGATTCGCAGCAATGGGCATTATAATGGGGATTCCTGATAATTACGAAATCTACAAACCTGTTTTTCATGTGAAAGTTATCTGGCTTGCAATGATGGGTGCTCTTATTTTATTAAAAGGAGTTAATCTTACTGAATCAGAGTCCTGATAATTAGCTTGGGACTACTTTAATAATGGCATTCAACACGAAATAATTTAGCCTCATGTTTTAGGAATTATGAATTACTTCTTCCTAATCCATAGACTACCTCCCGTATTTTTATATGTGAGCGGCATATCCTTGAATGCCTCTTTATGATGTTGATGAATATAATGTGAAAACAATACTATTTCAAATTGATCATTATAACTCAAAAATGCTCTCAGTAAATAGTCCTCATTCCAGTTACGCCCTTCAGAAACCCAGCTTTTAGGGTATTCAAAAGGGTAGAATACGTCATGAAAATGAATTATAACGCCTGGATTTAAAGTCGGTAATATTCTAAATATTTCATAATTAACATCGCTTCCTGTTTTTGATACATGGCTGCTATCAATAAAAAGA
Organism: uncultured Eudoraea sp.; assembly: GCF_947258925.1. Taxonomy (GTDB): domain Bacteria; phylum Bacteroidota; class Bacteroidia; order Flavobacteriales; family Flavobacteriaceae; genus Eudoraea. Next base: position 17,978 of record NZ_CAMYKG010000038.1, on the reverse strand, counting down.
ATGTCATCGCGCTCTAGTTTCTGAAACTTACTCAATTGAACATTTTGAACTTTTCTTTCTAAAACTTCGCAATTAGCTCTGTCATTGTCTTTAATAATTTTATTAAGGTATTTTGGATAAGGCTCAATAAATGTAAGATTGATATCATTTACAAATGCTTCTCTGGTATCTAGCATTACAGCCGAAGAATGTCCGGAACCAATTTCAATAATCCTTTTAGGCTTAAAATGCCTGATAAATGAATAAAGGACTATCCCATCTGTATATGCATAAGCTCTATTGTTGAAACAATATCTCTGACTTCCTGTCTTCTCGTCCCTAAAGGGCATTTCCGGATAATATTTAGAAAATTCTTTTAATAATAAAAGTTGTTTGTCCAGGTTCAAATCTATGCCATTGATAAAATCCTGGTCTGCTTCTTCCCAAATTTGGTTTTCAAATTCAATAAGTTCGGCTTTGGAGACTATCGGGGAATAAAAATGTCCTAAGGGATACTTACTTAGAGGATTATACTTTGACCATTTTATAAAAGTCCGGATGACTATAATTATAAAATTATATACAGATTTCATGGGCTATTATATTTGATTTCGATACAATCTTTCAAGTATTAGTTTTAGTGAACATCAAAGTATCTAAGATTGACAATAATAGAAACCCAAATATAATTTTAATCGTTTTATAAGATTTAAATATGGACCCATTTATACTATCCGGTTTAATGCTTCCAGCATTAATTTATTTCCCGGATCTGGTTTTTCCGAAAGAAGTAAAGGAGTTATAATACCTACAGCATCTTTTACCATAGAAAGAGATTCGGTCACAACAACACCCGGTTTTTCTGCACTTATCTTTAATTGTGTGCCATAACGTGCCATTGCAATAAAATGATTGAGTAACAATTTCTTGTCTTTGTTAAGTCCGGCTAGAATGGAGCAGGTTTCCTCGGCATACTTATCTCCTCTGCTAACATATTCAAAAAACGCTTTTCTTAGATCAGGGTTGTAAACCACTCCATAAAGGCCATCAGCCAAAATATTTGTAGTCTGCGTTCCCAGGTGACGTGTTTGATAAAATTTTTGAATGGCTTTTCCAAGTTGTTTAAGGTTGCTAAAATCACTTATCGTTTCAAGATTATTACTCAACCTGAGCACATCATTAAATGCAGCAGTCATACCTCCTCCTGTCAATGGGTGCCTCATATTCAGGGCATCTCCCAAAAGAACGGCTCCTTGCTTTTTTATGGGGTTTGCCGGTAATCTGTGATTGGGAAAAGTCTTAATCTTCCCTTTTTCAACCGCAGCTACAAAAGCAGCCCTTGCAGATTTTGGCATTGCTTGTTTAAACTCTTCTAATAGAAATTTCTTAAAGTCCCTGCCCAGCCGTGGCGGTTTCTCCCCTTTAAAATCTATTAATACCCTCCACGATGTGGAAGTGACAGGATATATGACCATAGGAGGATGTTCACCCATTATAAGATGACCGTGATTGGCAAAAGGTAGTTCGCAATTTTTTAATAGCAATCCCAGGAAATAACCGTTTAATTTATTAAACGGTTTGGACAGTTTCTCTCTGAATTTAGACAAAGGACCATCTGTAACAACAGTAAGATGTGCATATAAAGATTCTTCGTCTGCCGCCAATTTTCGTTTATAACTTACGCCAACTATAGCATCTTCATCTTCAATTAAATTAGTAACAGTTCCTTCTATAACCCTTATATTCCGCTGCGTTAATATATGTTTTCTAATATTTTGAAGAAAAGCTCCGTTTCTGAATCCAAAACCGCAAGGCTCGCCATTTTTGTTTGGATATGGAATAAGATAATCCCGATCTTCATATATGATATCATAACCATAAACAGGCTGTGCATCAATATTGTCTATAAGCGAGGTGAAACCCATTTCCTCAAGCTTTTGTACCCCGCCGGGCTGTAGTAATTCACCTATGATGACATCTCTTTCACTTAGGTCTCTTTCAACAACTACAATATTTTTTCCCATCTTGGCCAAATTGGCCGCCAGAGTAGCACCGGCTATACCGGCACCAACAATCAGCACATCAACTTTAGTATTTACTCCGGTATTTGACATTTGTCTTTACTAAATATATTCAAATCTGGTTTATATTCTTTTTCCTTTAATTATTAAGCTAATTCAAGAAAACTGATAGGGTTTTAGAAACCTCTGTTATTACAAATGTATTGCATTCAAAATAAAATTTAAAAATTTCATTTGTTTTTATTTACCTATTTAGAAGAGCTATCTGGAAATTGGAGTATTCAAACCTAAATTCAATTATATTTACAAATGAATTTGAATCCGTTAACTAACAATTAATAATTCTTGTGCAGAGACCCTGGATTCATTTGCCATAAAGTATAATTTGTTACCCGATAATGGTCGATCCCAAGCAAAAAATTGAACTGGCTATCCAAAAAGTTTATGGGTGGATGGCCGCAAGTCAAACCGAAGAAGGAACCTGGCCTGTGCCCTATGACGGTCCTTTTTTTCTTTTACCATTGTACATTTTTGCCCTGAGAATATGCGGAAGGCAAGTATCTGAGGATACCAAAACAAAGATGAGCCGCTATATCCTGAGGCATCAATTGGGAGATGGTAGTTTTGGTATTCATCAGGAATCTAAATCAGGTACTGTTTTTACCAGTGTAATTAATTATGTGGCTTTGCGCTTTTTGGATCATTCTGCATCAGAAGCAGAATTAAAAAAAGCTTTAAAATGGATCCATGACAAAGGAGGACCTTTATACTCTGGAAGTTGGTGCAAATTTATACTGTCATTTCTAAATTTATATTCCTATAAAGGGGTTGCCCCCGTGCCACCGGAGCTCTATATGCTTCCCAGCTGGTTTCCGTTTCATCCCCGCAAAATTTCCGGTTATGTAAGGATTATTTATTTACCCATGTGTTACTTCTATCGGGAACAGCTGGCCATTGAACCGGATGAACTAATATTGGAGTTACGAAAAGAATTGTACCAGCAATCCTATGACCAAATTAATTTTGCAAAACACAGAGGTACTTTTGCTGAGACTGATAATATCTTTCCTGAAACAACAATCTTTAAAATTTCCATGTGGTGGCTCAAAAGAATTGATCCTATAGTCCCAAAGTTTATCAAAAAGAAAGCCTTAGCCCTGGTTTACGAGCACTTAGAATACGAGGATGAGAATTCTAATTTTATAAGACAAGCCCCTGTAAATGCCGTTTACAATACGCTGGTATACCATTTTAGGGGTGAAAAGGAAAAACTAAATAAATCATGGGAAAAACTACCCTTATACCTATGGGAAAATGATAGTGAAATCCTGATGCAGGGCTTTACCAATACTTATACCTGGGATTGCGGATTTTATTTGCAGGCTATTGGTGGAGATTGTATAGATCCAGCCTTAAAACCTCTGGCCTTAAAAACGAGAAAATTCCTGATGGACAATCAAGTAACTAAAGAACTTAAAAATCCATTTAAATATCATAGGCTTCCCCGGGCGGGGGGTTGGACGTTTAGTTTTCAGGATAATGGTTGGGTAGTTTCGGACTGTTCAGCCGAAGCTATCAAAGCACTTCTTGAAACGGAAGGTTTGGGTGATGAAAAACTGACTGATGAAAAAATTAACAAAGCCATAGGTTTTATAATGCTTCTTCAGGGTGATGATGGCGGGTGGACCAGCGTGGACAAGGCTATAGGGAGTCCAAAGCTGGAATGGTTCAATGCCGCAAATGTATTTGTTGATATTATGGTTGACCACTCTTATGTGGAATGTACTGCAAGCATAATTCAGTGTTTTGTTCAAATAAAAAGGAGCCGACCACATTTGTTTACCTCTGAAATGGAAAATGCCATGAACCGGGCAGTTAAGTACCTCTTAAAAGCACAATATGAAGATGGCAGCTGGGAAGCCCTTTGGGGATTGTGTTTTACTTACGGAACTTGTTTTGTTGTGGAAGGACTAACCATGTATGGCATGAATAAAGACCATGAGGTAATTCAAAGGGCGTGCTCTTACCTTTGGTCCAAACAAAAAGATGATGGTGGCTGGGGAGAAGCTCAGGAATCAGCCCTCGCAAGAAAATATATTCAGGCTGAANNNNGAAAACAGTGTCGTAGATCAAACCGCATGGGCCATCCTGGCTCTTTTAAATGGAGGTTACGCTAAGGATCCCCGCTTACTAAAAGCTGTAAACTGGCTTATTGATCAACAACTTGAAGATGGAGATTGGCCGGTGCAGCCAATGAGTGGATTGTTTTATAAGACAACGATGATTTCTTACAGAAATTATAAACGCTATTTCTCACTCCTGGCATTAAAGAAGTACAGGGAAAAACTCAATGCGAAAATTGCTTAAACAGCAGGATTTATATCATTAGTACTGCCCTGATCGTTTCAGAAATTATTATCTTTTAAGTCGGCAATCTGTTACATTAAATCAAACCCTTTGTCATATGAAGCAAAATAATCCTGTAGGAGTTGATATCGCCATTGGTGCAGGAATAGGTGCCGCCATTGGAGTAGCCATGAATCAAATTGCTGTCGGAGTAGCAATAGGGATAGCCATAGGTGCTGCAATAGGTGCAGGATTGAACAAGAAAAAAGATAAAAAGAATCTTAATTCTAAATAACCATTAATTCAGATTAAATAACTAAAATATAACGTTATGAAAGATAATAATTCAGTTAGAACCAATAGAAGAAATTTTCTTAAAGGATCAACTTTACTAGGAGCAGGATTGCTGACTGTACCACTGGTGAGCCTGGCAAATAGAAGATCTATGTCCAATACAGAAGGTCTGTACATCATTGGACCCAAAGAAGGGTATGCACCCCAAATAGGGACACTATTATCTACTATGACCATGATGCGGACATGGGTGATAAACAATGTAAAAAATTTGACGGTAGAAGAATTAGATTTTCAAATAGATGAACAATCAAATTCTATTGGTGCCATGCTGCTTCACCTGGCGGCAACGGAAAGATATTATCAGTTAAACACCTTTGAAGAACTTGAATGGGGTACCTGGAATGATGAAATAAAAAAGGAATGGGATGTTCCCATGGGTTTGGGTGAAAAAGGCAGAGAAGAGATTAAAGGTCATGACATAGACTATTACCTATCTAAATTGGAGGAGGTTAGAGAAATCACCAAAAATGAATTTGCCAGGAGAGGAGATGATTGGCTTAATAAAACTGAACCATTTTTCCAGAACCAACCCACCAATAATTATTGCAAGTGGTTTCATGTTTGCGAACACGAATCCAATCATAACGGACAAATAAAATTCATTAAAAAAAGACTCCCTTCATAAAAAAATGTGGTTTGTATAGGATTGCTACAAACCTGTAATAAAAGACAAAGATTTGATAAATAAGTAAGGGTCCAAATAAGAAAAAAAGTTTTCTTATTATAATCGATCTAAAGAAATAGGAAAAATGCTTAAAGGCAATTATCTTTCGGGCGTTTAATCAGTAATTTTTTCTTTTAAATACTATCATCTTAAATGATTATACTCCGTACTTTTTTTATTGCCCTAGTATTTTCTCTGCTGAGTACCAATTTCTCCATAATTTATTCCCAGGACTTTTCTTCCCTGGAATATCGCAATGTCGGACCATATCGCGGCGGGCGCGTTACTGCTGTAGCAGGGATTACATCGCAACCTTCCACATTCTACATGGGTGCAACCGGTGGTGGCCTCTGGAAAACAGAAGATTACGGCACCTCCTGGTCTAATGTTTCTGATGGCTTTTTTAAGACCCCATCAATTGGGGCAATTGCTGTTGCCAAAAACGATCCAAACATTGTATATGTAGGAACAGGGTCGGATGGATTGCGAAGTAATCTGATAGAGGGTAAAGGCATCTATAAGTCTGTAGACGGAGGAAAAACCTGGCTGGAGTCCGGGCTTTCAAACGTAGGGCAGATAGGGGCTATCCGCATACATCCTGTTGATCACAATATAGTGTATGTTGCTGCACTGGGACGTGCTTTTAATTCAAATCCTGATAGGGGGCTCTACAAAACCACAGATGGGGGTAAAACATGGAACAAAATTTTGTTTATCTCAGACAAAACCGGAATATCCGACATTGAAATGATGCCTGACAACCCCGACATCATTTATGCAGCAGCATGGAAAGCAGAACGTAAACCCTGGACTATTCTGAGCGGCGGAACACCTAAGGAAGGAGGAATCTACAAATCTATTGATGCGGGTAAAAATTGGAGTAAGTTAGAGCGAGGGCTGCCTACCAAACTAATTGGTAAAATAGATCTTGAAGTATGTCCGGCAGACTCTAAAATGCTTTATGCGTTAGTAGAAGCTCCTGATGATGAGGGCGGACTCTATATTTCAAATGATTACGGTAAAACTTTTGAACATATATCTGACGAGAAGAAGATCCGGACCAGACCTTTTTACTATACGAATATTAAAGTAGACCCAAATAACCCTGATGTTATTTACAGTATGGCGACAGATTACATGAAATCTATTGACAGAGGAAAAACCTGGACAGAACTCACCTCTCCACATAGTGATAATCACGATATGTGGATTAATCCTAAAAATTCAGATCTCTTCATTCAAAGTAATGATGGCGGAGCCAACGTAACGCATAATGGAGGCAAAACCTGGTCTACCCAATTCAACCAACCTACATCAGAAATTTACCAGGTAGAAGTAGACAACCAATACCCATACTGGCTTTATGGAGGGCAGCAAGACAACTATTCCACAGTAGCAGTACCCAGTATGCCTCCCTATGGCATTCAGGCTCCCGGAATTGGTTATATTATAAATACAGGGGGGTGTGAAACCGGACCTGCAGTACCTCATCCAACAAATCCTGATATTGTATACTCAAATTGCAAAGGCCGTTTTACCGTTTTCAATAAAAAAACCGGAACGGAACAGTCATTTTATGTAGGGGCTTCCAATATGTACGGGCATAACCCAAAGGACCTGCTATACAGATTTCAACGGGTATCCCCTATTTTGGTTTCACCGCATAATCCCAAAGTAATTTATCATACATCGCAATATGTGCATAAAACCACCGATGAAGGCAAAACATGGAAAATAATTTCCCCGGATCTAACCGCGTTTGAAGAGGACAAACAGGTAATTTCCGGAAGTCCGATTACAAGAGATATCACAGGTGAAGAATTCTATAGTACAATCTATGCCATTCAGGAATCGCTTATAGAAGAAGGGCTGATTTGGGTAGGCGCCAATGACGGTCCTGTGCATCTAACCCGCAATGGCGGTAAAACCTGGAAAGATATAACACCTAAAAACTTACCACCGGGAGGCAGGGTAGATGCGGTTGAACCTTCACCACATAATCCGGCTAAGGCCTATGTTTGTGTTTTAAGATATCAGCTAGGCGATCGAAGGCCCTATATTTATAAGACAAGTAATTATGGCGAATCCTGGGAGTTACTGAGCTCGGGCTCTAATGGAATTCCTAAGGACTATCCTGTTAGGGTACTTCGTGAAGATCCTGTAAAAGAAGGTCTTTTATATGCAGGAACTGAATACGGTCTTTTTATTTCATTTGATGATGGGGCAAACTGGAAGATATTTCAGCAAAATTTACCAGTAACTCCAATTACCGATTTAAAAATTCATCGAAGTGATTTGGTTTTGGCTACTATGGGTAGAGGATTTTGGATTCTGGATGATATTAACCTTTTAAGACAAGACAATATAAAGAATCTTAATAATCATATGTTGTTTAAACCCAATTCGGCAATTCGTTGCAGAGTTCCATCCGGAGCCAGATTAAGTGAGACTCCAAAATATCCAAGGCCGGGGCTAACAATTGATTATTTCCTGAAAGAAAAGATGAATTCTCTTTTGAAGTTAGAAATTCTGGATGAAAGAATGGAGATAGTAAATAGTTATATTGGTGATACCACAGGGATTTCAAAAGATAGTATAACACGTAATATGAGTACCGAATTCCTAAATTATACGGTGTCTGATAAATTAACTGCAAAGAAGGGCTTTAATCGGTTCAACTGGGATATGACTGCAACCGGTCCATGGGATAAAAAGGCCGAGGACGCCTATAAAAATGGGCCACTTGTAAAACCAGGGATATACATTGCCAAACTGACAATTGATAAATTAGTATTGGTGAAATCTTTTCAGATAGAAATGGATCCAAAGGTAAACACCACTGGAATCTCAGTTAAAACCATAAGTGAGCAGGTTGATTTTCAGATAAAGGTGCGCGATTTATTAAATAAAGCATTGTTCCTCGTGAACAAATTAGAAACCGAACAGGAAACTTTGGAAAAAAAAGAGAAAATTACCAAGGCAGATAAAACCAGGTTGTCAGAGATTAAAACAGCACTTAGTGAATTAAGAACTTCTGATGGGACATATCAGCAACCAATGTTGACAGACCAAATTAAATATTTGTATAATATGATGAACAAAGCTGATCAGGAGATTGGAAAAGACGCATTAGATAGGCTTGCTGATTTGCAAAGCAAGTTTGGAGCCATTCAACAAAGTATTAACCAATGGTTTTAAATAGAAGAACATTATAAAAAAACGCCCCTATGAACATTTTTAAAAAACTCAAAACCTACAATAAACATGGACGGCGTGTTGTAAATGATCCGTTTCATAAAAACACGTTTGAGTTGACTAAGTCAGAGCTCAAAAAATCACCTAAAAGAACCGAGGTGATAAATTTTTTATTAACTCGCTTTAAACGTGAAACCTGCTATTTGGAAATTGGCGTCCGAAATCCGGCAGACAATTATAACCATATAAATGCGGGCAAAAAATACAGCGTTGATCCGGGGGTAGAATTTAAAGAGCGTTCTATAGATTTTAAAATGACCAGCGATAGTTTTTTTGAAAAATTGAATAAAAATGAAGTTCTATCTAAGGACATAAAGTTTGACGTGATTTTTATTGACGGTTTGCATCTGGCCGAGCAAGTAGAATTAGATATTAAAAATTCACTGGATTTTATCAAAGATGACGGGTTTATAGTGCTTCATGATTGCAATCCACCAACAGAATGGCACGCAAGAGAAGATTATGAATACAGGAATTCTCCGGCAAGTGGCTATTGGAATGGCACTACGTGGAAAGCTTTTTTAAAATCGCGTTTTAATCCCAAATTGTATTCCTGTTGTATTGATACAGATTGGGGGGTTGGCATTTTGTCTAAAAAACATCCAATTGGCAATAGCATTGAGAACACAAATACATTTTTTGAATTTAAGGTTTTTGATAAAAACAGAAAAGAAAGCCTTAACCTTATAAATTTTGATGAGTTAAAGAAAATATTGACTTAATCCAATAATCAATATTTATGAAATTTCCCTGGAAGTTAATGGGTTCTATAAATTGACATAACATGAAAAATATTTTATTCCTCCTCCTAATGTCAAATTTTATAATCACTAACCTGAGTGCACAGGAAAATATTCCAAATAAAAAACAAAAAAGAGACATTCACTCCTTAATTGAAAAGTACTCCATGGCAAGGGCAAATAAAGACACCTTGCTACTTAAAAGAATATTAACAACGGATATAGATCAACTAGTCTCTTCCGGGACATGGAGAAAGGGTAAAGAGGAATCCATGAAAGGAATGTTGCGTAGTTCAGAAAACAATCCGGGTACCAGAACCCTGAAGATTGAAAATATACGGCTATTAAATCCACTCAGCGGTGTAGTCGATGCCCGATATGAAATCAAAAACCCCGAAGGAGTTAGCAGAAAGATGTGGAGCACATTTATTGTGGTAGCTATTGAAGGTGAGTGGAAAATTAGTGCAATCCGGAATATGCTGCCTGCAAGGCAACAATAGATTTAATAAATGAAAGTCATTGTATACACGAAATATGGATCCCCGGATGTTTTGCAGATAAAAGAGGTAGAAAAACCGGAACCTAAGGAAAATGAAATCCTTATTAGGGTACGAGCAACCTCTGTAAACAGAACGGACTGCGCCAACCTTAGGGCAAAGCCATTTATTATGCGTTTTACAATGGGCCTTTTTAAACCTAAAAAAAGCATTCCGGGGACTGAATTTGCTGGTGACGTTGTTAAAGTT
>NZ_CAMYKG010000038.1:0-7779 GCF_947258925.1 uncultured Eudoraea sp. | reverse complement strand
TTCTTATGCTGAATATATGGTATTCCCGGCCAGCAAGGGTATATCAACAATGCCTCAAGGTTTTAACTATCAACAAGCCGGGGCTTGTATAGAAGGTGCTCATTATGCATATAATATTATTAATAAAGTAGAACTCAGAAAAGGTCAAAAAGTATTGATCAATGGCGCCTCTGGGGGCATAGGAACCGCCACGGTTCAATTGTTAAGGCATTTTGGTGCAGACATCACTGCGGTCTGCAATACGAAAAATATAGGTCTGGTGAAATCATTGGGCGCAAATAAAGTTATTGATTATACAAAAGAAGATTTTACCAAAGATTCCGAAAAATACGACCATGTGTTTGACTGCGTTGGAAAAAGTACTTTTGGTAAATGCCGCCCTATTTTAAAACCCGGAGGAGTTTATATCTCTTCTGAACTGGGTCCCTGGTCTCAAAATATTTTTTACTCACTTATTTCAGCCATTTTTGGCAAAATACCCGGAAAGGAAGGAAAAAAAGTAAAATTCCCGTATCCCCCCAATATTCTGCGAAGCATAAAGTTGGTTAAAAAATTAATAGAGGAGGGTAAGTTTAAATCCGTAATAGATAGGTCTTATCCGCTGGAAGAGATTGCAGATGCCTTCAGGTATGTGGAAAAAGGACAAAAAACAGGTAATGTTTCGATCATTGTAGATGATGATTTGGAATAACAAAGTTGATAAACAAGGGTTTAGTTGTCATTAGGAATATTTTTACGAAATTGACCTAATCATTACAAACTTTATATAATTTCCAAAATTACTTCTATGAAAAGTATTATATCCTTTGTTAAAACAACCCTTATTGGAGGGTTTTTTCTTGTAATCCCTTTGGTATTGTTCATTTTAATTATTGACAAGGTCCTGGATATTTTGCGAAAACTGGTCGCACCCATTACGGATTTGATTGCCAAAACAAAAAAAGCCAACGAATTAAAGAAATGGATTGAAGCAAAAGTGCTGTCTAAAATCCCGGGCTATACCCTTTTAAAAGGAATGACCGAATCTGCAGTAGGCATGGAATCAGAGGATCTTAAAGATGTCGTTCTTGTAGATATTGAAGAGGTCTGGCAAATAGGGTTCTTAATGGATGAAATAGATGATGAACTAAGTTCCGTTTATATCCCCGGTGCCCCAAACCCGATGTCTGGTGATGTTTTTTTTGTTAAAAAGGAACGCCTTAAGAAATTAGATTTACCCCAATTTAGTGCCATGAAAATTTATAAAAAGCTGGGGTTAGATGCCGGGAAGATCCTTAAAGATAAGATTAATAAAACATCGTTTTGACTGAAACATATACGGGAAGAATTAAATACCTTATCACTAATAATTTGGTGTAGGTCGGTCTACAATTTTTATAAATACAATGTTAACTTTTATTTCTATTTTAGATCAACTTTACCTTCGGTGATATTATCTCTGAATTTATAAGAAGAATCCAGCAGTAAGTATGACTTTGACGCTAAATAACCCAGAAGATAAAATATGACCACCTCCATTTTTGATTCCTTATCCATTCCTGTTGTTTACTTAGGTCTTTGTATTTTGTTAATGATAGGTTTTGAAATTGGTTATCAAATTAGCAGGCATTCCAAGGTATTTAAGGAAGAGGTAGAACCCGCTACCCTTACCCCTATGATTGGGGGACTAATTGGAGTATGGGGGTTTCTGCTGGCTTTTACTTTTTCAATTGCGACAGGACATTTTAACCAGCGCAAGCAACACGTCCTTGAAGAAGCCAACGAAATTGGAACTGCTTACCTTAGGGCAGATCTCATTGATACTATTTATCAAAAAGAGGTAAAGCCATTGTTGAGGGAATATGTAGACACTCGCCTAAGGGCCGTGAGTAGTCTTAATATTAACAATGAACTCATAAAATCTGTTGAGCTCCATGACCTTTTATGGCGCGAAGTATCCGCGGCGGCTTTAGCTAAACCCAATACCAATACGTCAATGATGATACTATCGATCAATAACATTATTGACCTGCATGAAAAACGAGTTACGGCAGGGTTACGCAACCGGATTCCCATGAGCATATGGATAACAATTATTGCCATTTCATTTATGACCATGATAACAATTGGAATAAAGGCAGGATTTACCAAACCCAGGGGTTTGATTGCTGTAGTGCCTATGATATTGGCATTTGCTGCCCTTACTACACTTATTGTAGATCTTAACCGCCCTCAAAAGGGATTATTTAAGGTTGGGCAACAATCAATGATTTCCGTTCAGAAAAGTATGCAGGCGGATGCAAAATAATCCACACCCCAGCAAATCGAAAAATTGGTATCCCAATTGAATTGATCTTAAAAGAATTAATTCAGATATAGGATTAAAAGTTCCGGTGCCATATTGCGTTTATTGTCCTTACCGGATTGTAAATATGGTTACATAAAGCCAATACTAATAACTCACCTGAATCTGGCAATTGCACATATTTATTAACCAATTTTTTGCTGGTTTTACGATGTATTTTTTACTAAATTTATATAAGCTGCATATCCTAAATTATTTTAATATAGCGGTTTTGCGAAAGGGCATAACGGTTAGGGAAATCTGCTCATTTGCTTAAATCAATTCCGGTTTATCAGGACAATAATAGATTACATTTTATAAAACAGGAATTGATATCCTTTTAGAAAATATAATAGCTTAAACTGCATGACCTATATAGATTATTACAAAGTCTTAGGAATAAATAAAAAAGCTTCGGAAAATGATATAAAAAAGGCCTATAGGAAGATGGCCAGAAAATATCATCCAGATCTGAATCCAAATGACAAAGAGGCTGAACGAAAATTCAAAGAAATAAATGAAGCCAATGAGGTATTAAGCAACCCGGAAAATCGCAAAAAGTATGACAAGTACGGGAAAGATTGGAAGCATGCGGAAGAATTCGAAAAAGCACAACAGCAACAGCAATATCAAAGAAGTCGCAGCAGCCATGGCCAGTATTCGGGAGAAGACTTTTCAGATTTCTTTAGCTCCATGTTTGGTGGGGGTTCTGCAGGAGGTCGGGGTAGAAATGTACAATTCAGAGGACAGGACTATAATGCGGAATTACAACTGGAATTAAAAGATGTCTATCGGACCCATAAACGCACACTTACTGTTAATGGCAAAAATATTAGATTGACCATTCCGGCTGGGGTCAAGAACGGGCAGGTTATCAAAATTAAAGGTTACGGCGGAGAAGGAATAAGAGGTGGCCCCAAGGGAGATTTACATATTAAATTTTCTATCCTTAATCACTCCAGGTTTAAACGTGATAAGGACAATTTATACACCACTGTGGAACTGGATTTGTATAAAGCCCTGTTAGGAGGTGAAGTCGTTATAGATACCTTCGATGGAAAAGTAAAACTGAAAATAAAACCCGAGACCAAAAACCTGACCCAGGTAAAATTAAAAGGGAAAGGCTTTCCCGTGTATAAAAAAGAAGGTAAATATGGTGATTTGTACATAACCTATCAAATCAAATTACCCACCAATCTTTCGGCTAAGGAAAAGCAACTATTTGAGGAATTGGCAAAACTAAGATAGCTATGAAAATAAAAGAATATATTCCAATTGGTGAGCTTTGTAAACACTATAGGGTGGAAATTTCATTTTTTACCAAATTACACGAGGAAGGCTTAGTAAAAATTACAACGCTTGAGCAAACGTCTTATCTTCATCAGGATACAATAGGAGATGTTGAAAAATTTATTCGGCTCCATCAGGAATTAAATATTAATACGGAGGGCATAGATGCTGTTTGCAATTTGCTGCAAAAAATAGATAATTTAGAAAATGAACTGAATAAACTGCATAACAGGTTGCGTTTGTACGAAAGTGATTTTTGAGAATGTATTAATTCTGCTAGAATATTACTATTAAATGGGCTATAATAAAGCAATTTTAAAATTATGAAATCTTTGGAGCTTGTTAAACAATGGCTGGAAGCTCATCCTTCTTCTGCAATATTTATGAAATATATTGCTTTGGTTCTATTGGTAATTGCGTTTATTCAATTCCTGAGAAGATTTATTCGTAAAAATTTACCAAACACCAAGGTCAAATATAAGTCCCAAAAAGGAATAGAAGTAATTGGTTATTTGATCCTGATAATTTTAACACTCTCCTATTTTACCGGAAATATTAAGGACTTTACATTGGCTATAGGTCTATTATCAGCAGGGGTTGCAATTACGCTCCAGGAGTTAATTTTAAGCATTGCGGGGTCTTTGTACATCTTCTTTGTAAAAGTATACAAACCCGGCGATAGGATAGAGATAAATGGAATTAAAGGTGATGTCATTGATATAGACAGTATTTATACCACCATGATGGAAATTGGGGAATGGGTTAGCAGTGACAATTACAGCGGAAGAATAATTAAATTGAGTAATGCTTTTGTTTTTAAAGGCCCCATCTATAATTATTCAATGGACTTCCCTTTTATTTGGGATGAGTTTAATTTACCCATAAGATATGGGTCAGATATTGAGTTAGCAAAAGAACTTGTAATAAAAGTGGCAACTGAAAATTTGTCTGAATATGTGGCAAATTCCGTCGCCAAATGGAAGGATGTGGTTGATCGATATTATATCGAAGATGCCAAGGTTGAACCTACCCTGGCCATAAGCATGACCGACAATTGGGTTGAGTTTAACCTTAGGTACATTGTCGATTACAAAAAAAGGAGGGTTACAAAACATATTTTAAATGAATTGATTGGTAAAGAATTTGAAAAAACCAACGGTAAAGTTGTTTTGGCTTCCTCCACTTTTGAAATAGTGCGAATTCCAATGGTAAATATTAACGAAAAAGATATAACGCCTACAGAAAATGACAATTAGAAAACAGCATTACATCCTCTTTTTTTTACTTTCACTCCTAATTTCTTGCAACTCCCCGCAAACAGCAGAGCAAAAGGTTGAAACTCCTACCAGGCTCGTCTCAAAAACCTATCGAGCCCCAATTTTCTCAATCGACAATCGTTTAGACAAAATAAAAAGTATTGCTCCACAGATCCATGAAATGATAGAAGCGCATGCCCTGGAGCGAAAAATACCAGGGGTGGCCTATGGAATTGTTGTGGATAATAAGCTGGAGGTAAGCGCAGCCACAGGATTACTAAACATAAACGAGGAAATACCGGCTACTACCAAATCCGCATTTCGTATTGCCTCCATGAGCAAAAGTTTTACGGCTATGGCAATTATTAAATTAAGGGATGAAGGGAAGTTATCCCTTAATGATCCTGTCGAACAGTATATCCCGGAAATGGCAGGTCTGGAATATCTCACAGCCGACGCTCCTGTAATAGATATTGAAAACCTGATGACGATGACAGCAGGATTTCCTGAAGACAACCCCTGGGGCGACCGCCAGTTAGATGAATCTGATGAAATGCTGACAGATCTTCTAATGGAAGGTGTTTCGTTTTCAAACCCTCCCTCCTATAAATTTGAATACAGCAATACAGGCTATGCGCTATTAGGAAATATTATTAGTCGTGTTTCCGGGATGCCCTACCAACAATATATTAATGAGAACATCTTACACCCCCTTGGCATGAAGCAAACCTATTGGGAATTCGATAAAATTCCAAAGGAGCAATTGGCCATAGGATATCGATGGGAAGATGATCAATGGAAATTGGAACCCATGCTTCATGACGGATCTTACGGTGCCATGGGAGGATTAATAACTTCTATAGAAGACTTTAGTAAGTATGTTAGTTTTCACCTTTCTGCATGGCCGCCAAGGAGTGACGAGGATAGGGGCCCTGTAAAACGAAGTTCGATTAGGGAAATGCATACACCTCAATACTCCGGATTGAACGCTGAAGCCACAGATTTTAATGGGGATCCGTGCCCATCCGTTTCAGGATATGGTTACGGTTTAGGAATCCATACCAATTGCAAAGGCCTAACATTAGTAAGACACGGTGGAGCCTTACCTGGTTTTGGTAGTAATTATGTGTTCTATCCTGCCTACGGTATTGGGATTATGGCTTTTGGGAATCTCACCTATACAAGCCCATGGCCGCTTAAGAAAATTGAAAAATTACTATTTGAAACGCTGGAACTGACTCCTCGCAAGCTTCCTGTATCAAATATTCTAATGGAAAGGCAGCAGCAGGTTAACCAGCTCATTCAAACATGGAATCCTGATTTAGAGAGAGAACTCATAGCCGAAAATTTTTATCTTGATAAATCCCGTGAACACAGAATGGCCGAAGTAAAGGAAATTTTTGAAGAGGCCGGTGCAGTAATTAGTACAGATGAGATTCATCCGTATAATCAGCTCCGCGGCAGCTATTACATTGAAGCAGAGAATGGAGTCATTCAAGTTTATTTTACCTTAACCCCTGAAAAAGAGGCAAAACTGCAGCAACTTTACTTATCATTTGAATCAAAAGAAATTCAAAAATAAGTAAAGAGCGTATTACCGCTCTTTACTTTATTAGAATAATTTGGAGAGTGCATTAATCGACTTAATGAACCACCTCTTCCAGGCCTATTTGAATATTTCGCTTCACCAAAAATTCTTCTATAACTTTTTCAAGGCTTGGTTCTCCAATGGATTGTAGGTTATAAAAAACCCGGGTACTTGGTTTTCTAATATTGATAACCCTGCTTAAATCAATAGGCGTACCAATGACGATGGCATCGCAATCACAGCTATTAATAGTAACTTCTAAATCCCTAAGTTGGTCATCACCGTAACCCATTGCAGGTAATAACTTTCCAATTTCCGGATAAGTCTCAAAGGTATCCTTTAATTGTCCTACGAGGTATGGCCTGGGATCTACAATTTCAGAAGCTCCAAATTTTTCCGCAGCCAATGTGCCGGCTCCAAGTTTCATGCCCCCGTGTGTTAATGTTGGTCCATCTTCGACAACCAGTACTTTTTTGTTTCTTATAACCGAAGGATCCGCTACACTTATCGGTGAAGCCGCATCTATGACAGTTGCAGCAGGAACTACCTGAGCAATAACTTTTCGAAGTTTATCAATGTCTTTGGGCTCTGCACTGTCTATCTTATTTATAACAGCAATATGTAAATCAGGTACATAGAATGGAAAATCGTTGTTTCCACCATCCCATACAATAATGTCACAACCATCCGGATCATTTTCAGCAGCCCTTACTATATCTTCATAATCCACACCGGCGTAAATAACATTTCCTCTTACAATATGGGGTTCATACTCTTCCATTTCTTCAATAGTACAGTCGTATCTTTTTAAGTCATCAAGGTTTGCATAACGTTGCACCCTTTGTGCCTCAAGATCTCCATAGGGCATTGGGTGCCGGATGGCGACAACTTTGAGTCCATTTTCAATAAGAATTTCAATTATGCGCCTTGCGGTCTGACTTTTGCCACACCCGGTTCTTGTAGCACCAACACTAATCATGGGCTTCGTACTTTTAATTGAGGTTTCCTTTCTACCTAAGAGGACAAAATTTGCCCCGGCAGTATTGACAAGTGCACTTTTGCTCATCAGATCGTTATAGGAAACATCCGAGTAGGAAAAAACCACATCGTCGATTTTCAAATCCACAATGAGTTCTTTAAGGTCTTTTTCATCATATATTGGAATGCCATCGGGATATAATTTCCCTGCCAGTGAGGCTGGATATTTACGGTTTAAAATATTTGGAATCTGAGCGGCGGTAAAAGCTACCACTTCAAAATTCTCATTGTTCCTGTAAACAGTATTAAAGTTGTGGAAATCACGGCCGGCAGCGCCCATGATC
>NZ_CAMYKG010000037.1 GCF_947258925.1 uncultured Eudoraea sp. | reverse complement strand
TGCTGAATGATTTTTCCTCTTAGTTGAGATCTGAAATCTTCTATTGCAGAGCCATTTAGATCATTTATTGTTTGTTCTTTTTCTACTGTATGTGACATTGTTTTAGTTATTAATTGGTTGATATATTACTTTAATAGCGTATCCTTTTAATGAACAGTAAGGGGGAAGAAATGGTAACTGTAATTGGATTTATTGTAAAGTTATATAGACCAAAGTAGGCGGATAGCTACTTTTAATTCAAAAAATTACAATTTTAATTCAGGTCTATTCTTTGGCGAAAATTTTAACTCTGATACATTTGGGCATATTTGGAGGGAAGGATCCCAAACTTATCAAAAAAGGATTTTGAAAAATAAGCAGGACTATTAAATCCACTTTCAAAGGCAATCTCAGAAATATTCCCTTTTTGGTCATGGATAAGCTCCAACGCCTTATTTAACCTGTATTCTCTAAGGAAAGTGATAGGAGATTTACCGGTGAGTTTTTTAATTTTCCTGTATAATTGTGATTTACTGTGCCCGAGTTCTTTACTTAGTGTGAAAATATTAAAATTAGGTTTGTTCCAGTTGTGTTCACAAAATTGAACCAAACCGGTAACCAAAGACACCTCTTTAGGAGTCAAGGTCCTGATTAATTTATCATCGATGACCGCATTCCGGTTTTCATTTTCATATAAGGACTTTACGGAAGGGGAAATAACGATTTGTCCGTGGATTAGTTCGCACATTTGTGTTGCCAATGCAATAGACTCTGAAAAGAGACCATCTTTTTCCGTTACCGGTGATCCTGTGCACAGCCCAATTTTTAGGCGCTGATTATCCCTTTCCAGTTTAGGGTAGCTATACTTAAAACTATCCTGGATTTTTAAGGCACATAGTACCGCATTGGTAACAGATCTGAATGAGATCAAATATGACTTGTCATTTTCTCTGACTATACTTCCTTCAAAATGCTTGACAGATTTTGCCACAGAACGATGAAATTTCTGTGTAAACATGCTTAGTTGATGCGTATCCAACCTGTGAAGAAAATCTGAAGATTCTATTACCATTACTACTCTAAACGCAGGATCATCAATAATACTTAGGTCTTCATTTTCGTTTTTTTCCGGATCTTCAATACGCCCAAGGAAGGATTCCACCAAATGTGGATCAACTTCTATGATATCATGGGGAAATTCGCCATGCGCATGATTATGCATATTTTGAATGGCTTCCCTGTTAGGTGCTTCTATCAAACAGAAAGCAGTATGACGTTTCGTATCACACCAATAGGTCATTCCCTTGCATCCAAATAGATGTTCCACCTTCAGATCTTCCTGGTGCATTAATGCAACATGCTCTGCTGTTATTTCTTCGGGGATATCATGTCGATCCATGTATATGGGCATAGGCGTTGTTTTCATACAATTTAAGAAAAATAATTAAATTTTGCTGATTTATTTATACACGCAACCTAACCTTAATGAAAGAAAGATATAAGAGAATTTAGAATAACATTACTTTAAACAATTTACTTATTAGAACGATTAATGAGCAAATATGAGACAGCGTATAAAAGACTTTGGTACCTTGCCAACTCGAATGGATACCAGATCACTTCACTTTAAACTTTATAAACCCTGTGGCATAATAAGTCAGCTGAAATCAAATAATCCAAAGGAATTACGCAAAAAGAAATTTTTAAATGAACTTTACGCCTTTCCGGATGGGTTATGCCTATAGGACGTCTCGATGAGAAATCGGAGGGCTTGCTTCTTCTTACTACAGATGGTAAACTTAGTGATGCTATAAACCGATCTGGCGTGGAGAAAGAATATTATGCGCAATTGGATGGGAAAATATCTGATGAAGCCGTTAAGCTTCTGGAAAAAGGCGTAGCCATTGGTTTTGAAGGAAAACGATATTTTACGAAAGCTTGTCAGGCCAAAAAATTAACCCGCTTCCCAATACTGCCTGAGGCCGATAAAAAACTTCGAATAGGCCGCCACAGACCAACGAGTTGGATTAGTATAACACTTACTGAAGGTAAATTCAGGCAGGTTCGAAAAATGACCGCCGCTGTGGGTTTTCCTACAATACGACTTGTAAGGGTTCGTATTGGTGACATATCTTTAGGAAACATGTTGCCGGGCGAAGTACAGCCCCTGAGAAATCTCACTGTCAAATGTGTAGAATTCAATTCATTGGAATGACCTGTCGTGAGCCTGAGATATTGATATTTATGGTTGGGCTGCCTTTGTAGTAAACATTGCCACTGCCTTCGATGTTTACGTTTAGACTTTCTGTAGAAAAGACTTCACAGCCGCCAGAACCTTCAATGTCTACCACGGGAATTAATTCAGGAAGCCTGATTACTGTGGTTTGAATTTTTTGAAGAATGGGTTCGGTTCATGCTCCATCCATAACCCATGTGATAATTTAATGTCCGTTTAATGTAATTCATGTCAAGCGTTCTCATGATTGTTCGTTTTTTGATTGTTGTATACCTAAAAGACGTTTACTTTATCCTTTTGTTACATCAAACAACCTAAAATTATACCCAATTGCCTTTTATCCCTGTACTTTTAAAAATGCCAAATTTGCTGGAGAATGGGTGTAAATGCAGCTAATTAATGGCAACAATTAACCACTGCTAAAACTATTTAAACGGTTTTAGTGATTGGGTGAGAAAAGTGTATGGGTTATAGCCCTTTATTAAAATGAATTACTAAAAAATGTAGTTTTTACTTTATCCCTAAAATTCTTTTAAATAAACGAACTTCACATTGATAGAACTTACAGATAAGTTCAATTACATCTGAATACTTCTTGCTTGATTTCATCTTGTTTTGGATTTATAATTTACTTATTAGTATCTCAAAACCATAAAAAATCACAATAAAGCGTATAGATTTTTAAATCAACCGGGAATTGATGTATTAAGGAGCAAGGATGAAGTTATACTTTTTTTACCCTAACGGCATTGAGACCTTTCATGCCTTTTTCAAGTTCGAAGGATACCTTGTCATTTTCAACGATCTCATCGATTAATCCACTGACATGGCAGAAGTATTTTTCATTATTCTCTGAATCGATAATAAATCCAAAGCCTTTGGAGCTATCAAAGAATGATACTTTACCCTTTCTTACAGGATCCAATTCTTCAACATCGCCTTCTTCCTTTTTTGGAATACCGAGGATGATATCCTCAGCTTCAATTTCAACTTTAAGCGAGGGATCAGGAGGTGTATCCGTTAAATTGCCATTATGGTCTACGTAAGCGAATTCAATACCCCCGCCTTTTTCTTTAGCCGCAGCTTTTCGTGCTTCTTTTTTCTTCTTTTTGTCTTCTCGTTTTTTGAGACGTTTTTTTTCTTTCTCGCCTTTACTATAGGTCTGTTGGGATCTTGCCATTAAAATATTCTATTTTTTAAGATTATGTTTATGTCTAATAAGAAGAATGATTAAGAAATAAGCGCTTGGAAAAGTAAGATTGGGATAGTGAATACTCCAAAAAATTACTCAGAACTTTGGTGACTATGGTTCGGTTGTCTTCCTATTAAACTACTACGAAGATAAGACATGCATTTTAATTAACAATTAAAAGGCCTGGAAAGCTTACCAAAATTGGACGATATTGAACAATTTTTTAGTGAAAAGGTAATGGAATTATTAAACTATTTAATATTTCTGTGGTGAAATGAATATTGTTTCATAAAACCGTATTTTTAGAAATAGTTATTCCTTTAAAAACATTATTCGGCTAGTGTCAATGCTAATTACAATACATAGAAGGTTAAGATTTCAGGTTTTAAAACAAATCCTTGTGATCCTCTTTTGTAATAGTATGCTCTTAGGAATTCTTTCCTGCAGGGAAAATAATCAGCCTCCGTCTCAACAAATAACTTCTGCAAAAGAAGACCGGGGGCCCGACTTTTTAGCCATATTTGATGGTAAGTCATTAAAAGGCTGGGACTATGACCCAACTCATTGGTCAGTAGATAATGGACTATTGGTGGGCGAGGTCACATCAAAGAATCCACTGAAGAGCAATACATTTATTATTTGGCAGGATGGACTACCAGCAGATTTTGAACTTAAACTGGAATTTCGAATTTCAGGATCGGGTAACAGTGGTATTAATTATAGAAGTGCGCAATTGGATACAATTCCTTATGCTTTAAAAGGATATCAGGCAGACATTGATGGTAAAAATAGGTATACCGGTCAAAACTATGAAGAAAGAAAACGCACTACCCTGGCATACCGGGGAGAAAAAGTACGTATACCGGACTACAAAAAGCCCGATGAACCGGGATCTTTAAAGTCAGGTATTAAAAATAATGCCTGGCAAAACAGGGAAATAATAGCTTCACTTGGAAATGACAAGGAACTACAATCCAAAATTAAGGTTGAAGATTGGAATAGTGCACATTTAATAGTTACAGGCAATCGAATGCAACATTATATCAATGATATCTTAATGAGTGATGTTACCGACCTGGATAAAGATAACAGGAAGCTTTCCGGTTTTCTGGGATTACAATTACATGTAGGACCACCTATGAAGGTTGAATACAGGAATATTAAGATAAAAGAATACTAAACTTAAATGAAACCCATAGTACAGATATCTCTGGATCTAACAAACATTGAAGAAGCTCTTGAAACGGCTGCATTAGCTATCAGGGCCGGTGTAGATTGGCTGGAAGCCGGCACTCCCCTATTGTTGGCAGAAGGGCTTCATGGGGTAAAGAAATTGCGAGAAAACTTTCCGGGTGTGCCTATAGTTGCAGATTTAAAAACCATGGATGGAGGCTATTTAGAGGCCGAAATGATGGCCAAAGCAGGAGCTACCCATGTAGTTGTGATGGCGAGAGCTCATGAGGAAACCATAAAAGTAGTTGTAGAGGCCGGAAAAGATTTTGGGATACAAATTATGGGGGATAATCTTGGATGTCCGGATATGGTAGCCGGTGCCAGACGGTTGGAGGAACTTGGTTGCGATTATGTCATACACCATATTGGTTATGATGAACGCAGGGGAATAGCTTCACGGGGATTACCTATGCCGAGTCCGCTTGATCAACTTAAAGAAGTGGTTGCTGCTGTGAATATACCCGTACAGGCTGTAGGCGGTTTAACGCTGGAACAAGCCATTCAATGCCCCGAATATGGTGCCCCGCTTGTAGTTTTAGGAGCGCCATTAACTATCGATGCTGATGCGTTTAGGACTGCTGAAGGTGACCTCGAAGCCTCCTTAAAATTAATATGCGAAAAAATACATGCATACAGGGATACATAGTATTCAATAAAAACTAACTATAAATAAACAACTAAATGAATTCTATTGCGGTTGTGAATTATGCTCCGGAAAAAGGTAGTGTAGAAATCAGAGAAATAATAAAGCCAACTATCAGTAATGATGAAGTTTTACTGGAAGTTTCTCATGTAGGTGTTTGCGGGAGTGATTTGCATCAGTGGACGGCAGATCACAGCTGGCCTGTAAATTACCCGGTAGTTCTGGGACATGAATTTGGTGGACATATTGTTGAAATTGGAAAAGATGTCAGGGATTGGAAAGAAGGTGATGCAGTAGTAAGTGAAACTGCTGCAGTGATAAATTCCCAAAACCCGCTTTCAAAGCAGGGCCTTTACAATCTGGACCCCGACAGAAAAGGATTTGGATATGGCGTTAACGGCGCCATGACGCAATTTGTTAAGGTTCCTGCCAGGTGTCTGCATAAAATCCCGGAAAACCTTTCTTTTGAACAAGCCTGTTTAACAGAACCTTGCTCCGTCGCTTATAATGCTGTTATTGGTAACTCCAAAATACATCCGGGTGACCGTGTAATTGTAATAGGCCCTGGAACTATAGGTATATTATGTGCTGCAATGGCTCAACTCTGTGGTGCCGAGGTAGCGCTTGTAGGTTTGGAAAAAGATGCCGGACGACTAAACATTGCAAGGCAATACGGTTTTGAGATTATCACAGGTGATGCCTCGTCATGGGCATTAGAAAAAGATGGCATGGGGGTAGATTGTGTAATAGATGCTGCCGGGGTAAGCGAAACATTAAATCTGGCCTTAAAATGGGTAAGGCCCAATGGGCATATTACCAAAGTAGGCTGGGGTCCGCAACCTTTCAAGCATTCCCTGGATCCGCTGGTACAAAAAAATGTGACCCTGCAAGGGAGCTTTAGTCATAACTGGCCTATTTGGGAAAAAGTGCTTTCGCTCTTAACTTCGGGAAGATTGGATGTGAAGCCAATAATTGGTGGAGTATGGCCGCTGGAACAGTGGGAAGAAGCTTTCCATGCCATGCATTCCGGGAAAATTGTAAAAAGTGTTTTAAAACCAGGTTAAATCATTATGCGTTTAAAGAACAAAGTTATTCTAATTACGGGAGGTTATACCGGTATTGGCCGGGCTATAGCCAGGGCATGTGTAAAAGAAGGAGCCAAAGTGGTCCTAAATGGATTAGTTGAGGAAAGGGGTAAGAAGCTGTTGGAAGAATTAGGGGACAAAAATGCCGCTATAATTACCATTGATATTACGAAGGAAGAGGCCCCTGATTTCTTGATTAATGAGGCCATCAAATATTTTGGTAAAATAGATGCCCTTGTTAATAATGCCGCGATGATCGTTTCTTCTAATATTGAAACGACAAGTCTCTCTTTTATGAGAGAGATGCTGGCTATTAATACCCTGGCGCCCTTTGCGTTAATTCAATCTGCATTACCATATTTAAAGGAGACAAAAGGATGCGTATTAAATATTGGATCAATAAATTCCTGGGGCGGGGAACCCAATTTGCTTGCTTATAGCATATCTAAAGGAGCCTTAATGACCTTAAGTCGAAATCTCGGAGATAGTTTGTTCCGGGATCATGGGATTCGGGTTAATCAAATTAATCCGGGATGGGTACTTACAGAAAACGAAAAAGTTAACCAGAAGCAACAGGGAATGGATGATGATTGGTATAAGGAATTACCAAACCTTTTTGCACCAGCCCGCCGTATTTTGGAGCCACAAGAGATAGCTTCCGGAGCTATTTACTTATTATCTGATGAATGCGGTCCGGTTAGTGGCCAGGTACTGGAGTTGGAACAATTCCCCATGATAGGTCGTAATCTGCCAAAGAATTGGAAGGGCTTTCGTAATGAGTAATTAATTTAAAATAAGTGTTAGGTGCCCAAATTAGCCGTTTTTCCGAAAGCTTATATGCATGATCTATGCAAAACCGGTGCAATGAAAGTAGCTGAGTGGATTGATTTAGCTACGGCATTGGAGGTTGATGGTTTAGAATGGTATGCGGGTTTTTTGGAAATGACAGATCAGTCCAATTGGGAGGTATTCAGAAAAAAAGTGGAAGAAAAAGGAAAAATGATTCCGATGCTTTGTTGTTCTCCTGATTTTACGCACCCAGATAAATCTTTCCGGGACAACGAAATTAAAAAGCAAAAACGCTGGATAGAAATGACTGAAGCCCTGGGTGGTTCATATTGTAGGGTCCTCTCTGGTCAAAAACGTCCGGAATTATCCATGGAAGAAGGAATAAAGTTTGCTGCAGAAAGTATTGAAGCCTGTTTACCCTATGCGAGCGAACGGGGAATTACTTTAATTTTAGAAAACCACTACAAGGATGACTTTTGGGCATATCCTGAATTTGCACAGAAAATGGAGGTTTTTTGTAAACTTGTGTCTTTAATAAATCATCCTAATTTTGGAGTTAATTATGATCCCAGCAATGCCTTCCTGGCAGGTGAAGATCCACTTGAGCTATTGAAAAGAGTTTCTTCCCGGGTAGTGACTATGCATGCCTCAGACCGTTATCTTTTAGAAGGTACCCTTGATGATCTCCGAAAGGAAGAAAGTGGAGTTGTCGGATATGCGAAAAGACTTCGCCATGGAGAGATTGGCCAGGGATTGAATGATTATGATGCGATTTTTGCAGAACTAAAAGGAGTTGGGTTTGATGGGTGGATTAGCATAGAAGACGGGGTGGATGGCATGGAACAGTTAAAAAGAAGTGTATCCTATTTAAGAAAAAAAATACCTAAGTATTGGCCTGAATATAAATAATATAAGGGAATATAATTAAAGTTATTATTTAATAATAAACAGGCAGCCTATATAAGGTATGCAACAGAATTGATTGAAGAAAATTACCTGGTAGGTTACTGGATCAACTTACGTGTGGCAACCCATTCCCTGAGTTTATCTCTGGCATCAGATGCGGGGTAACCCAGAACGGTTTTTCCGGGTGGAACATCAGCTAGCACCCCGGAACCTGCTCCAACTGTGGCACCAGAATGAATCGTAACATGATCCTTTATTGATGCACTACCTCCAATAACAACACCATCTCCCAGGGTCACAGATCCTGCCAAACCACTAGCACCTGCCATAATACATGAGCGCCCTAAAACGCAGTTATGCGCAATTTGTACCTGGTTGTCAATCTTGCAGCCATCGCCCAAAATAGTGGAACTGAATTTTCCGCGGTCAATCGATGTATTGGCTCCGATTTCCACATCATTGCCAATGACCACATTTCCTATATGCGGAATTTTTACTAGTCCCCGTCCATCTTCCCTTGGCCTGTAACCAAAACCATCAGCTCCGATACTAACATTTATTTGAAAAATACAATTGGCTCCTATTACGGTTCTTTCACGAATTACGGTTCCGGACCAAATCACGGTATTATCGCCAATTCTGGTTGCATCCAGGATGGTAACATTGGGATATATAATAACTCCTTTACCCAATACAACATCTTTTCCTATATAGCTCCCGGCTCCAATTTTAGTATTGTCCCCTATTATGGCAGTCTTATCAACTACGGCACTAGGATGTATATCCTTATCAAAATATGGGGTATCCTCGATAAAAATTTCCAGTAACTCCGCCATAGCCAAATCGGCATTTTTAACTTTTATAAAGGCCCGGTTAGCTCCCGGCACAACTTTGATTCCTTCATTTACAATAGCTACGGATGCATTTGAATTTGCCCATTTTTGTGCATATTTTCTGCTTCCAATAAAGGTAATTTGTGAATTATCTGCCTTTTCAATTTCTTCCAATCCCAAAATACATTGGTCTGTAGTTCCGACCATCTCTCCTCCGAGGATGTTAGTTAATTCTTCAATAGTAAATGATTTCATGTATTCAGGGGATTATGCTAATTATTAGCGGTTTAGCGTAAAGATAAGGTTTAATTCCGGGGTTTAACTTTTTAAAGTTCCTAAAACGTATTGATGACATTAATTCCCGTAGCATTAAACAGGTGCATTTTAGGTAAGTAATCCGGTACTGCTTCCAGGGTTATGGTTTCGGTAATAATTTTACCTAAATTTATTTTTGCTGATTTAATAAATGCAAACATCTCATCATATTTATGGGCTTGCATCCCATGACTTCCAATGATTTCCAATTCATTGGCAATTACCAGGGGCATCGGAATTGGCGGGTTTGCATCAACTTTATTCAATAATCCAATTTGAATATGTTTCCCTCTCTTACGAAGTCCGTTAATGGAATTTAGGCAAGTAGTTTGGTTACCTATTGCATCAATAGAGACATGAACACCTCCTCCACTCGCTTCTCTTATGGCCCGGACAACTTCGGTATTTGTAGCATTAATGGTATAATCTGCTCCCAAATCTTTAGCCATTCTACATTTATCATCTGTAATATCAACAGCTATTACTTTAGCACCAATACCCCGAGCTATTTGAATGGCGGAAAGTCCTACTCCACCACAACCATGGATGGCAATGGTCTGATCTGGAGTTAATTTTCCCTGATCACGAACCCCACGATAAGCCGTAATAAACCTACATCCCAGGGCAGCGGCTTCTGTAAATGAAATCTCCGGTGGTAATTCCACCAAATTTTCATCAGCAAAATCAATCGCTACATATTCCGCAAAAGATCCCCATGCGGTAAATCCGGGTTGAAACTGATTATCGCAAACTTGCTGATTTCCGGATAAGCAATAGTCACAGGAGCCGCAACCACAAACAAATGGCACTGTAACGCGCTGACCAATTCGCCAGTTTTTAACATCCCTGCCAACAGCCATTATAGTACCTGCAAATTCGTGTCCGGGAACATGCGGTAATGAAATATCAGTATCATGGCCCATCCAACCATGCCAGTCACTCAGGCATAAACCACTGGCCTCTACTTTAATAACAACACCAAGCTCACTAGGAACAGGATCAGGGGTATTTTCAATGCTTATGGACCCCTGAAATTTTTGATATATGGCAGCTTTCATACTAAAAACGAATAGCAGGGTCAGGTTTATTTTTCATGGGATCAATGGGTGTTAACACCGAAAATAATCATTTTTGTTAACTGTTCGGAGAGGCATATAACAATTCAGGAAAGACAGCAGACTTTTTTGCATAAAAAAGGCGGAATATCACTATTCCGCCTTCCGGACTTAACCACTGTTCCTTATGGCACAGGAACCAAATCAAAGTCTTGAATTATTTTATTCCCCGCCATAATAGTTACTTCTTCTGCTGTCTGTGTTTCGTAGCCTTCCAGTTCTACCATCACATCATATGGACCCTCCATAAGGCCCAATATCATATAGTTACCGGTTTCATCTGTAAAGGTGCTTGTGTTAAGGGTGTCTGCAGCAAAAACAGATACTATGGCACCCTCCAATCCAATTTTTTCTTCATTCTGGGTAGTGCTCACCAAACCAGCAAGCGTTCCGGCAAAAGATATATTACTTGCCTTTATAACCGGTTTAAAGTTAAACCCATTAATACCTGCAAGACTTTTACGGTTTCCTTTAGGTATAAATGATCTGCTTACGTCAAAATCTAAGAGCAAATCTGAACTTATTTCTCCACTTACCACTAAAGAAGGTTTTATAAATACCTTAATTCCTGTTTGTTCTCCACTCGGGACTTTCAAATCAAAAGTGGAACCATCATTCAGCACAACATTAACACCTTTTACATAAACCCGAACAAGGTCATATGACCCAACAGGCACATCAATATCTGCAAGCATCTCGGTATTTCCATTGGTGAGATTTATTAGGTTAACATCTATCTCTTCCTCCATTAAAACTACAAAAGGATTACCTTCCTCTTTGTTATTTTCTTCATCCTCCATCCCATTTCCTTTATGGCGCGCGTCTATTTTAAAAATAGTAACATTGGCCTCAGAAATTAAATCATAGGGAAAGGGAGCATCTGTTAGTTGCACCGAAAGTCTTCCTGTGTTCGGGTCGTCGTTCAGATCCTCACTACAAGATAGTTGTAGTAAAAAGGCACTAATAAAAATAATAAGGGATAATTTCTTTTTCATGGGGGATTTAACTTACTATATGTTAATCAAGTATGAATATTGTTAACTGAGTCTTGTTCAATTGAAAGCGCTAATTTCCTGATTTTTACTAAAACAATTGCCGTTTTTGCCATTTTTTCGATATAATGCATGACGTATTATGCTGTTTTTGGTCTGTGAAGCCGACCTTGCCCTTGATAACTATATACTTGTAAATCATATTATTAACAGCCAGAAGTACCTAAAAATGTTAGTTACATTTAGATTGAAATAGTACTATATCAAAAAAGAGCGCTTTGAGCGCTCTTTTAAAGGTTTAGGTTGGTATTTTTACTTCGCGTCCAGTACCTTGGTACTTATATAAGAACTGGATCTGACGATCTTGCCATCTTCATCAAAATCGTGAATATATAAGGCAGGAAGGATTATTTTTTTTCCGTCAGCTTTTCTGGTCATCCTAAATTTCCACCAGGATTGTACCGCTCTGCCATCGCGCAAATCATATTCCAGATAGTCTGGGTAGCCGACAACATCAATACTGTTGATCTCAAATGCCTCCATTACTTTGCTGTTTCGTTCTTTTATTTCTTCAAGGCTCAGTGTTTCGCCATCGGGCAATTCCAAGGTGTTAAAGCGGGCATCTTCTTTGAAAAAGCCGTAGGCGGTCTCCAAATCCATGTTTTCAAAAGCGTTCATCATCTTCCTAACAGAATTGATATTATCGTGATGGTTGTATATGGTACCGTTTTTTCTATCTTCAAAACTTTGTCCAATTTCCCAGAAAACCCGCTCATTAAAGTAATTGATCATCGTTTCAATTTTATTGTCGTCATTCAATTTAAATAAGCGATGGGTGGGCATATCAATTTTTACTCCTGTTGAATTATGCATGGCCTTAAGGTGGTGCCAGGTCTGTACCCAAACTCCGCCATCTTTATACTCTATGGCGTCGGGATAAGCGCCTTTGCTTGGCTTAAAGGATACATAGGACAGGTTATCTTTCCAAAATTTAGATTGGTTAATAAACTGTTCTTTGTCGTTACCTTTACTATCCTTATTGATACCGGTCCCGTTATAAGCTTTAAAATCTTCTGCCAGGTAGGAAGCTACTTTATCGGTATCTCCTGCAAAGAATGCATCAAGCATATCATTGACTAAATCAATTGCCGGATGTTCATTAAATACTTTTCCATTGTTCTTTTTTTGGGAATAACCCATGGCTACAAAAAGCACCAGGGCGGTAAAAAATACATTTTTCATATCTATTTATTAATTGGTTATGCCGGCGAATTAAAAAAATCCGAAAATGAGTTACAACATATAAAGGACGAACGTAGCTAAAAAGTGTCCGAACAGATCTGTTTAATGACCGGAAGAAATATTGGGCAGCCCTATTAAATAATTCATTACGAAATTCCTTTCAAATTAATTCATTCATATTTAAACAGAATTATTATCTTCTGCGCAAATTAGGTATGTCTAATACTCGTATGGGAAAACAACCAACCAACGGAAAGAAATTCGGGACTTTTGCAGGCGTTTTTACACCTACGCTTTTAACCATTCTAGGTGTTATCATGTACCTTCGACTGGGTTGGGTAGTTGGTAATGCCGGACTTCTGGGCGCATGGTTGATAATTATCATTGCATTTCTTATCACATTGACCACCGCACTATCCATGTCCGCGATTACAACCAATATCCGTATAGGGGCCGGGGGCGCATATGCGATAATTTCACAGGCACTTGGTCTTGAAGTAGGTGGCAGCCTTGGTATTCCACGATATGTCTCTCAGGGTTTGGCTGTTACCATGTATATCTTTGGTTTTCGGGAAGGCTGGTTAGGGATTTTTCCGCATCATTTCCCTTTTTTAGTTGATATTATTGTTTTTGGTGTTTTATTGACAATAGCTTACATAAGTGCTGATTTGGCCATTAAGACCCAATTTTTTATCATGGGAATCATTATTTTATCGCTAATATCTATTGTAATGGCCGCTTATTATGGTTCAATGGCAATCCCCACTGAAGATGCCATCCGATGGGGGAATTTCAAAGGATCTCCTGAAAATGGTTTTAGTGGTACCACATTCTGGATTGTGTTCGCTGTTTTTTTTCCGGCCTCAACAGGAATAATGGCCGGTGCTAATATGTCAGGGGAATTAAAGAACCCAAATAAAAGTATACCTGTAGGTACCTTGTGGGCAATTGGAGTAAGTTTTGTCATCTATATGGCACTGGCTTTTTGGCTCGCCCGATCAGCCACGGAGCAGGAATTAATCTCTAATTATAATATCATAATTGACAAAGCCTTTTATGGACCTTTGGTCATTGCGGGGATCCTTGGTGCTACTTTTTCTTCTGCCCTGGCCTCCCTTGTAGGTTCTTCGCGTATTCTTTACGCCATGGGAGAACATCGTGTGTTGCCCTATGGTAAATTTCTTGCCGGCCAAAGTGCAAACGGCCAGCCCAGAAATGCAATGATTGTTACAGGGATCATGATTTTTTTAACAATGTTGCTACGCGATCTTAATGCAATTGCTCCCCTGGTCACTCTCTTTTTCCTCATTACCTATGCCATGATCAATATCGTGGTAATTATAGAACAAAATTTGGGTTTAATAAGCTACCGGCCATTATTTAAAATTAATAAATGGGTGCCCTGGATAGGGTTATCTTCATCCATATTGGCAATGTTTATAATAAACCCAACTATTAGTTTAATTTCAATAAGTATTGTTTTTGTTGTTTATTGGTTTTTATCCCGTCAAAATATAGAAACTCCTTTTGAAGATGTCAGATCAGGCCTATTTGTATCTTTTGCCGAGTGGGCGGCTAAACATACCTGGGGCATGAAAACCATGCAGCAAAGGGCATGGAAACCAAATTTAATGGTACCGGTCCGGGATATTGTGGGCGCCAAAGGTAATTTTCAATTCTTAAGGAATATAGCAAGGCCTAGAGGTTCCATCAAACTCCTTGGTATAGCATCAAATACTACTGATGGCAAATTAACCAAAGAATTATCATCGCTTTCGGAAGCCTTTAGAATTAAGGGCGTTTTTTCTTCGTCGACTGTTATTAATACAGATGATTTTGCCAAGGGAGTGAATTACGGGAATCAGGCTTTAAAAGGAGCATTTTTCAGACCTAATATTGTTTTCCTGAACCTGCAGAACCATGATAACTATGAGACTGAGATTAGACCTGTAATAAAGGAATCTATCCGGCTCGAAATAGGGGTCTTATTGTACTCTTCACATCCTACAGCATTATTGGGTAGGAGAAACATGATTAATGTTTGGGTAAGTGATCGCACAGACAACTGGGATCTTGGCTGGGATATCGGCAATTTAGACTTGTCAATCTTAATTGCATACAAGCTCAAAAAAAATTGGGAAGCAAATATTAGGCTAATTATTGTTATTAAGGAAGAGGCAGAAAAAGAAAATGCCCAGAAATTTCTGAATTTACTTATTAACCTGGCCCGACTTCCCCAAACACTAACGGAAGTACATGTGGGAAATTTTAAAAACGTGGTGGCAGATGCCCCTTCCTCAGACCTTAATATTTTTGGAATGGACGAGAATCTTAGATTTGATTTTGTCAATGAAATGACACACTTAACAAATAGTTCCTGTCTTTTTGTGAAAGACTCCGGTCATGAAAGTATACTTGCTTAAGCCTTCAACTCCCCTTAACTAATTTCCATCGGAATTTTCGATCAACTCGTAGCCCTGATTTACACCTTTTTCAATTGCAGGAACACCACGGTCCATCCATTTCGGTAATGGAGCTCCCTTTAAATAATGATCAAAAAACTGAGCCATGCGTATGTTAAAATCTTTTCGGTTTTGCAATTTTAATGGCCAGTGGGGTTCACCATTATAGTTTAGAAACCATGAAGGTTTGCCCAACCGTCTTAAACTCACAAAGAACTCTATGCCCTGATACCATGGAACATGACCATCTGCATCATTATGCATAATCAGCAGCGGGGTATTTATCTTATCTATATTGAAGATGGGTGAATTCTCCATGTATCTTATCGGATATTCCCAGGGTGTACCCCCTATCCTACTCTGGGTATGTTCGTATTGAAATTGCCTGCTTAAGCCCGTCCACCAGCGAATCCCACCGTAGGCACTAATCATGTTGGGAACCGGAGCTCCTGCTTCAGCAGCTTTAAAAATGTCTGTCTTAGTTACCAGATAAGCTATCTGATATCCACCCCAGCTATGGCCCTGTACCCCAATATTATCTTTATCAACAAATCCTTTTTCTATCAAGGAAGTGACCCCGGGGATTACGCAGTTATAGGCACTTTCTCCCGGATATCCAATTCGATAGTTAACATCAGGATTAAAAATTAAATACCCTCTGCTGGCATAAAAACTATAGTTAATTGTAGAACGACCCGGGTTTGGAGCCCTGTGATAGTGTAATCTGTCTGAACTTTTTTCGTAAAAATTTACGATCATTGGGTACTTCTTTGACGGATCAAAGTTTTCCGGCTTCACCAGTAGTCCGGTTAATTCATCACCGTTTAGAGAGGTCCAGTTAACCAATTCAATTGTCCCCCAGTTATAGCTGTTTTGTTGTGGATTAGCATTGGATATAAGCCTGATGTTTTTGAATCTGAGATCAGCGTATCGAATATCAGGAAACTCTTCAAATGATTCTCTTGTAAAGATCACGGCATCATCTAATTCGGCTTTTATTGGATCTCTGAATCGAAAAGGTCCTTGAAGCAAAAATTTTAAACTGGTATCTTTTGGATTAAATTCGGCATATCCCCCACTCTTATCGGTTTCATTAAAAGCAGTTAACAACCATTTTTTGGTAGTATCTAAAAATCGTTCTTCTTTGTCCAGTGAAACATAGCGAAACCGGGTTTTAGTTTCCCTGCCTTTTGTAAATCGCTTTCCTTCTCCGGTAAAGGGATCAAATCTCCAGATATCATATCGGTCATATAAAAGAATAGCCTTGTCGTTTTCGATCCATCCGGCTGCTCCATAAGGATCGGGCGGACTCGGGGAATCATGTAATTCGTCATAAAATTCCTTATCCTTAGTCAAATTTAAATAGGAATCCTTCTCAATGTTATATGCAAACCAGGTTTCTTCCATGGAATTGTAGCCATAAACAAATTTGCCCCCGGGGCTTAGGTTCACCGGTCCGGTAACTTTGGTAAGTATTTCTTTAATTTTCCCGGTGGCGCTATTTAAAATAGCATAGTCTTTTGCCCTTCTACCCGTCCATTGTTGCTCTAGCTGGTACGGTTCTGAGCGTTTTAATAATGAATAAGCCGAGTTCCCTTCATTACCCAACTCAACTTCCGGATAGTCCGTACTTCCCAATTGTACAATGCTAAAATCATCTTTTATGTTTAGTACAGCCTGGAATGACTGTATAGTGTCTGTCTTCAGCTGCAATTCCTGTACGGTATATAGCCGGGGTTCGTCGTATGTCCATACTTCAACATTTACAATTTCGTCTTCAGTAATCAGTGTATCCTTAATTATTGGGGGTTTTGTGAGCCCGAAAAATAATTTAGACTCATCTTTTGAAAAGAGTAATTCAGCATTTTGAGAAGGGTGATAAGCTAAGGGGGTATTGGAAGCTTCAGCTACTTTTATAGCCCTATCCTGTCCCTTTTGCCAAAGAAACAACTCTGTGGGCCTTATCTGAACCTTCGTAGTATCCGGATCAACAATAAAACCCAGATTATCTCCGGATTCACTAAAATTGAGTTGATAATATTTTCCTTTTTTGACTGAATGTACCTTTGCTAAGGTAGCCTGGTCAAAATCAAGAATGTAAACTCCCGC
The DNA here is from genome assembly GCF_947258925.1 of uncultured Eudoraea sp. GTDB lineage: Bacteria > Bacteroidota > Bacteroidia > Flavobacteriales > Flavobacteriaceae > Eudoraea. The sequence goes on along the minus strand of NZ_CAMYKG010000037.1, from coordinate 7,696 downwards.
ATTTTCTTCCTGCTTGCTTCCTGTGGTTGCAAAAGCCAATTGCTTGCCCTTTTTAGCAAACGTATAGTCCGTAACAAACTTGAATGTATCTTTTTGTCCGGTCCGGATATCCTGAACCAACAGATGATAGCCGTTTTTCTTCCCTACTTTTTTCTTTTTCTCTTTGTCATCCTTTTCTTTTATCCCTAAGGTGTCTTCCGGTATTTCACTTTTTTCTTCTTTTATTTCTTCTATTTGGTAAGCGAGATATCCATTCCATTTTTCAGGGATTTTATACGATCGTATATGGCCAATTTTCAGCAGTGAATTATTTGCCAGATCATATATTCCCAAACTGTCTTTTGGGAGGTCCTTCTTTTTCACTTTACGCCTTTTCATGGCTATGACACTGTCTTTCCATGCCTTAATAGTAAATATCGCGTAATTTGAATCATAAGTAAATTTTCCCTCGGAACCACGGTCATATTCAAAAACCATATTGGCCTTCTTATCATGAACTTTTAAATAATGATCTCTTTCACCTTTTTCAAGGGAGTAAAGTATATAATTGCCATTTGGCGAAATAGATTTATTTTTTATGGAATTCCAGATAGCAAAATCTTTATGGTCTAAAACCTTTTTTTGAGCAAAAACAACGAAACAGGATATTGCCAGCAGGGAACTAATAATTAATTTCATGAGATATTAGTATTTGAGGCCTAAATATACTAGTAATATTTTTTAGTTCTATCAGGAATTGAAGTCGATTAATGCCTGAGTTCAGGTCCTTTCTTTAAGAAAAAAAGCTAAAACCGGATTCTACAGGGATGAAGTTATATTGTTTTAATATCTTTAGATAAGCTAACTTTCAAAAGATCAAAATTTTGCGTTCATTAGTACGAAATATAAAAGGAATTTGAAATGAAAACAATTCTTACGGCTAAGGATACACTTGAATCTTATTTTACTCCCTTTAGAAACCAGGTTGTTGGAATAGATCAAAGTTTTGAATCCCCTTATGGGACAAAGAAAATTATTTATGCCGATTGGACGGCTAGCGGACGAATGTACCGCCCTATTGAAGAAAAGTTGCTCAATGATATAGGACCTTTTGTGGCCAATACACATACAGAAACTTCCGTTACCGGCTCGTCTATGACCCTTGCCTATAAAGAAGCCCGTACTATTATAAAAGCTCATGTGAATGCATCAGAAGAGGATGTTTTACTAACTGTTGGGACGGGAATGACCGGGGCAATAAATAAGTTTCAAAGAATTTTAGGTTTAAAGGTTTCAGAAAACCTGAAGGAGTATACCAAAGTGCCTGAAGCTATTAAACCCGTGGTTTTTATTTCCCATATGGAGCATCATTCCAATCAGACTTCCTGGTTAGAAACTATAGCCAAAGTAGAAGTAATCCCCTGTAATTCAGAAGGTTTAATTTGCCTGGATAGCTTTCATAAACTTCTATTACAATATGAAAAACATCCTATAAAGATAGCCTCTGTTACCGCTTGCTCCAATGTTACAGGAATTGTTACATCCTACCACGAAGTTGCAAAGCTTATTCATAGTTTTAATGGATTATGTTTTGTGGATTTTGCTTGTTCCGCGCCCTATGTGCCAATTGACATGCACCCAAATGACAAAGACGCCCACCTGGATGCTATCTTCTTCTCGCCCCATAAATTCTTAGGTGGCCCCGGAGCATCAGGTGTACTTATTTTTAATAAAAAATTATACAAGAATTTAATCCCGGATAATCCTGGTGGCGGAACAGTGGCTTATACTAACCCATGGGGTGATCATGATTATATCGACGATATTGAAACCCGGGAGGACGGTGGTACACCCGGCTTTCTGCAAACCATCAAAACGGCTCTGGCAATCCGATTGAAAGAAGAAATGGGAACGGAAAACATTTTAGCCAGAGAGCATCAGATAATAGATCGAATATTCAATGAATTAGCACATATTAAAAATATTCATATCCTGGCATCAAAACACAGGGATAGATTGGGGGTCATCTCTTTTTTCATAGAGGATGTGCATTACAATTTGGTGGTTAAACTTCTGAATGATCGATTTGGGATCCAAACTCGTGGCGGATGTTCCTGCGCAGGCACATACGGCCATTACTTATTAAATGTGGACCTCACTACTTCCAAGGCCATTGAACAAAAAATCCTGGAAGGTTGTCTGATTGAGCGGCCGGGTTGGGTGCGTATGTCTGTGCATCCTATTATGACTAACGAAGAGATTGACTTTATATGTGAAGCTATTAAGCAAGTTTCCCTTCACCATAAGGAATGGAGCAAGGACTATGAGTACAATAGCCTTAAGAATGAGTTTGAATATAAAAGACAGGAACCCGCAGAAAAATATATAACAGCCGAATGGTTTAACCTTAAAAAAACCGAGTAGGATTCTCAGTGTTCTTTTGAATCCTACTCAGCTTCAACTAAGTCTTACTTAGCAAATGTTTTGGTTGATCTTTATTTAGATAAAACTAAACCAATTCTTCTTCTTTCTTTTTCATCGTTTCGACATACTTGTCAATTAATTCAGGTACTTTTTCAAAAGCGGCAGCTAAACCATGCGCTTTTCCTGCTTCAATAAAGGAAATTTCATTTTCCTTGGTTACCAAGAAACCTAATGGTTCAATTCCTACTCCGGCTCCGGCACCCATGCCCTGACCTTTTTTAGCTTTTGATTCAACGCCTTCTCCTCCACCTGATCCAAATCCCATGCCTACCTTAATAACAGGCACACATTTAAATTCTCCTAATTGAAATTGTTCGCCGATAACAGTTTCGGTATTAGCTTCTGTTTTGATAAATTCAGTGATTTTTCCTAAAAATTCTTCAAATTGTAATTCCATGATAAGTATTTTAATTGTTAATAAATGATTTAATAATGTATATGGGCCTGCTTTGCAAGTGTAACACCACGTTTACCCTACCTTCAAAATTTACCTGAAAGGTACCTACATAGTGATTCAAAAAAGCAAATGCAGGATACAGTTTTGCGTTTTGAATGCAATTACCGGTATCTATGTCCAATAGTAATTTCTTTACTTTAAAGGATTTTAGTAATTGTAACCCCCTTTTTAAATTTGACCTAAAATTTTGCTTTTTCCCGGAACTCTTCTCTATCTTTTTCTTCTTTTCCTTTTCCTTTTCCTTTTTTCTTAATGGGTAAAAGTAAAATCTTGTGAATAGTGTATTCAGCTTAATACGTAAGAATTCTTTTTCGTGACCTTCCAATGCGACTTTGGCCAAACCCCAAATTCGCACGAAGTATTGCTTTTTAGCTATGTTTACAACAATATCCAGAGGAACAAATAAGAGATAAGTTATAAACAGAAATAGAAGAATTCCAGTAATAATCCAAGGCATCATTTAAGTTTTATGCAAAGGAAATACATAGGAAATATTTTGGCAATGATCTGAATCATGACCCTTCTTTAAGTGCACAAAAAACTGCAGAAAAAGCATTTCCGTATTAGTACGGGCAGGATATAATAAAGCACACCCGGAGTGGTGCAGACAGTGATCGCAAGCAGCGATTCAGTAAATTTAATTATTAACCGGGTTTATAATATCCTTTTTCAGTCAGAAGATTCCTCACATTATACCAAAAGACTTTCATCGCAAAAATTGATTTTTCCGAACTCGCTGAAAGTGCTAATAGCTTGTCTTTAATTTCCTGTACTTCACCATTCAATTCAGTATTTAGAGGATCATGATAAAAGGCCATTGACCATTCCTTGAAGGTTCGTTCATTAGTTTCACCCTCAGAAAGTATGGTAAAGTGATCATGGCGATCATCCAATTTTATACTGTTGATTAAACTGGTAACAAGCTGCTTTTCTCCCTCAAGAACCTGAAGAAAATACCCCTTATTATAAATTAGACAGCCCGATATCTCATGAGCACTATTAAATTTTTTTGCTTGTGTAATTATGTCCTCAATTTCGGTAATGGAAAGTCCCGGCCTGGAAAAAGAGTGATAGGTAATCTGAAAAAGCATCTCGTGGTATACTATTAATAAATAAAGTTAATTGTTTAATATAGTTTGTTGAACAATTATAATATCAACTGGCCTTTAAATATATAATTATTATCCAATTAACGCAATACAGGAAATTTGTTAGAACAACCCCAAAACGTTTTGACGATTTCGTAACATAAATAAGAAAGGAATATCTAATGATTTAAGGGGGTTCAAGCGTTATTCATTCCACGTCATTACAATTCCTGAAACCCACAGAGTTTGTGCAGTAATACTTCACGAGATTCGTAAGTAATGCCCTTTACCCATTTATGTCGATCTGGATACTCGGGCTATTTATCTCTGTTTTGAATATCAATCCTTGGGACAGGTATTTCGATTCCTGCCTTTCGGAGCGCATCAAAGACTTCAATTCGCACCAAATTTGCAACGAGAAGGACGCCGCTCGAACTATCCATCCAGAAATATAGTTTAATTTCCATAGCGCTTTCTCCGAGGCCTTCAAAGTTCATATAGGGTTCTGGATCCTGGAGAACTCCCGGCTGCATCTTTGCTGTTTCAATCAAGAGTTCTTTGACGGCATTAATATCCGTATCGAAGGGTACCCGTACTTCCACTGTTATCCGTCTTCTAAGATCGGAGAGCGTCTTGTTGGTCAGTGCTTCAGAGAGGAGCATGCCATTTGGTATGATAACTTCAGCACCGTCCCAGGTACGTACTACACTCGCTCTGAATCCAATGTCCTTTACAACCCCGGAAATGGATTTTACTTGCACCGTATCTCCAATTTGGATAGGACGTTCCATGGCTATTATGATGCCTGAAATAAAATTGTTAACAATGTGCTGCAACCCAAAACCAACACCTACTCCCAGAGCGCCCACCGCAATGGTTAGTTTATCGAAGGGAATTCCGGCAGCGGCAAGTGCTATAATGAATCCCAGTATAATAAAGGTATAGCGTATCGTCATAGATATAGTATTAGAAACGCCTACCTTGAGCTGGGTTCGTGGAAAAACCTCCTTATTCAGTAAGTAACGAATAAAACTCGAGAGCCAGAGTGAAATTTGAATTGTGATAAAAAATGCAAGAATATTCCCTAATGAAATGCTTACTTCACCAACTGTGAATGGGGTGTTTAGAAAAGTATTGAAAGTTTTCCAAACATCCTTCCATATAGTTAAAAGGGATAGGATGGTATAGACCCAAAATGCAAAACCAACAATCTTTAGCACGCGGTTTACCTTATTTAATACGGTTTTGCTGTCCTCCTGAAGGATATATGATTTTTTAAAGAGCGGTCCCAATAAAATTAAATAAAGAAAGGCCCTCGCCAGGAGTATGGCTTCTGAATAAATGATAAAAAATATAAAAGTGCCCAAGGTTGCTGTTAACAATATTTGTGAAAGTTGTACAGCTCCTAAAATATTACTCAGAAGACCAACCAGGCTGATCATCATAAACAGACGGATAGTAAAAGGCAATAATCCAAACCATAGATCCTTCACATCGTCAAGCAAGTCCTTTCGTTTCTTTATCCAATATAATACCGAAAAAGCACCAATCCCAATAAAGAGAAGGGTAATACGCTGTACTAATGCAAAATAATTGAGATAGGGAATGATCAGGAATAACAAATAAAACACAATAAATATGACAATCTTGTACCACGCCCGATCTTTATCCATTAACCAAAACATTATACTGATAGGTATAAGCATAAATAATGCTATAATACGTGTTAATTCAACAGGCAATTCAGCGAAAAGGCTTATAGCGAACCAGGTGAGGATCAGAGATGAAAGAATAGGGTGGTGAAGTATTACACCAGATTCTTTGTATTGTTCAGGAAACGCATCAAAAAAGTAAGATGAATTAAACTTCAAATAAATTATCAGTCCCAGAAAAACTATAAAAGTGAAACCGGCCTGGTAAGGTAAATCGCGATTGTTTTTTAGAAATTCTCGTACAATTCCAATGCTGTTTTGTAAAACTAATATAAGTTTTGGCTCATCATGAACGTATATAGAATATTGCTTCATATTCCATATCGGAGGATATTCGGGAATCCAGATTTGTTTTGCCATTTCCTGTCTTCTATCATCAAGCAGGGATTTAGCGGCATTGATCTCGCTAAAAGTAACCGTCAACATATTTTCGACTGGCTGAATTTCATTGATCCATATATTCAGATTACTTTGTGCCAGGGTAAGTTCAGATATGTTGGAATTGAGATCATCAACTAATTTTAATATCACATTTACTTTGGCACTATCTTTTTCCAGCTCATCAGATTCTGATTTGTTTTCTTCCTTTTCCCCTGTCATAAACTCCAATGAAAGTAGTCCTAAGTTCAACAATGAATCTAGTTGTTTGTTTTTTAGCCGGGCATCATCTGACCATTCTGTCACTAACCCTTTCCACCTATCTACGCGTTCGCTAATGAGGTCTATTTCGCGCAGTTCCTTATCTAGGCGATCCAGCCTGTAGACGACACTGCTATCTTTCAATAGTTGTAATTTGGTGCTGATGTCTTCCCCGGCCAGGGGTAGTTCCTTTTTAATATGATTTAATTCCTCATTTTGTTTGGTTAAATCGCTGACATTTTTTACTAAACGATCAGAGGCATTAGTGTATTCCGGAATTTGCGAAATATTGAGTGGTTGCGGAACGGGGGCGATTGTATCGCCAACAATATCGTCTTGAGAAGAAGCGCCCGGTGGAACTAGTAACAGGAATAATATCAATGGAATACTACTGATAAAACCCTGTCGAATTCTTAGAAATAGATTTTTAAGACGTTCTATAAAAATGATCATAATTCTGTTAGTATTCAAATTTACTTTTTCAACAAACTATTCATTATCTAAATTTTAAACTGTACTTAATGATCATAATAGCCGCCACAAAAGTTGCTGTTTGCACATTGTCTTCAATCTTAACTTAGGCCTCCTTTTCCATGTCATTGGCGGAAACCAGGAAAACAGTTAGCACTATATTTAAAAGATGTTAGTGTTTTTACGGTATCTTTTTCTTGTGAAAATCCGAACATGCAAGTTAGTAGAACCAGACCTAAAAAAAATCATTATTTTCATTTATAACATAATTATACGCGGAAAAGGTTTCCATATACCGGAAGAAAGCGTTTAAATCTGTGTTCATTATTTACAAAACCTTTGCCAGCAGGAAAGAATCCTGCCAGCAAAGGCAACCATAAAAACCAACCTATTACTGAAATTTCCATTCAAATTCAGAATTTCTTAATCTTGTATTCCCTATTCCTGCTGCTCTAGTTTAAATTATTTTATTTCTTATAAATTTATAAACTAATTAGTAGTAATGTCAATAACCCTTTAGTAGTAAAAAAGTAGAAATTAGGTCTCGCCAGAGCAACTTTGTTTCAAATAATAGCCCTACAAGAACCTGGCTAAAAAGGATCCTTATAGATATTTCAATTTTAATATTTAGTTTTTATTTTTTTAGTAAGCCTAAAAGCTTGGTTTTGCAACAGACTCATAAATGCAAACCAAAGCAATGGGCAAACCATCACTTATAAAACCCTATCTGTTTTCGTAAACACCTCTTGTTTTTAGCTTGTCTTACTTTTTTGGTTATCAATTATTGTTTGTGCTTCATCTTCCGTTCCCAGGACAATAGCAAGCCATTTAGTATTGGGATCCTGTTCAAGCATTATTTTTATAGC